>CAXBNA010000046.1:0-32857 GCA_963976915.1 uncultured Verrucomicrobiales bacterium
TCGCCACCAATCAGAACGACATCCTCCACCGCTTCTTCACCACGGGCGACTACCTTCAGGGCGATGTCCTCCCCAGCCACGCGCCCAGCATGGACATCCAGGCAGCGTCCAATTTCGAGCGCTTCCTATTCTTCATTCTCGACAAGGATCCGGCCCGCGTCCGTGAAATCATGGCCCAGATCAAATCCGGTGCCCCTGTCCACATCGATCTCCCTGAGACCAGCTTCCGCGCCTCCCGCATGTCGGATGATGAGATCGCAGCCACCATCCGCCGAGTCTGGAAGGATCACCAATACGTTGTCGATCCCCACACGGCCTGCGCCTTCACCGACATGGCCACCGACCGCACCAGCGTCGTCCTCGCCACCGCCAGCCCTGCCAAGTTCCCCGAAGTCGTTGCCCAAGCCACCGGCAGCGAGCCCACCCATCCGACGCTCGAAGCGCTCAAGAGTCTGCCCCTGCAAAACCACGCACTCCCTGCGACCAAGGAAGCCGTCGAGGCCTTCATCAAGGCGCATGCCTGAGGCTCCGGCCCGCCGACACTTTCCTTCGCCTTCAGAGGTGCTGGCGTCATTTCCATCTTCGGACGCCTGATCCCCTCGGACGCAGCTTGCCGTCTTGAGGCGACAGTCGTAGTCTAGATCATGATTCGTTGTTTTTTGATGAGCTGCCTGGGAGCGCTTTGTGCGTGGCCCTTGATCGCCAGCGGTGCGGCCGCCGAGGTCGAAGTCGACAAGCCCGGGCCGATGTTGGCAGAGGATCATCGCGCGCTGACCCTGACGATTTCCGAGTCGGAGGTCACGGATGCGCGGCGCTGGCGGGAAACGTGGGCGCTCCTTGAGAAGGCCGTCGAGCGCGGAGCCGAGGTGATCGTTTTCAAGATCCATGTCCCTGAGTCGGGAACCTTGGTGGCACTTCCGAAGGCCGAGCAACTGGCGCGACTGGGTGACGGCGTGAAGACCGTGGCTTGGATCGACTCGGCAGCGGTCGGAGGGGGAGCGCTGCTGGCCCTTGCCTGCGACGAGATCTGGATGGTGCCGGGATCGCGAATCGGGGCCGCGCCACCTGACCCCATTTTTTCGTCAGAAGCCTCTGAAGTGACGCAAAAAACGGAGCAGGCCCAGGCCATGGCGAGAGTGAAAGCCACAGCGCGCAGTCTCTGCAAGCTCAAGGCCCATCCGGTGGATTTGGTGGCCGGAATGATCGATGCGAACCTGATCATCAAGAACGGCAAGGACACGCTGGCGGGAAAGAATGAACTGCTTCTGCTGGATGAGGATCAGGCGACCCAGGCGCAGGGCGCAGAAGGGCCATTGGCAGATGGAATTTTGGGCGATGTGGAGGCCTTGGAAGAAGCGCTGAATCTAAAGACTCCGCTGGTGGCGCTGACGGAGTCGCTGCTGGAATCCACGGAGCCTCAACCCGAGAGCGCAACAACGGCTGACACCCAGGGCAGCAAGTCCACCGAGGGCAGCAAGGCCAAGAAGACGACCCGGGGAGACTTCACGGGCAAGGTCGTGCGCATTCCCGTCGGTGAGGACGATCTGATTTCTCCAGCTCGGTTCGAGTTCATGACCCGCACACTGGAACGCTGCACGGAGGAAGGTGCCGAGGCCGTGATTTTTGATCTCGACACCCCGGGCGGACTCGCTTGGGACACGACGAACCTGATGATGCGGGATTTGCAGAAGCTGGTGCCTCCAAGCTACGCGTTCATCAATCCCCGGGCGTTGTCAGCGGGTGCGATGATCGCGATTGCCACGGACCGCATTTACATCGCTCCCGCCGGATCCGCAGGGGCAGCCACGCCGATCTACGGAGGCGGCGGAGAAATGGGAGAGGCCGAGCGTGCGAAGATGAACTCCGCGATCATGGGCATGGCCCGAACGGTCGCAAAGCAGAAGGGCCACGACTGGCGGGTGATCGAGTGCATGATTGACAAGGATCGCGAATTGATTGTGAACGGAGAAGTGCTCTGCGCTGAAGGAGAGATCTTGACGCTGGATGCCGAGCAGGCGGTGATGGAAGTGGATGGGAAGCCCCTCTTTGCCAAGGACATCGTAACGAGCATCGATGAGATCCGGAAGGCCGAGGGACTGAAGGGAGAGGTGGTGACGGCAGAACCGACGTCGTTTGAAAGCTTTGCCATTTGGGTGACGAAGTATGCGTCCATCCTCATCCTGATCGGTCTTGCTGCTGGTTACATGGAGATGCAGGCACCAGGATTCGGTCTGCCGGGAATCGTTTCCATTCTCGCGTTTGGCACCTTCTTCTTCGGGCACTACGTGGCGGGCAGTCTGGTGGGTCAGGAGACCGCGTTCATGGTCGGACTGTTCGTGCTCGGGTCCATCCTGCTGCTGCTGGAGATTTTTCTGGTTCCTGGCATGTTCGTGCCGGGAATCGTGGGCTTTTTCTGCATCATGGTGGCGCTCGTCTACACCATGTCCGGATGGGAGATTCCCAATGAAATCACACCGGAGGTGGCGGAGAACATGGAGTCGCAGTGGGGCGGCTGGTTCAGTCTGGCCACCTACGCGGTCGGGTTGCGAAACTTTGCTCTCGGGCTCGTCGGCGCCGCCGTGTTGATCGCGCTGATGATCCGCTTCATTCCCGAGATGGCCCCGTTCAAGCGACTGGTGCTTGCCGCTGAGGCCGGAGGCACCGCGAGTGAAACTCCCTCTCTGTCAGCCGCACAACGTGCGCACATCGGAGATCTTGGCGTCACAAGAAGTGCCCTGAGACCCAGCGGCACCATCGAACTGGATGGAAAGCTGCTGGAAGCTGCGGTGGAGGGCGACTACCTCCAAAGCGGTGTCCATGTCCGCGTCCGGGAGGTTTCCGGGTCGCGGGTGGTCGTGGAAGCGGTCACCTGAAACCTGCACTCGCTCCCTTTTTGCGATTGTTCCGAAGACGAAAATCCACAACACTCACACACATGAACCGCCCCCTGCTCTCTCTCATCCTTTTGGCCGCCACCCTTTCCGTGGGTCATCTCAACGCGCAAACGCAACCTCCTACTCCCGATCAAGCCTCCCCACTTCGGGCGTGGGAAGCCGAGTTTGAGCGAGGTCACTACCTCGTCTGGCTGAACTCCATCTCCAGCATCTCCAAGCACGAGTACGTGGCCGACACTGCCGCGCGCGTGGTCGAAGTGAACATCGCCACCAATTCCTCCGTCGAAGCGCGCTTCTATTTTCTGGAGCCCGTGACCAAGCAGATCGACTCCGGCGTCCTCGGGGCCAGCCAGTCCGCATTGGAGAAAGCCAAGGCGGTCGTGACAGGCGTTGCGGAGCGCGTCGCTCCGGGTTCGACAGACATGCGAGTGGTGAAAAACTACCCGACGTCCACGCACGCTCACACCGTGGAATTCATTTTGGAAACCGAGGACGAACTCAACTCGCTCTACGCCAGCCTCACCCAAGCCGTAAAGACCGGTCGGGGCCGGAAGTGGGAGCAAACCGGCGAGTAACCGCCTCCGCTGTCGGATCTCCGAGGGTCAGTTGCCGGGAAGGAACCCCTTGAGGAGACCGGCACCGGCTTCGAGTCCCTTTTTAAGGGTGTCGGTTCCACCCTTGAGAACCTCCTCACCTGCCTTGGGGAGTTTGGTGCCGGTGGCCCCTTCGAGCACCTGCGTGGCGGTCTCCACTGGAGCCAAGAGCAACTCGGTTCCAACGCCGGCCATCAATCGGTCGCTGAGATCTTCCGTCGGCGCACTGGTGGTTCCGCCAAGTCGAACGGTGGTCCACACATAGCCCGAAGGACTGGAGGCCGAGGGTGCCGGTTCGACAAAGACCCGTCTCTCTGCACCCGGGATCCAACGCAAGGTGCCGGATGTCACGCCGACCTGCAGCGTCCCGGACAAAGCACCGTCGTGCATCGCAATGCCTCCCTGAATCCGGATCAATCCATCGGACTGAATGACGAGGTTCTTGAGCGTGACGCTGCCCGGTGTCCAAACGTAGTCGGCCTCTGCGATGTCCAAGACCAGCCGCCGAAAGCGGTCGACTTTGGTGTAGGTGGCGATTCTTTCCAGCACCGCCATCTGTTGAAGCACGCCACCTTTCAACTCGGCGTGACCCTTGACCCGCATTGGCTGCCCGGCACTCAGGCCCAGATGAAACTCCCCGTTCACATCCCCGCTGAGCTTTCCCTTCCACGAGGGGCCAATCAGTTTCAGTACATCGAGCGTCGTCACGCGACCACCAAAATCGAGCTGCCCCGATCCAAGTTCGAGAAACCCGCGCCCGGTCACTTCACTGCCTCCCATCCATCCGGCACGGACGTCATTGACAAAAAGACGGGATTCATCCGCACGGAGGCTGGCCGAACGGATGTCAAAGGCTCCTTGCTCCGAGGTGCCAATGCTCAGCTCCGACTCGCCCATCTGGATGGACCACGCCTTCTCGCCAGCCGCAGGCTCCGCCACGATCCGGGCATCTCGGAGGCGAATGGGATTCGAGCCCGCCGTCTGCATCGCATCCACACGGTCGATGATCACCCGATCCACCTCTGCTTTGTTGGGCAGCCACGCCCGCCATCCCGTCGGGGTTTCTGGCAGGGCGATCTCGTTGACATCCGGCTCAGGCCCCTTTTCTGACCGATCCACTCCCGTGGGCGCGATCCCTGCAAACTCGACCTCCACCGAATCTGCGCGGAACTCCGTGACATGCACGGTTTGTCGCTTCAGCCCGGCCCAATCCAACGTGGCTTGCAGCCCGTGAACTTGCCCGTTGACCAGATCGTCCTTGACGACACCAAGCCGGTCCACGCGCACGAGGCCGCCGTTCCAAGAGAGCGGGGCCAATTCCACCTCGGCGTCCCCCAAACGAGAAGACAGCCGCGATGCCAGCTCCAGTCGCAAGGCATCGCTCGTGAGGTACTTGCGAAAAGTCATCACGCCCCACATCACTCCGGCCACCCCTGCGATCACCAAGATCACCCCCGCAATCATGATTCTCGCCAGCCACGAACCCGAGGATCGTGAGCGGCGGCGGCTGGAACGTGTGGAATCGGACATAATCAGCGAAGAACGGGGGTTGCGGGCGAAACCACTCCATCATAAGGAAGAACCTTGCCATGCCAAGAATCTCCTGAGATTCTTACATCCTTTCCCAAGGCAACGGGGTTTCAAACTTTTCGCATGCTCCAGCTCTCCCAAGTCAGTCACACCATTCATGTCCGCGGCGAGGAATTACGCCTTCTAGATGACGTCTCCTTGAGTGTGCCCGCCGGCCACTTGATCGCCATTGTCGGTCCCTCGGGCTGCGGGAAATCGACCCTGCTCAAAACGATCGCGGGAATTCACGAGCAATCCGAGGGGGATCTCATCTGGGATGGTCGCGACCTTGCCGAAGAAGAGGATCTTCACCCAGGCGAGCTCGGCTATGTCCCTCAGTTCAGTCTCGCCCATGAACTGCTCACGGTGGAAGAAGCCATCGCGAGCGCCATCAGCCTCCGCGTTCGCCATCGGGATGCCGAGGAGTTTGATCTGCGGCTTGAACATGCGCTCGATGCCACCGGATTGACAGACTTGGCTGACCGGCGGGTGAGCGTCTTGTCGGGAGGCCAAAAACGCCGCCTCGGGCTCGCGCTGGAGCTTGTCACGAATCCTTCCCTCCTCCTTTGTGACGAAGTGACCAGCGGTCTGGATCCCCTCTCCGAGGAGCAAATCGTGAAGCTTCTGCACGAACTTTCTCGGGAGAATGAGCGGCGAATTGTGATCAACGTCACGCACTCGCTTTCGAATCTCGAGATCTACGACTCCGTCATTGTGATGAAGCAGGGCCGTGTGGCCTACCACGGCCCGCCAGAGACTCTCAATTTTTACTTCAGCGTCGACAAACCCGAGGATATCTACCTTCGCTTGGGGCAGCGACCCGCCGAGCAATGGCACGAGTCGTGGAAAAAGCACCGCGACTCCTACTATCGTGAGTTCAAATTCCCAGCTCTCCGGGGCGCCAAGAACATGGAGAGCGATAAGGAGGTATCGGATTCCAGCGATGCTGAAGACATCGATCTCCCCACTGCAGACGATGCCGACGGCCAGAAGACGGTGTTTCACAAGCGAAAGGTCAATGTCTTCGACGGTGAAGAGTCCGAAGAAGAGTCGACCCAAAAGCGCAAGGCCGCACGCAAGCAGCCCTCCTTTGCCGCTCTGCCAGGGCTGACTGCGCAAACTTGGGAACTCGTGAAGCGGCGGTGGCTGATCTTCTTCCGTGATTCCGCGCAGATCTGGCTTCACCTGGCCATGCTGGCGGGATTCCCAGTGCTGGTCGTGGTCTTTGCTTGGGACGGCATCAAACCCATGCGCGCCCTTTCCCAGCGGCAGGACGCCAACGTGATCGAGGAATTGACGCGAAGAACCGAGCACCTGGTGGATCAACTCTCCACCGGCGGCCTCGTCTCCGGGCTCATCATGCTGCAAGTGGTCCTCGTCACCCTGATGGCGTCCAACACCGCCGCGCGCGAGATCGCCGGTGAACGATCCCTCTTGGAAAGAGAGAAACTGGGAGGCCTCCGCCCGACCGCCTACGTCCTGAGCAAGATCATTTTCCTCGGCGTTTTCATTCTGGCCCAAAGCCTTTGGATGGGACTTTTTGTCGAGACCATGACAGGCGGCTTGCCGGGGCAGTTGGAGGTCAAACTGGGGCTGCTCGTACTCGCGGCTGCGGCCATGACCTTTGTGTGTCTGGCGATCTCAGCCCTGATGAGAACGGCGGAAAAGTCGACACTCCTCTGCATCTATCTCGTTGGCTTTCAATTACCACTCTCCGGCGCTGTGCTGACGCTGCCCAAGGTGATCGAGGGCTGGGTTCAACCCTTCATCGTATCCTTTTGGAGTTGGTCCGGCAGCCTCTACTCCATGCGATCCACCGCGTTCTACGACGCGGTCAAAAAAGTCACGGAGACCGATCTAGTGCCCGACTCTCAAGCCGCCTTCGTTTTGGGGGTTCACATCCTCGCCGGTCTTGTCCTGACGTGGATTGGCGTCAACCAAAGCCAGTGGGATTCTGATTGATTGAAGTTCCAGCGAGTTCCCCCTAACCTTTCCATTTTCCAGACCCCGCTTAATCCTTCCCCATGGCTCGTCGCGCACGCTCCTCCGTCAATCCCGTCCAACTGCTCCTTGTGGCCCTCGTCATTGGTGCGGTCGTGGCTGGGGCTTACTCGTTCATGAATCGGACCACGGATCCGTTCGCCGGAATCACCGAACTGAGCACCGCCGAGTATCTGGAGAATGCCAACGCCCTCAGCGGAAACGTTTACCGCGTTGAAGGGCTCATTGATGACCGACTCGACAATTGGCGCGCCTCTGAAGGGCGCCTTTTCAGCGTAAGCGTGGGTGATGGTGCTTCCACCACGTTGATCCCCGTCTGGATCCCCGGCAGTTTGAGTTCACAAAATGTTCAACGCGGACAGCGGTTTCTTTTCAAAGTCATGGTGAAGGAAACCGGAATCCTCGAAGCCCAGGAAATCGTCAAAGCCTAGCCCCAGCCATTATTCCATGAAATCGTTCGTCAAGATCGCCCCCATCCTCACGCTCATTGCAGCGACCTCGATGCCGGCCCAGGTCCTCCCGGGCAGCGGTGGAGGGGGTGCCCCCGCCCCCCAGCCTTCGTCATCGCCAGCCACAGACAGCTCTCCCAGATCCGGCGGAAGCTCAAAGAAATCTGGAGGCAACCTTTTGGGAGATGCCGTTCCATTTCTTGACCCGGGAAGCGAGACCGCCACGTGGGATGGCAAGATGTGGAACGTCAGCAACAATCGCCTCGTCAAAGCGCGGTTCGAGGTCTATCTCGCAACGCCCGAAGCCGACGGTGCCGAAGACAAGGCGTACCGCGACCTCATCAAGTCCATCCTCAAGCTTTTGGCTCCGACACGACAAGGAGGACCCGACGCGGCCGCCGCCTTCGCTCTTCTTCCCGAGGCCGGTGATTTTCATATCGATGCCGGGCTCTGCAACACCCTCGCCAACGCCATCTCCGACATGTGGATGTCGAAGCAGAGTGCCAACGACCGACGCTTGGCCAACGAAGCCATGCTGAAGCGGAGGAAGGAACTGGAGTGGAACACGGAACAAGGCATGGCCGACACCTCCATCGGCAACTCCAATTCCCGGGCAGGGGCCCAAGGAAAGGGCAAGGGCCAGCAGGCACAAAACGATCAGCAAACAGTCTCGCTCACTCTGGGCCGCGTCTCAGGCTACATCAAATCGATCGCCGAGATCGAAGCCCGGATGAAGATGAACGAAGCCGCCATCGGCGTCTCCGAACTGACCGGAAAAGCTCAGTTTCAGGGCCTCATCGCCCAGTTTTTTCTACAGCGACGCTTCGAACACGCACTCATGGCTGCGCGATTCTATCCCCTCGTCTTTCGGGATGGCGACAGCACGCTGCAACTCGAAGACGATTCTGATTTGAAGAAAATGTTCAGCGCGGGTTTGGGCTCACCACCCACCGTCTCATCCATCGACAGCCTCGCTTCCGAAGCCATCCGCTCCGTCGATGAGGCCGTTGTGGCCTTCCAACAACTCGTCTCCAGAAAGGACTACGACAGCGCGAGCAACCGCCTCGTCGAGGCCTTCGCCATTGGCGAGTACCTGCCCCGCATCCGAACCCTTCCCATGAAAGTGAAGCTGGAAGTTCTCGACTACGTGCGGGATGGAAACCAACTGATCTCAGCGATGGAGATGCGCGACTACGTTCTCGCCGAAGAACTGGTCACCAAGCTTCGCGGCATGGCCAAAGATTTCGACTATTCGAAGCCGCTCGCCGCCATCGAGACGGCCAAGACCGTCAGTGACATGAAGCTGAACGCCGCCAAAGCCGCCGCCGTCCGCAGTGACCAGGCGGGAGTGGAGGAGAACCTCCGGGGAGCAGCCGAAATTTGGCCGACAAATCCCAAACTTCGCGAACTTTCCACCATGATCGGAGAAAACTCGGACATTCAAGCCCAGGCCCTGCTCGATCTCGACCGTCTCCTCAGCCAGCGCAACTATCGCCAAATCTTCAATGACCAGGGACGCTTTCTCGCCTCCGCGATCAATGATCCCGCCCGGCAGGAACAACT
Source organism: uncultured Verrucomicrobiales bacterium (assembly GCA_963976915.1). Lineage (GTDB taxonomy): Bacteria > Verrucomicrobiota > Verrucomicrobiia > Verrucomicrobiales > Verrucomicrobiaceae > CAXBNA01. The sequence goes on from CAXBNA010000046.1 coordinate 9,070, forward strand.
TAAGGAGGTGCTTACCACGATGAACCGGATCAATATGGTCGTTCATGCCGCCGAGGAGGCGAACAAGAACGGGAACTCCCATGGCGCGTGGGAAGCCATCGAAAAGGAGTTCGAGCAATTTCCCGACGATCCGGAAATCACGAGACTCCGTTCGACGCTCTCGGTGAAGGCATCTGAATTCGTCAGCGCCCTTGAACGAGCCAAAACCAATGAGGAGCGAAATCAGATCGGCAGCAGCATCGCATGGTATCTGAAAGCACGCCGTCTCTACCCGCCCAGTGAGTTTGCACGGAATGGTCTCCAAAGACTGGTCACGCAGTTGCAGAATCCGACGGATCAAGCGCCATCCAGCAATGAGGCGCGAGATGATGGTCGATACTGAGTGCTTGGGTTTATTGATTTTTTAAAATTTCCATCCCTCAACCGTGACGTTTTTGAAACGTCACTTGACCGACGAGCCATTGGTGACGGATGCTCTACCCTCACCAACCGACCTAAGAGACCATGCAAATCAACTTCGACAAAGCCCGCAAGCTCATCAATGAGCTGGAAACGAAACTCAACGACACCTCCGCTCATACCGCCACGGCCCGCAAAAGCTTGGATGAATGGATCCAAAGTGGTGAGGCGGGCCTCCGGAAAAAGGGGGCGGCAGCGCTCAAACAGGTCCGCAAGCGCGCTGACAGTTTCACGAAGTCCCTGACCAAGCTTGAGCAAAACCTCGCCAAATCCCTCGACAAGATGTCCACGGACTTGGAGAAGAAGGCTCAGAAGAAATCCCCGAAGAAGGCCTCTTCCAAAAAAGCTGTTTCAAAAAAGAAGTCTCCAGCAAGGAAAGCTTCCAAGACTCCACAGCCCCGGGCCAGCAAGGCACCCTCGGCAAAAAAAGCTGCCAAGAGGGCACGCAAAGCGTCATGATGAGTCCGCGGATCGATTGAGTTCTTCGAACTCCGAATTCCCCAAGGGTCTGTCCGCCAAGGACAGGCCCCTTTTTGTCCCCTTGCTGCCGGTTTTTCGGGTTGCTCGCCATGGGTTCCACCTGCATTACTGAAACGCTGGCAACGCACGAATCCCCCCACTATCCGCCCGACATGCAGTTTACCTTCCCGACATCGCTCCAACTCGGCCAAGAACATAGCGAAGGCTTTCATCAAGAACTGCTTCGCGGCCTCACTCACAAGCTGAATAATTTGCTCGCTGTGATTCAAGGCTTCAGCAGCCTCATTCTGATGACCGAGGATCTGGATCCCGCCGTGGCTGAAAACATGCAGCACATTCGCGAGGCTTCCGTTGGCGTGACAAACCTCAGCGAGCGCATCCGCTCGGCCGGTGGCTGCGCCAAACTCAGTCCACAACCGATGAATTTGAATGAGTACCTTGCCGCGGTCGAAAATTCATTGACGGAGCCATTCACGAAGGCAGGCGTCGCATTGGAAGCCGAAATTCACCCCAACCTCCCGACCATTCCGATCGACCCCTCCAAGTTCAAAGAGATCCTGGTGGAGCTCTTGAAAAACGCAGCTGAAGCTGCGGCAGGTGGTGGTGGAAAGGCCGCCATCAAGGTGTGCCCTCCGGGTGTTGTGACTCCTGCGGAGGAAAACCGGGTGGATATCGTCATCAGCAACACGGGCTCCACCATTGCTCCCGACAAGTTGGAGGAGGTTTTCCGTGCCTTCCACGGCTCCAAGAACACCAATCATCTGGGCCTCGGCCTGACCATCGCCGCAATGCTGGCCCATCAGATGAACCTCCAACTTGGAGTCGCTTCAGAGAACAACACCACGACCTTCTGGTTGAGCTGTCCCGTCGCATAGCCTCGGAGCAGCCATCGGATTGCCTGCGGGCTGCACTTGCCCTTCCCCACGGATCCGCTAGCATCCAGAGATGGAACAATACCATCGCCTGCTCCGCAAAGTGCTGGACCACGGTCAATACCGTGAAGACCGGACCGGCACCGGAGCCTACTCGGTTTTCGGCGAGCAGAGCCGCTATGATTTGAGCCAAACTTTTCCGCTCGTTACGACCAAGAAGCTTCATCTCCGCTCCATCATTCACGAGCTGCTTTGGTTCATTAAGGGCGACACCAACATCGGCTATCTCAATGAAAACCGGGTCACTATTTGGGACGAATGGGCGGACGAAAACGGGGACTTGGGTCCCGTCTACGGCGCACAGTGGCGCCGATGGAAGTCGCATCCTGACGCGGAACCCGTCGATCAGATTGCCCGGCTTATTGAGGGCCTGAAGACCAATCCGCACAGTCGGCGTCACATCGTCAGTGCTTGGAACGTGTCCGTCGTCGATCAGATGGCACTCCCTCCCTGCCACTGCCTGTTTCAGTTTTTCGTCGCCGGAGATCGATTGAGCTGTCAGCTCTACCAGCGGAGCGCTGACCTTTTTCTTGGCGTGCCTTTCAACATCGCCTCCTATGCGCTGCTAACGCTCATGGTGGCTCAGGTGTGTGGGCTGAAGCCCGGCGACTTCGTTCACACATTCGGTGATCTTCACCTTTACTCCAATCATCTCGACCAAGCCAAGCTCCAGCTCACCCGTGAGCCACGCGCCCTGCCCACCATGCATTTGAATCCCGAGGTGGAATCCATCGACGGCTTCGTCTTCGACGATTTCACTCTCGAAGGGTATGACCCATGGCCGTCCATCAAGGCCGAGATTGCCGTCTGATCACTGCCCCGCCCCTTCTTTAACCGTTCATGAAGCCCTACCTCACCCTCGCTCTTTTCAGTCTCTTGGTCAGCTTCACTTCTGCGGAGGATTGGCCGGAGTTTCGCGGTCCCACCGGCCAGGGACATTCCTCGGCCCAAGGCCTGCCGTTGACATGGAGTCCTTCGGAGAATGTCGTTTGGAAGGTTGCGACTCCCGGAGTTGGCTGGTCGTCGCCGATTGTCATCGACGGCATCATATTCATCACCAGCGCCGTGCCCGAAGGCGAAGACGGCCCTGAGGTAGATCGATCTCTCCGCACCCTTGCTCTCGATGCCACGACAGGAGCTATTCTGTGGAACGTGGAAGTCTTTTCTCAGAAGTCAGCAACGGCCCCTCGGGTTCACAAGAAGAACAGCCACGCCAGCCCCACGGCCATCTGGGAGGAGGGGAAGGTCTACGTGCACTTTGGACATCAGGGAACCGCTTGCCTCAATGCTGCAGATGGAGCGATCCTCTGGAAGAATCGTGAGCACCCGTACAAGCCCGTGCACGGCAATGGAAGCAGCCCGATCATCGTCGGCGATCTCCTCGTCTTCAGTGCCGATGGCGGTGAGAACCCCGGCATCATTGCGCTCGACAAAGCCACAGGTCAAACACGCTGGAAAACCGCCCGCACCTCGGATGCAAAACGCAAATTTTCCTTCTCCACGCCACTGGCCATTGAAGTCGAAGGGGAGACCCAAATCATCAGCCCAGGCAGTGGAATGGTCGCAGGACTCAACCCCGTTGACGGAAGCGAGATCTGGCGATTCAACTACGACCAAGGCTACTCCGTGGTCCCCCGCCCGATCCATGCCCACGGCCTCATCTATTTGGCCACCGGTTACGACAAACCCCGTTGCCTCGCCATTCGCACCGGCGGAAAAGGCGACGTCACCGAAACCCATCTCGCTTGGGAGCAGGACAAATACGCGCCTCACAATCCGTCCATGGTCGTCGTTGGTGACGAGTTCTACATGGTCGCGGACAACGGTCTCCTCTCCTGCCTCGACGCCAAGAATGGCGATGTTCATTTTCAGGAAAGGTGTACGGGCCCGATTTCGGCTTCCATCCTGCACGCCGACAGTCGCCTCTACCTCATTGATGAGCGAGGGACCTGCGCCGTGGTTGAGCCGGGAAAGGCGCTCAAAATTCTGACCACGAACCACCTCGACGAACGCGTGCTGGCCTCTCCCGCTGTCGTCGACCATGATTTGATCATCCGCACCGAACAGCATCTCTATCGAATTTCCGCGTCAAGGTAGCCGCTGTAAGGCCGACCATCATCTCCTTGTGCGGAATGGAGAATTGAGCGTTCACCGAGCCAATGCTGCGAGTGCTGTGGAGTAAATGCCTATGGACACAGAAGATGGAATTGTTCTATCCTGACAGGAAAGTTCCAACGACACATGAGCCTCCCACCTCCTTCCAACGATCAGCCTGTCGCGCCCAAACCCCTGACTTCGATCCCACCACCGGATCATGTTTTGAGTCCGGCCGATTCTTCAACGGTTGCGCAGGCACCAGTTATTGAGGACGATTTCATTGCTCATGCTCCGTATCCCGATTCAGGATTCCGGGCCGATGACAGACTGCCTGATGTAAAGGAGCAGAGCCACTTGGTTCAAAAGTTGTCCGCCGCAGGCGTGGCGATCTTGGTCCATGTGGCCTTGGGAATCCTGCTTTTCACCGTCTATGTGGTGATGCCCCGTCCAAAGGCAGCCGAGATCACGGCCATCTCTGCGCCAACTTCACAGGATCCGACGCCTGAGACCAAAAAAGTTGTCGAACAGCCCCCCCAGCCGCAGGTCACCCAAGCGACGACAAGTGCGCGTCTGATGACGGCCGTGGGTGCTTCCTCGGTGCCACTCCCGACCGTTGAATTTGAACCGACGACGGAGTCTGTCGATTTGGGAACGATGATTGGCTCCTTTGATGCCAACTTTGGAGGCGCGACCATGGGGACCGTCTCCTTCATGGGAAATGCCAGCCAGGCACGACGCGTCATTTTCGCGGTGGATGCCTCTGCTTCCATGAAGAGCAAAGGGAAAGGAAAGAACAAGAATTCCATCTCAAAGTTCGACCTCATGAAACAGGAGCTGGACGACAGCATCCGCAAATTGCCCGAGGGAACTCAGTACCAAATCCTTTTCTTCTCCGCCTTCGCCTGGCCGCATGACGAGATCAAGGCGGGTGACAATGAACCCGAGTGGAAAAACTATCGTTGGAATATCCGCAAAGGGGACGACAACCCAAAGATCCCCAAGTTCAAGTACCGCGATGGTACCAAAGAAAACATCAAGGAGAGCCGTGAACTTCTCAAAAATCTCGAGCCAACTTTCGGCACCAATTGGGGACCACCGGTCCTGATGGCACTCGATATCCGCCCCAAGCCTGACGTCATTTTTTTCATGACTGACGGCACGACCGGCGACCCGAAGGGATGGATCGAGATGATCAACCAAGCCAATCGCAAAGGTGGCAAGCGGGCCACCATCCACACCACCGCCATGATGGAGCCCGATGCTGCTGAGGATCTCAACGATCTCGCCGAAAAGAACAATGGTGACTTCACCATCATCAATGCGGATGGCAGCATCACAAAGGGCGAGGAGTTCTTCAAGAAGAAGAGTTGATTCGCCCTGGCACCGACGTCCTGCTGCGCAAAGCTCCAATCACGGTGGAGGCATGAGTGCCGGGCTCCGACGGGCAACTCGTGCAGATGAGCCCGCCCTTCGTGTGCTCTTCTTCTCGGTCTTGACGGAATATGGGCTTCGACCTGATCCTGAAACGACGGAGGCAGACCTCTTCAACTGGGACGAATGCTGATTCAGTCGCGGCGCAGATTCTTGGGTTCTTTTTGACCAATCAGCCCTCATTGGCACCACGGGCCTCCATCCCATCAACCCTGCGGATGTCGAACTGAGAAAGATGTATCTCGCCACCGCTCCCGGGCGTGGATTCGGGAGGAAACTTCTTCAAACCTGTCTGGATCGCGCCCGAGAACTCGGGTTTTCGAGGGTCACACTTGAGACCGCCAGTGTTCTCAAAGAGGCCAGTCGACTCTACGAGTGATTTGGACTTGTTCGGCTCCCGGAAACGCCCACGGCAAGCCGCTGCGACACGGCCTACGAGTTCTTGCTGGATTGAGTCAGGGTTTCGGCGGCAATTCCAACGCTTCGGGCGGAGCAGACTCAATCTGGCACCGAAACCGTTCGGGAATTTCCACCGCCTTCATTTCCCCACTGTCCGGATCCTTCCTTACACAAGCCACAACCATGCGCCCCTCCGCCGCCAGCTGACCATCCTTTTTCCAGCATCGGATCACATACCGGATCGTCCGCGCCCGAACCTCCTCAACGAGCAGTTCCACATCCACCTCTTCCTCAAAACGCAGGGGAGCCCGGAAATCACAAGAGGCATGAACCCGTGGCCACGCCACCCAGTCCTCACCCGCTGCCTCGGTGCCATGTCCTTCCCAGATGGAAAACCCTAAAGAGCGAAAGAACGCATGCTCAACACGCTCCATGAACCGGAAGAAATTCGAGAAATGAACAATGCCAGCCATGTCCGTCTCGGAAAACTGGACGCGTTCAGTACAAACAAATCTGTGAGCCATCGGCAACGAATGTTCTCCACTTGTGCCCGAAGTCCAATCCGAAACCCGAGACTCAATCCAGCTTCCTCTTGGGAGCGTTGATTCGGATCGTTCCCGTCGGGCTGGCTGGCTTGGGAACCATCGTTCGCTGAACTGCAAACCCCGGAATGGTGAGGCTGAGGTCCAAACTTCCCAGAAACTCCCAAGTCGCCGGGACCCCAATGTCGTCGGCGATCTTCCGTGACTCTAGATAGGCTTCGAACGCATCTGACATCACCTGAAAAATCACCACCCCACTTGGATCATCCTTGATCGCACGAAGAAGGCGCTGATACCCCGAAGCCGCATCCTTCATCTGCTCCAACGTCTCCCCACCACCACTCTTCGGCTTGAGTGACAGCTTCACTTGAGTCGACGCAGGGGAAAAACTCGCCACAAAACCATAGGTCTTTGAGATCGTCGGACTTGCCGCTGCCCTCTCCAGCATCTGGGCAACCTTGGCCGCGTCATAGATCGTCCGGTCCTTCCCTTTGCCCTTGATGTTGTCAGCTCCAGCCAAGTCCACGAAGTATTTCAGGACGTCTTTCGGATTTGATTTCACCTCTTCGGCTTTCGCTCCCCAACTGAAACTCAATCGATCCCCGATGACCGATGCCTGAATGGTTGGCTTGAGAGGATCACGGGACGGGTCCAACGCCTTCCATGGATCGACGTCACCTTTCATCGCCGCAGCCACGGCCTTGCCCACCTTGTCCACGGTCGAGCGAGTGACGATGCTGATATCACCCAGTGCCTCCAAGACCTTTCGATCAGGTGTCACTCCAGCCTCAGCAACCGCCTTGAACGCCATCGCTAGCTCGTCGATCTGAAAGTTTCCGATAAGCGGCGCCATTTCCGGCCATGCCGCCTTGGCCTGATTCGCATTGGCAAAAATGCCTTCCAGCATCTTTGCGAACGGTTCGTATCGCGCTTCCTTGTACTCCAATTGCGACTTCACCTTCTCCAAACCATCCACGATCGGATCCAAATATTCTTTCGTGTTCAGAAAGAGAGTCCCCTGTTTCGCAACCAATACCCGGGTCTCAACCGCATTCTCGGGATACGCACGAGGATTCGGAAGCCGCACGTAAGTCGGAGGCGGTGGTTGGTAAACCGGGGTTTCGTCCAGTAGGGCCTTGAGCCGCTCCAGTTCGTCCTGGAGCTTGTCGGATTCCTCCTTCACCACTTCCCGCTCTTTCCGACGCTCTTCCAATTGCTTCCGGAAGGAGTCCAGATCCATGAACTTCATCTTCGACTCAATGGTCGAGGTATCGATGGTCTTGAGTTGCTCAGTGACCTTGATCATCGAGTCCTCAGCTTCCTTCTTCTTCTTCGCCAGTTCTTCGGGATCCATCGGAGGAGGGGGCAACTCCTTGACCTTCTCCTGCATTTCTTTGTGCTGTTCCTCCGTCACCGGAGGAAGATCGGAAAGGATCTTTTGAACCATCCGCGCTGTGTTCAGCGCCATCATGATCAACACGATCATGAGCACGCCGACCACATTCGTGACGGCGTCCATGAGTGAATCAAGATTCAGCTCGGAGTCAGCGGTGGATGCTTTCTTGGCCATAAATGCAGCAGTCGGGCGACAATCACGAGATCACTTCGCCTTCTTCATGTCCTCCGGTTTGGCTTCAGGAGCCGGCTCGTCAGGCGCTTCCGGTGGGGGAGGCGGAGGCGGCAACTTGCCACGATACTTGTCAAAGAATGCCAAATCCAACTCACCACGACCAGGGATCGGAAGCTTGCCCACTCGAATGCCATAGTCGGCCTCGGCACGCCCTGCGCCATTGTTAAACGCGCCCTGGCCGTCGTCCCGAATGAGAAACAGCAGCAGGGCCTTCGGGTTTTTGGCGATCTCGGTCAGCAGGTAGTTGTATGCATGGTCCGCCACGACCACTTCAGCCTTGGCGCTGAGTCGGTAGTCTTCGCCCCATGCGTCTTTGATCTTGAGTCCACCGGATGCAGCCTCAACAAAGAAGACCTTGGTATCATCCGTCATGCCCGACCCGGAAGGCTGAACGACGACTGGTGGAACCTTCTTGTCCTCGGGCACCTTGCGCTTCTCCAACTCCGCTTTCAACGCAGCGATCTCCTTCTGCGTCTCCTTCATCGCTGCCTGAATACCTTCGATCTCTATCAAAAGATCGTCCAATTCCTTTTGGAGCTCCTGGCTGATCTTTAGGTTCTGCTCCTGAACTTCTGCCGAGGAGTCCAGAAGCTTTCTCAGTTTGACCCAGCGCTCCTCCTTTTCTTTAACCTCAGTCTGAAGCTTCTCGAGTTCCTCGATTTTCTTTTTCAGCTCTTCGTCGGTTTTCTTGCGTTCCTCAATCTCCTTCTGCATGCGCTGGTAATCCTGCGCCATTTTGATCTCCTCCGGAGTCCTCCCCTCCGCCTTTCCGGCTTGAGCCACGACGAGAACGACGATGATCAACACCAGCGCCCCGATCAAGCACGCAAGGATGCTCAAAAACGGGAAGAGGGAGACCTCGTTGTCGTTGCTCTTTCTTCGATTTGCCATGACCGGTGGTTAGACCCGTAAAACAGAGAGACGCTCAGAAATGGGATGACTCAATCGCGACTGAACCAACCCTTCTTCTTCACTTGGTGAATGATGACCTGTTTCTCGCCAAGGTCCTTCAACACGCCATTGAGTGAGCCAATTCCGTCTGACAAGGCCCGAGTGTAGTCTGTGGTGACTTTGACGGAGTCCTTGACCGCACCCGTGAGATCTTCCCGAATGCGATTGAGCGTTGTCGAAAACTCAGTGGTCACACGCTCTTGATGAGCATCGGCACGTTTGTCGAGGTTCTCCGCCTGCTCCTTGATTTTTGCCGACAGCGAGTTCAGATCGACGAGGAACTGCTGCTGAGCACTGGCGACCGCACGGACAAGGGTGTCCATCATGCCTCCCATGTCGCCCCCGGCGACACCGCCACCGTCGTTGAGGCGCGCCATCAGAACCTCTCCGCAGAAGGCATCGATGTTGTTGAGGTTGTCATCTTCCGCCTTTGAAAGGGCGTTCATGGGGAAGTTCAGAAGAAGGGCCAAAACCAAGCCCAGAAGGGTCGTGTCGAACGCGGTTCCCAGACCACTGGTCACGTTGCCGATCGAGCCCATGATCTTGTCCAAATCGGAGACGTTGCTGAGGTCCATGCCACCGATGGCGGAAGACAGACCGAGAACCGTTCCGATGAAGCCCAGGATCGGGATTGCCCAGAGGAACACTTTCACGAGTGCGTAGCTGCCACTCACTCGATTGGAATCGATGTCCGACTGCGAATCCATCATTCCGGCAACTTCGGAGTTGTTCTGGCGCACCTCGAAGAGCTCGAGGGCCTTGCGGATGCGGTTCACCATCAAGCTGTCGCGCAGACGGCCTGGGAGAGCATAAAGGTGATCAATGAAGTTGCCGACGTTCTGGCTGTTGATTTCGCTGCCCAGTTCCACAGGCAGAACATCAAGGTACATTGCATCCTTTTGATGCCGCAACTTCTTCGCCTTGAGGTAAAGGATGGCAATGGCCCAGAAAAAGAAAATCGCTTCGACGTAGTTCACCCAACTCCGCTCAAGGAACAGATCGTGAATGTAATCCGCCGTATTCACCGGCGCAGCGCCTGGTTCTCCGGCACCAAATGGGAAGAGAATCCCCCACCAAGCCAGCGCGGAAACCACGGCGATGCCTAGGCTCAACGGAATGCTTGGATTGGCTGGATCCGCCTCTTCCCACCCACCACGCTCCGCATGGGCGCGCTCCATGGGGGCCATCTCCTGCTGGTCCTGTGGAACTCCTTGCTCCGCTCCACTGGGAGGGGGGGGCAAATCCGAGCCTGATTCTCCAGACGGTGGCGGAGGAGAGTCCCCACCACCCAAGTCCGCCGGGATCTGCAGCTTCGTGTTGCAACCGGGACAGCGAACGAGTTTGCCTGCCATATCCGGCTCGGCTTTCAGCTGCATTTCACACGATGGACACTTGAATTTCACGTTGGATTTCCTCCTTAAAGACCGGGTTGTTTTGGTTTGAAACGGTGATGATCCAGCTAAGCGAGCCTCACCAATCGGAACAAGTTCTTTCTGCGCCAATCGTCCAGAAAATCGAATCCAAACCCCAAAACATGGGCATCGGAGCCAGTTCTTCAGTCGGTTTCTCGCTTGGGATCGCGCGACAGAAGGGCCTGCATCGCCTTCATTGGTGATTTGTCCCGATAGAGGATGGAATGGATCTCGTCCAGCAGGGGGGTGCGGACCTCTTTCGCTCGCGCGGCTTGAAACAAACTCGCCGTATTGGGCACCCCTTCGGCCACCATGGACGTGGCCGCAGTAATCTCTTCCAAAGATCGCCCCTCACCCAGTTGTACGCCCACGCGATGATTCCGGCTAAGCTCAGAAAAACACGTCGCCATCAAATCTCCGACGCCGCTCAATCCATAAAAGGTCTCGGCACGGCCCCCTTCTTCCATCCCAAAACGCACCATTTCAGCAAGTGCACGGGTCACCAATGCAGCGATCGCATTGTCACCGAGTTTCAGTCCAAGAGCGATGCCCGCCGCGATCGCATACGGGTTCTTCAATGCGGCACCCCACTCGGCACCCACAACGTCATCCGTCCGGTAGGACCTGAACCAGGGCAAGGTGAATACTTGCTGGAGCGCCAACGCCATCTCCGCGTCTGCACAGGCCACCACGGCTGCCGTTGCAAGCTTCCTCCCCACCTCCTCCGCGTGGTTGGGACCCGTGAGGACCGCAGGCAAAGCATCTTCAAAAAACCCGCTCAAAATCTGACTCATCCTCAACCCGGAATCCATTTCGATCCCCTTGGCGCAAGACACCACCACCGACGCCTTCACCAGCGCCCCCGACTCAAACACTGCCTCCGCAGAGGATCGCATCGCTCGCGAGGGCACCACAAAAACCCCCATATCGACTGGCCTCAGTTCGTCGAGCCGAACGACCACATCGATCTCATTCGGCAAGGCGACTCCGGGCAAGTATCGGTGGTTTTCGCGAGTCTCCGAAATCGCAGTCATCAATGCCTCGTCCCTGCCCCAGAACTGCACCCCAAGGCCGCGTTCCGCCAGAAGACACGCCAGCGCCGTCCCCCAACTCCCGGCTCCAAAAACGGCGACTGACTTGATCCGATCCATCTCCATCCTCTTCCCCTACCCCACCTTTGGCTCGTCTGCTTCCTTCTTCTTGCCACCGCCCATCCGCGATTCGGTTCCATCGAGAATTCGCCCGATATTGGATCGATGCCGGACGAAGACCAACACCATGATCAAGACACCGAAGCTCAGCATCACGGGCTCCCATTCGCCCGAACGCGCCATTCGAAAAGTCAACCATCCAGAGACTGCCGCCGAGGCCAGCATCGACGCCAACGACACGTACCTCGTTGCGAAAAACACCAGCAACCAAATCAGCAAGCCCGCCAACATTCCATCCGGGGCCACGCCAATCAGCACACCTGCCGTGGTGGCCACCCCCTTGCCGCCTTTGAACGCCAGCCAAAAGGTAAACATGTGACCCAGCACCGCCGCCAATCCCGTCCCCACCGCCACCGTGGTCAGCATCGCACCCTCCACTCCTGCGGATGAAAGCCAGAGCTTTGCCAACCACACCGGCAACCATCCTTTCACGAGATCCAAGATGAACACCGGAATGCCGACTCCCTTTCCCAACACTCGAATCGCATTCGTTGCGCCGATGTTGCCGCTCCCGTGCTGACGAATATCAATCCCCTTCATCCGGCCCGCAAGGTAACCAAAGGGGATTGCACCCAACACGTAGCCCACCGTCAAACTGAGCCCAATGGCAATCGAAGGAGTCATCGGCATCATTAAAGCAGCGAACTCCCCGACTCAGCAAAGGCAAATTGCAACAGCACAAGTCCTGACCCGCAACACACCTCAATAATCCTCACCACCCAAACCTGCGTTCGGATCCGGCTCCAAGAAACCCAGCTCGACGAAGAACTCGTCCATGGCCATCAACGTGGCCTCATACATCTCGAAAGAGAGATTGAAATTGAAGAACCCATGTCCCTGCCCTTCGAATTCGAGCATTCGGCAGAAGTTCTTCTTCTTCGATGCCTTCTTCACGAATTCAAATGAGTTCGCGAACGGAATGACCCGGTCGCCCGTTCCATGGATCACCAACATCGGAGGCAACCCCGGGCGAATCGCACGAATCAAATTTGCGGCCTTGGCGGTCCCTGGATCCGGGAAGCGATCCAATCCAAAACCCTTCTTCGATGTATCTAGCACCGGATTGAACATGACCAGCGCGTTGGGTGCAGGACTGCTGTCGAGATTGTCGTCGTTCGAATCAAATCCTTCCAAAAGGGCCGACGACGCAATGGCATGGGCACCGCCCGAACCGCCAATGCCGACGATTTTCCCTGGGTTGATCCCCAGTTCCACCGCATTCAACCGCAGCCAACGGATCGCTGATCTCGCATCGGCAATTGCATCCAGAGGACCCGAACCCGGAACCTTGGAGGAGACCCGGTAGTCAAAGACCATGGTCATCATTCCACGTGAGGCGAAATACACGCAGTGTGGCGCAAACTGAGCGACCTGCCCTTTGTCCCAGCCGCTGCTGAAGAAGAATGCCGCTACGGACTTTGGATACGGAGGCGCCTTGTCAGGTTCCGGCTCCCAGATGTAGACGGGCAACTCCAAATCCCCAACGGTCTTGTAGATCTCCTCTCGGGCGGTCTTCAGCAACTCCCGACTGCGGTCGATGGGTGGTGTTCGAGTCAATCCTTCTCCGGGAATCTCCATAAGGGCGGCACGTGGCAAAGTGACAACACTGCCAACATTCGGAGCATCAGCAAACACTTTTCCCCCAGATTGCAGCCACAGGTTGCACAAAATCCCCTTCCCATGCTTGATTGGGGCATGAAAATGCGCTTTCTCACTCCCCAACTCGTCGTTCTGACTCTGGTCATCACCTGTTTAGGATTCAATCTGCAAGTCAGTCGCGCAGAAGACTCAACCGAAGAACTCCGGTCCAAACTGACGGCAAGCTACGAGGCTTGGAGAAACTCAGTGATGAGCAAGAATGCTCAGGCTTGGGAGCGCAACACCACACGCCATCGTCGGATGATCACACGCAACTTGATCGTCAGCCAGAAACAACCGTACCCCGAGGCGATCTTTCGCGTCTCTCTTCAACCGCCTCCGCTCACGGGCCTTCGACTTCTTGAGGCTCAGGCCAATGGCCCCACCGCTCACCTGGCCTATTTCGGGAAACTTGATCTTGGCGACGGGACGGAAGGAGCCACGGACGACGTGATGATCCTGAAGTTCTTCCTCGAAGACGGCGCATGGAGGTTTGATTCGTCTCGATACATGAGCCTCGATTCCACTCCCGATCTCCGTGAAGCCCTCCAAACTGGAGTCCCTCCGGGTTTTCTCGAACGCCCGGAGCTTTCCCCCCCGGGGATCCTGCCTCCGACACCTCCGCCCTGTCGCGAGCCCGAATACGTGGGTGGTTACGACATCCAGTGCTTCGGCTACGAAGCCGGAGTGAAGGTCAATGGAACCGACTATGGAAAGGTCGCCAATCATGACGGCAAGCAGATCATCATTGGTGGACTCAGCCGCGGGAAGAACGAGCTCGAACTCTCGATCAAGCCACTCGACATCCCGAAAGACGGAGAACGCTATCTTCAAATCAACGTCGTCGTCCTCACGGGAAACCCACAGCGCCCCAGCATCAAAGTCTTCACTTGGGAAACACGGGCGGACGATCCGGGTGCCAAACTGACCTTCCCTGTTCTCGTGACGAACAGCACACTGCAAGTTCGATGATTGCCTTCTCCACGTGCTGGAATACCCACCGCCACAACGACGGTCAGGCCATCGCTGAAGAAGTACTCGAGCTGGGTTTCGACTCCATTGAAATCAGTCACGGAACACGGCTCACCTTGATGGAAGGCTTCTTTCGAGCCGTCGATCAAAACGTCATCAAGGTTTCGAGCGTCCATCACCCCTGCCCGTCCCCCATCGAGATCCTTCAGGACGCGCCGGATGTGTACGAGTTTTCCGACTCACTCGAACTGAATCGAAACCGCGCGATCAAGCTCGCCGAGCAGTCCCTGGAAACGGCGGCTCGCGTCGGCGCTTCTCGCATGGTGGTACACCTGGGCAGTGTGCCCATGAAGCCAATCACCAACGATCTGGAATCCCTCGCCCTCAGCGGCAAACAATTCGGACGTGACTACATCGCCGCGAAGCTGGAACTCGTGCGACAAAGGCAGGCACTGGCCTCCGCCCCCTTTGATCGCGCCTTGAAGGCCATTGAAGCACTCCTGCCACTTGCCGAAAAAGTGGGCGTGAAGATCGGGATCGAGACCCGCAGCCACTTCGAACAGATTCCGACATTTGCCGAGTTCGAAACCCTCATGGACCACTTCAAAGACTCGCCCTGGGTCGGAACTTGGCATGATTTCGGACACGTACAAAGGCAGGCCAACCTTGGCCTTCTCAATCACGAAGAAGCCCTTCGTGCCATCGCACCCAACTTGGTGGGCTGCCACATCCACGATGTGGGCTGGCCGCACAGGGATCACCGCGTCCCGTTCAGCAGCCACGGAGTCGATTTCCCGGCTCTGCTTCCGCTGGTGCCCCTGAATGTGCCGTTGGTTTGGGAAATCTCACGATCCCAGCCGAAGGAAGCCATTGTTAAAGCTCGCGATGAATGGATGCGACAGTTTGGTGATCGCGACACCGTTACCCTTCCATCCGCCACCGCGATTGCGACCCCTTAAACCACCTGCTCCATGAAAACTCCAAAGCTAGAAATCCACCCCGCATCGCGACGACGCTTTTTGAAGACCAGTGCCGTTGCTGCGGCATCGGCGCTCGGATTTCCGGCCATCACCCGCAGTCAAAGCCCAAACAGCAAGATTCATCTGGCGTTCATCGGGGTTGGCGGTCGCGGGGCACGAAACCTCAAGGACCTGACCGTTGAGGGAGATCCCGTGGTCGCCCTGTGCGACGTCAATTCCATCAACCTCAACTTCGCCGCCCAGCAGTTCCCCGGCGCGCGAAAGTTCAAAGATTTTCGCGAACTCTACGATGACCTGGGAGACATCGATGCCGTTGTCGTCAGCACCACGGAGCACACCCACGCCTACGCAACGCTCCCTGCACTGAAGGCCGGAAAACCCGTGTATTGCGAAAAGCCCCTGACCCACAATGTCGCTGAGGCACGCAAGATCACCGAGGCTGCGGCAAAAGCAGCTGTCCCGACTCAAATGGGCACTCAGATCCACGGCATGTCGAACTACCGCCGCGTGGTGGAACTCGTTCAGTCGGGAGTCATCGGCGATGTCTCAGACGCGCACGTTTGGGTCTCACGCGCATGGGGACTCCAAAGCGCTGAAGAGGCTGAAAAGAACAAGGATCGCATTCATGTCACCGAGCGCCCGAAGGAAGCACAAACTCCGCCTCCACATCTCGACTGGGATCTTTGGCTCGGCCCCGCGCCTGAGCGCCCCTTCAACGAAGTCTACTTCCCCGGTCCACTCTGGTACCGTTGGTGGGATTTCGGCAATGGCACGATGTCGGATCTCGGCAGCCACTGGAACGACCTGCCCTTTTGGGCGCTCAATCTCGACGCGCCAATTGCCGTTCAGGCTTTCGGTCCGGAGCCTCATCTTGAGATTGCTCCAGCAACGATGTCAGCCACCTACGAATACAAAGCCCGCGGAGACCGCCCTGCGGTGAGGGTGCACTGGCACCAAGGCGACACCAAGCCTGAGATCTGGCACGAGAACCCCGCCATCCAGGCGTGGAGCAATGGCGTTCTGTTCATCGGGAGCAAGGGCATGATCCTCTCCGACTACAAGAAGCACATCCTCCTTCCCGAAGCGGATTTCACGGACTTCACGCCGCCGGAACCCTTCATCGCCGACTCACCCGGACATCACGTGGAGTGGCTCCATGCCATTCGGAACGGAACACCGACCGGCAGCCCATTCAGTTACGCAGGTCCTCTGACGGAGGCCAATCACCTTGGCAATGTCGCGTTCCGCACCGGAAAGAAAATCCTCTGGGACAGTGCCAACATGAAAGTCACCAACGAGCCGAACGCGGATCGGTTCATCCACAGAGTGCCACGAAGCGGCTGGGATCTCATCTGACGCCCAGCCACCAACAGTGGAAGCTGAAAATTACTCCGCCGCGACCGACGCTCCAGAGACCGACGGCAGCGTGCGGATTTTCTCCGTCGCACTCAGCCCGTAATTTTCGGGCGAATACATCGCCTCGATTCGAGCTGGCGGCGCAATCGTTTCGCCCTCGGCAATCGCACGAGCCAGATAACGCAGTCGGAATTTTCCTTTGGACGGTGCGTAATCCGTGAAGAACAACGCACGGTCGGATCTCAACTCGCGATGGTCGCAGAACCAGTCCTGAATTCCTTCAGGCAGATGATCCGCATCACGGCTGTTTTGAGTGTCGAACTCAGGATTGATCGCCTCGAACACGGCCGGAAGCGGATCGTTGATCGCGAGGTATCGATCCCCGCCATTGATCTCGATGTCGAGATTCACCACCACCATGTCGCCAACGCGCAGATCCGATAGCTCCACGGCCTCACCATTGGGCATCAGCTTTTGATAGGTTCGCGTGATGCCATAGCCTTTGTTCACCGGCTCGAAGTTCCGGAAGGGAGGAAATCCCCGCGCCTCGACCCTAACGAACGCCCCATCGCCGGATGACAGCTCGACCTTGAGAGGTTCCGTGGCGAGTTGCGGGTTCAAGGCAAACGTCCGTTGTTCGCTGGAAATACCCTCCAGCTTCACGGGATCGCTTTTCCCGCCCCACGCCAGCGAGGCCTCGACCGGCTTTCCATCGCGACGAAGGCTTCGCTCGTAAGCCACCATCGCCGTCAGACTCCAGGCATTGGCGAAGGTGTTGCCCCAATCTCCCCGCCCATTTCGCCGCTGCAGCATCCGGGCCGCGACGTCGTCCGCATCTTCGGTCAAGCCGAGATGAACATACGCGATCAAACGCATCGCATCGTTCGCGGCAGTTCCTGCCCATGATCCCCAGCCTGAGGTGGCCGGGACCGATGTCTCGCTCTTCTTGCCGTCTTTCTTGGCGTCCGTCTCCTTCGGCTTGGGGCTCCAGCCGAGAGCTTCTTTGATCTGGGTTTCAGGGGTGTCGCTCAGGCACATTGCCAGAGCCAGTTGGAGCCGGGTCACCTCGGGCAGACTACCCCGTCGCGCATGCAGCAAATTCAAATACGCAGGCTCTGGCCGCCCGCCGCGTGCCAGCGTGTAAAGAGCCAGCGCAGCATCGGACTGAACATAGGGATCCTTGTCCTCCTCCAGCCCACGCAGTTTCTTCGAAAGGAAACTCAATAGACCATCGATCACCGAGTCAGGAACATCGGCACCCGAATCCCTCGCCTTGAGCAGGATCAGCCCGCCATAGGCCGATCCCCAAAACGAGGCCTCCTGTCCGCCCGGCCAGTATGCGAGTCCGCCATCGCTCGTGATCATTTGAAGCAAGCGATTCACACCCTTTTGGATCGCAACCTTCGCCCGACCCTCGCCCAGCAATTCCGGAAACACGCCCTCGTAACCGCCCAGCGCCAGCCATGGCAGCGTCGCCGAGGTGGACTGCTCGACGCAGCCGTAAGGGTATTTCAAAACGTACGCGAGCGCATCGCGAGCCTCGAAGAGCTGGGTGTTGCTCACACTCACGAAGACGGCCCCTTCGCCTTCAAGCAGCGAAGGTGAAACCCCTGACAAGAGATTTTCAGGTGCCTCCACTCCTTGGGACAGGCGAGCGTAGCGCACCTCGCGCAGTTCAGGCACGGGATGATTGATCTCAAACTGGGTCTGCACCGCATCGCTCACCGCAGGCGCGTGTTCCGGCCATTCTTTCGTCCGCACCGTCCAAAGCCACTCCGTCGTGCCGATCTGATCCGTACTGACGGGAAATGCCACCGCCGCCGTCTGTCCCGCATCCAATCGCAACGTCTGAACCCGCATCCGCCCCTCGTCTCTTGCGTCGGCTTTCAAAAGACGAGCCGGCACAAAGAATCTCGGCTCAGTGATCAGCGAGGACCGCTCATCGACTTCCAGACTCACTTCCACCGTTCCCGAGTGAGCCGTGGTGTTGTGCACCACGGCCTTGACCAGAATCTCATCACCCACTCGCGCGAAGCGAGGCACGACCGGCTCGACCATCAGTGGCTTGTTCACCTTGAACAACGACTCGCCGCTGCCAAATCGATCCAACCCTTGAGCCGCCACCGCCATCAGGCGATATCGGGTAAGCCCATCCGGTGCTGTCACCGGCGCCGTCACTTGGCCCTTCGCGTCCGTCATCGCCGTGGCGACCCACAGAGGCGTGGTGACAAAATGCTTCCTTGTGGGCGTGGCATCCACACGATCAAACTCACCACCGCCACCGATCAAGAAGCCCTTGTTCCCGCGCGATCTCATCTTCTGATCTTCGGACAACAAATCCTCAAGCGAGGTCAGATTGTCCATGGCCAGGGGGAACGGTTGCCCAAACACTTCCTTCGGATCCGGCGTTGGATGCTGCATCAAACTCAGCACGCCCTCGTCCACGGCAAAGAGCGTCACCTCGGCACCAGGAACCGCGATTCCCGAGGCATCCGTGACCGTCGAGGTCACCTGCACCGTCTCTCCCGGCAACACCTCAGCGCGATCAGGGGCAATGGCGACTCGGAGATCCTTTGCATCCGACTTCACCGTCAACTCGCAGTAGCCCACTTTGTACTCCGGCATCTGGACGGCCTTGGGGCTGTCCAGTGAACCCCGAACAACCACGACCGAGACGAACACATTTGGCGCATCTTCTTCATTCAGTGGAACACGAATCATCGGCTGTTCCGGAGACACCTCCGTCACAAAATGACGATGCACGCGGTTGCGCTCAACGGTCACCAACGCCGTTCCCGCGATTGGGGTCTTCACCACGATGACCGCCTCTTCGCCCGGAAGCAGATCGGTCGTTTCCGGCTGCAGCAGAATCCGTGACCCGTCTTCCATCGCCCAGGGGAATTCCCCGTTCCCAATCACATACAAAGGCATCCGGGAGAGGATCTTTGTTCCCTGCCCGTCCACGGATTCTGCGGTGACAAAGTAGGTCCCGCTTCGCCCGGGTGTGAATGGAATCGTCACTGACGGGGCCGCCGTCGCATCGACTGCCGCCAACGACACCGTTTGTTGCAGTTCCTCGCGGAGGATCACCTGATCCTTGGTCGTCGTGCCGCCGCCCGCCGTCTTCACCTTCAGCGTGTGATACTCCTGACGCTCGATGAGCACCTTCACCTCCGATCCTGCCCCTGCGGGTTTGCCTTCGGCGGTGACGCCCACGATCTCCAGTGGCGTCTCAACACCCGCCCGCGCAAAGTACTCAGGCCCGCGCACGCCCAACAAAAACTCCGCTCCCGGCAATTCGATGACACTGTTGCCGCTGATGGTCTGCTGATTGATGTCCGTCACTTCTGCCGACACCCGAATGGTCCGGGGCAAGGCGGCACGATCCTCAGGCGGCATCGGCAGTTCAAACTCCGCCATGCCTTCTTCGTCCAGATGCGTATCGCCGCTGACAAACCAGTCTTCCAGCGGCATCCCGGCCTCCTCCGCCGACTCGGCCTCGCGATCCCGACCATAGTTGGACCAACTCGGTGCATCGCCGAAGTGATAGTCTTCAAATCCCGACGGCTCGGCGAAATCCACCTCGGCCACCGCGCTCCACAGCACCTTGGCTTGGGAGAGCTTTTTGCCCATGTAGTAGGACGCGGAGAGCGGTTGATAGATCCGCCCGTTCTCAAGACGCGCGGCCGATCCATCCAGCTTCACTTCAAAGGTATTGGGCCTGTAGTCGTCCACGCGAACCGAGATCGACCCCGCATACTCCGAATCATCGCCTTCCTTCTCCGCATCCACCTCGATGGAGATGTCATACCACCCCAGAGGTCCCTCGGGCATTGGGATATCCGCATCGATCGATCCCGTGGCCGAAAACGTCACGTCCCGCTCGATGACCTTCCGATACTGGGGATCGCGGATCACCAGCTTGCCCGTCCTCGGATGCGAATCCATCTGCCACGAATCCCCGACCAGCAGGCGTGAGTGCGCCTTCAAATGAAGTGTTTCACCCGGCCGATACAAGGGTCGATCCGTGAACACGAAAGTTCGCCGTTGAGGCTGCCAGACGTCTTCCCAGGCTCGCGGAATGTCATAGGGCACCACCCAACTGATGTCGGATTCGCCATCGACACAGCGCAGCACACTCGCATCTCCATCCTTCTCCGCCAAAATGTAGTCCGGGTTCTTGCCGCTGATCCGTACGACGCCGGTCGCATCGGTATCGCCATAGCCCAGGAGTTGCCGGCCATCCTCGACGAGCGTCACACGCGCACCCGCCACGGGCTTTCCAGTGCTCAGCGATGACACAAACAGCAGCGTCTCCTTGCCGTTGCTCTTCTGCATCATCCCGAGGTCGGTCAGTTGCACCAAGGTCTGCGTCACCACCCCCTGATGATCGAGCCCCGGCGACGCGACACCCTCCATCTCCACGAACAGCGCTCCTGCGGGCCGACCCTTGAGGATCTCCTTCCAGTTGAGCTTGATCAGCGCGCTCTTGTCCAGCGGCTTCGAAAGCTGAAACGTCTGGTCGTGGATTTCTTCACCCGGATACGTGGCGAATGCGGCAGGACGGAATGGCTCCTTGGTTTTTTTGCGCTGATAAAAGGCGCTCTGGTAGGCCCCATACAGGTCAATCGCTTGCAGCAATTCCGGGCCGCTCAATCGCTTCACACGACACCGCACGCTCGCCACATTCGCGGCCGTCGCTTCGAAATCGCCACTGCCTGCAGCGAGCTGCGTGCGCACAAACGCCTGCGCCGCCAGGTAGGGCGGATTCGGTACAAACGTCACCTCCTGCTCCACCGCAGCCGCCAGTTTCAAACCGTTCCCCGCTTCGAGTCCCGGCTCCACCACGACCCGATACGGAGTCTTCAATGCAAACTCGCCGGTCAAACGCAAGGTCCGACCGACCATCTCCACCTTCATCCCTCCGGCTGGCTCCGGCTCCACCACGATCTTCATCGCCAGCTTGGCGGCGAGTTGCGCACGCTGCTCATCGGTGAGCGCCTCCTCCATGTCCGGCGTCAGGCGACTGTTGAATGACACATCCAAATAGTAGGACGCATCAAAGGGCGTGTGCGCCGAAATCCCCGTCACGGCAAAGGCGCGAATGTCGCCCAGGTGAACCGAATCGCCGTTCGCCAGCGCATCCCGTCCGGAGGCATTCTCCATCGTTTGATCCAAGACCAGCCGCCAGCCCTTCGCCACGGGGAGAGGCTTGGAGGGCTCGATCATCAAGGCGCTCATTCGCGGGGCGGTCCCAGACAACACGGGCGCCACGCCCGTCACTTCCTCCGCCCAGGTTGCCTGAGCCTCCGCCTTCAACCTCTCGAAGTCCGCACCCGTCGCATGACGCACCGAGGCCTCAATCGTCATCGCAGGTTCTTCGGACACGAAGTGAATGTGTTTCCCCGCCTTCTTTGGGTCCACCTGATCGTTGAACTCAAACATGAATCGCGGGGACCGCTGGCTCTCGTTCGAGTAGTACCAGCGCGGGTGCCGGTCGATCGCCCGGAACGACGCGCTGTTGGCGCTCCCCAATCGATCCGTCGACAGCGCCCGCCCGTCCAGATCCGTCAGGCCAGCGCGGAGGAAAAACTGGTAGCTCGCGTTGAACTTCGGCGCCTCGCGAACATGAAACTCACCACTCCGCGTGCTCGTCCATTGGAACTGCCCGTCGAGTTCCGGCTTCGTCACGACCGGCGATTCCGCCTCATACGCTCCCACACGCTCCTTGTCGATCATGCCCGTCGGAAACACCACCTCCACCGTGGCACTGGGGGAAAGCTCATTCGGGGAGATCGACCACTCCGCCACCAGCGGCTTCAAATCGGCTTCGGCCTTCGACGCCTCACCCGGAGCCGCCCAGGCCGCCACTTGAATCCAACACAGTCCGGCGACCCACGCCCCGGAACCAAACAAAACACGACTCAATACATTCATGATGCGCAACAGGCTTCCTTTGGCCCGACTGACCGCAGGATAGCACGAGTCAGACGCCCCCGTCGCTGACTTTATTGAGACGGATCAAGAAAAGATCCACCCTTCGACAGCCTCACTGACGAATCGAATCAGGATCGATCCCAACGTTTGCCCGGCAACGAAGTTCCTATTGGAAGTCCACATGCCGCCCAGTCTGCACTGCGCATTGAGGGGCAGCAGTCTCACGACCTGCGCCAATACAGTGTTTCCCGCTCTGAGCGACTGTCCGCACTCTTAGGTTGCCGATTCTGCGATGAATGAATACCCTTCTTTCATGTCCACGCTTGCCCAGATTGAGACCTCGATCGAGACTTTACCAGCTC
Organism: uncultured Verrucomicrobiales bacterium; assembly: GCA_963976915.1. Classification (GTDB taxonomy): domain Bacteria; phylum Verrucomicrobiota; class Verrucomicrobiia; order Verrucomicrobiales; family Verrucomicrobiaceae; genus CAXBNA01. Next base: position 31,859 of record CAXBNA010000046.1, read on the forward strand.
AGGACTTCCTCGCCCTTGCCGATTGGATGACCGATAGGCACTTGAAAATGTTGGCGACCGATGAGTTTGAGTCCGCAGAACTCGAAGCTGAACTCCTCGCCGCGATAGACAGTCCACGTCATCCAGCGAACGATGAATTCTTCGCCAGCGTTCGCAGTCTCGCCGCCCAGGATTCCGATGCATGAGCCCGCGCGTGCTGCGTTGCTGAAACGAATTGGCAACTTGTCCGGCATGAAGTTCCTCCTCGACGGACAAATGCCTCCCTGCCAGGAAGGCATTTTTGAAGCAACTGCTCATTCACACGAGCGAATCCATTTCGCCACCCATCCCCTCCGCGAGCCTTCCTACTCCCGCACCCGCGTCATCCCAAAGTCTCCGTGGTCCATGGAGCACTTGTAGGCGGCTTGGAAGCGATCCTCCTTCACGGTGCCGCTGTATTGGTAACGACCACCGGCCCATTTCGGCATGTCGTGGTGACCGATGAAGCTGTAGGTACCATCCTTCTGCTCCTTGACCGTGTGATTGGCTTTGAAGGCCGCGCTGAGGAAGCCCTTCCACGTCGCGAAGTAGTGGAACTCATGCTCGCCATCTCCGAGGTCGGGGCCGACGACGCAGCGGAGCTTGCCCGTGTGCGCGTTGGAGTGGCTCAGCCATGTCCCTTCCCAGGCACCCTCGACGCCGGGTTTGGGGCCCTCCTTGACCACCTGGTGCCAGTCGCTGCGGAAGCCGGCCGCGCAGGACGCGAACAACAAGACAAGGGAGCAGAGAGCGAGACGGAGACAGATCTGTTTCATGGGGGATCGCGAAGTTGATGGAGTATGAATCCTCAAACGACGGGACCTTCCACGTCCTTCCACTTCGCGTGCCACTCGGCGTAAACGGAGGGAGAAATCTCGCTCGGCTTGATCTCGCTGCGACCGCCCCAGAAGACGTTCGTGTAGGTCACCGGAATGCCGCAGCTCTCCAGGTGCGCATCGATCGCCGCCTTGTGCTTCATGA
>CAXBNA010000047.1:0-32637 GCA_963976915.1 uncultured Verrucomicrobiales bacterium
GGACGAGCAGCCCGCGTTGACCAAGGTCCAGGCACAGTCCCGCCAACGCCGCCACCCTGCCCCGGCCAAAAATCACCCGCGTCGCTGTGGCAAACTCAAACGTCATTCCCCATCCCTGTCACGGCTTTCCCTTCCCTGCATCGGAGAATCCATTCGAAGTTCCCTTCCCCGTCCCTAAATCTTCAGACGGTTGGATGCCTGGGATTGACGATTGCCCAATGAGCCGCCCAGCGCCTCACGAACCGACTGCGGCTTTTGCTCAAGTGCATCATCGTCCGGAGTGGAGTATCCGGTCGTCGAGTCATCATCGTCGCCGGCCCCCAGCTCGTTCGATGCGTGGTAGGCATCCTCGTCCAGACCCAGATCATCTTCCCCGTCGAGTTCCAAGTCGGATCCCAGGTCGAGATCGTCGTCAAGACCCGCCCGCTTCGCGGCCTCTCGGTCGAGTTTCTCGCGCACCGACTCCACTCTTCCCTTCAATTCATCCACCACTTGGTGGCGGTTCTTGAAGGTCTGCTCCACCTGACCCTGCGGCTTCGCCTCAATCTTCGCTCCAGCGTCAATCTTCGCCTGCCGATGATCGATTTCCTCCTGGATGACCTGCCCCTGCAGGTACTCCCGGGCCATGCCCGTCGTCTTGTTCTCGGCACGCTCATCGCCCCGATCCAGCGTGAACTTGGTGTTGTCGAGATTGACGCCCTTTCCTTTTTCCAGGTGCTCCAGCGTCTGCGTCGTCTGATCCTCGCCAGGACGGTAGTGCCCGCTGCGATCCGTCACCTCCTTCAAGAACCCTTCGTCATCGACCGACAACGCCCCCGCGCCAGCCACCGCCTCACCACTCTTGAAACTGGAATGATGCACCGTGACGCCGCGGCCGAGATCTTCCTTCTGGTGGTTTGCCTCATGCACCTCCTTGGCGAACACTTCCCCCTGGCCGTCCATCACGAAGATGTGCTCCTGGCCCGGGCGGATGGAGTCCCCCGCGAGCTTCATGTTTTTTTGGCCATTCGCATCGGTTCCCTCTTCAAACCCCACTTGGTGCGCGGCGGCACGCTCCGCACTCATGTATTCCGTCTTGCCGACCTTGCCCTCATTCCACACTTCCTCCCATCTCTCTTCAGAGAGGGGCTCCTGACCGCGCACGGCCCGCTCTGCGTTGGTCTTTTCCCGGAGCCACTCCTTGCCACGAACCTCCGTCTCCTTTCCGTCAATCCCGGCACTGACTCCCGGCCGGTTCTTTTCACCGTCGATGTACGCCTGCCCCATCGACTTCATTTGAAATGAAGACGGCGTGGTCGTTTCAGCGGACGCGACATCCGCGGCTCTCACCGTTGGCGCCGGGGGAGCCTCATGGAGTGACGTTTCAGTCCCGCCATCCAAGTCCGGCACATCGTAGCCCGAGGGCGTTGGCACCCGCTGGGGTGCGTTTGCCCCGGACAAATCAGGTGGCGTGTCGTAGCCAGACGGGACTGGAATGGAAGCCTTGGCGCCGTCCTGCGACAAGTCGGGCGGCACATCGTATCCTGAAGGAACCGGCACCCCCGGATTCTTCTCGCCTGCCAGTTCAGGCGGGACATCGTAGCCCGAGGGCGTCTCAGGAGGCTGTTCTTTCATTGGCCTTCGGCATTTCGAATCGATCAGTCAAAGAGCCCCTTCAGCTTGCTGCCGGTCCTTTGAAGAAAATTGGGCTCTTCCCGGGTCGTCGGTGACGGGCGGCGATAGCCCGAGCCACTGTAGCTGCGTGAAGGAGGCGACCAATCTTTCTTATCTTCCTCCGACCTCATCTCCAGCGCAGCGAGCGTCGGCACATCCAACAAGCCATTGGGGATGAGGCTGTTCTTTGCTTGGAATAAAATGATCGCATTGTGAGTGTTCTTGCCCTCTTTGCCGTCGACGGTCGAAGAGTAGAGTCCCTTCTCCTTCAGTTTGTCCTGAGCTTGATACAGAAGGTGCCGTTTTCCGTTCTCCGAGAACATCGCAAATGGGGGTGTCGGGAAAAGCTGCTCGATTTTCCAATGACCCTCCGGGGGATCGCCCACGACCGGCTGTGGGGGCATTTCGGGTTCCACCGCAGCGACGGCACCCTGTGGAAGCGTACCACCGGGCTGCACAATCATCGACCCGGGAGGCAGCACCGTTCCAGGAGGCAAAACAATCGTCGAGGGTTGACCTCCATTCACACCCGGCTGACCGGGAATGACAATGGTCGCCCCTTGGGGAACGCCACCCTCGGGAGTCAGACTCATCTGACCACTGGTCGCGGCGCTGATCGGCGCAGGTGTGGCAGCAGCGGATGGATCGCCCACTCCGTCGGCACTTGGATTTGCATCGCCTGAATTGGCCATTGCCAGCCCCCCCGAAACGGTTGGCGAAGCTTCAAAGGTTGCTGCCCCTGCAGGTGCCGATGTTTCGGACGCCTTCGGCTCTTCAGTTGCAGCAGTCGCTCCTCCAGACGGGGAACCAGCCATCGCGACAACTCCATCTCCTTCCGCAGGAGCGTCTGAAGCGGTGTCGGAGGCTCCGACCGGAGCGGCGGTCTCGGCGGTCGATACCGATGCCACTGACTCAGCAGTGCCCACCGGAGTCGATTTCGGCGGCTCAGAGTTCGTCACCGCCGCTTCGTCGGTCTCCTGTGCCGTGACCGAGTCTGCCTTCTCATCGGACTTCGACTTCGCCACGGCAACCGTCTCGACCTCTTTCGGTTGAGGGTCTTGACCGCCAGAAAGCAGCATGAATCCACCAATCGCAGCCACGGCCACGATTCCTGCCCCGATCAAGAGCGGTGTCTTGCTCTTCTCTTCCGCTCTGGAGCTCTTGAGAGCCGCCGTCGCCCCCTTGGACAACACCACTGAATCCGCCGACTTCAGTCCCAGCATGACCGCCAACTCTCCCGCACTCTGGGGACGCGTGATCGCTTCCTTGGAAAGGCTCGCCGCAATCGCCACCTCCCATTCTTTTGGAATGACTCCAGCCCCCTTGATGTCCAACTCGTCTCGACGCGCCTGCATCGTCGCTGGGATCTTGTTGTTGATCTGCGTGATGATGTCTCCCGAGTAAAAAGGCGGCTTCCCGGCCAGAAGTTCGTATATCGTTGCTCCGAGCGAATACACGTCATCGGTCGGGCCGGGGCGATCCCCCATCGCCTGTTGAGGACTCATGTAGGGCAGCGTCCCGCTCGTGCCCGCAGCCGACACAGAAAGCCGACTCATCGTGTCTGACAAACTCCGCGCAATGCCAAAATCCGCCACCTTCGCCACTTGGTCGCCATTGGTGACCATGATGTTGGCCGGTTTCATGTCCCGGTGCACGATCTTGCACTGCTGGTGCGCATAGTCCAGCGCATCGCAGACACCCACCAGCCACTTCGAGATCTCCTCCACACTGAACACCCCGAGATCGGTCTCCGACCGCAGCTCAGACAACGTCCGCCCATCGACATACTCCATCGAGATCGCCGCCGCATCATCGTCGTCCACGAAGTCGTAGATCCGAACGACATTCGGGTGGGAAAGCTCCAACCCGCGGCGTGTCTCCGTCTTCAGTTCCTTGATGGCCCCTGGATCAAGCCCGATCAAATTCGGTAGAAATTTCAGCGCCACCTGACGCTCCAACTTCAGATCGTGCGCCAGCCAAACAATCCCCATTCCGCCACGGCCCAAAATCCGCTCCAACTCATAGCGCCCAAACACCTTCGTTCCTTTCGCGGGCACATTCACTCGCACCGTTTGATCAAAATCCATTCCCCCACCTCCAATTCCCAGAGAACCAGTCGGCGGCGGCGGAATGCGTTTCGGGTTTGTGTCGTCGGTATCCATAGTTGCGACCGGCAAAATGCGGCCTTTAGCATAACCCCAGACTGCCCGATGTCACGCCTCAACCTTGAGTAGGCCCAAGCTGAACGAGTTGTGACCGTTCAGCGGCCCGAAAGCGGAGATTCCTGCAGAAAATTGGCTCGCCTCAAGCTGTGATATTGAGCCAAAATTCTCACTCCTGTCACAAGACCCACCTCGTGGCCTAACCCTTCATGACGGCCGAGCGCCCAGTCTTCGACGTCATTTGCCAGTTCATCCCCATGTTCTCCTTCCTCAAATTCCTCGTCGCAGTCGGCATCGCCGGATTCGGTGTCTGGTACCTGCTCCAGTACGATTCCATCAATGAAGTCACCGGTGGAGTCGCCTTTGTCTGCCTGCTCGCCGCGATGGTCCTCATCAAGTGGGACCCTGACTTGGGCCCCAAGGATTTCATTGTCCGCTACAAGAATCTCAAGTGGAAGCCCGGCGAGTTCACCCGCCACTGGCTCATCACCGGAGACACCGGCGTCGGGAAAACCACCTCCGGGTTCAATCCCCTCCTCCACCAGATCTCCGTCGCCCGCCCAAACTGGGGAGGCCTCATCCTCGGCGCCAAGGGGGACGAGCACTTCTTCGCCCAGGAGCACTTCACCGGCCATGGCCGCCCCAACGACGTCTGCGTCCTCGCCGTCCGACCCGACCGCATGGACCGCGAGTGGCAGCCCAAAGAACGCTACAACCTCGTCTCCGATCCCCGCCTCCCCTACACCACCCACGCCAAGAACCTCGTCGACACCGGCGCCTCCCTGACGGAGGGCGAGCAGAGCTCCTTCTTCAAACCCGCGGCCCAGCAGGCCCTCACCTCCGCCTTCGAACTCCTCGAGACGCTCGGCAAACCCGTCAACGTCCTCCGCGCCTACGAGTTCCTCACCGACAAGTCCACCATGGAGCAGCTCTTCGAGGAACTCCTCGACGCCGACTCCACGCCCGAGCGCATCAAGCTCGCCAAGTACTTCGACCAAACCTTCCTCAGTGCCCAAGCCGCCGAACAGAAAGAGGGGTTGGTCGGCACCCTCAAGGTCATGCTCGGCTTTTTCACCCATCCTGACATTGCCGAAATCTTTTGCTCCGACCTGCCCAACACCATGGACATCCAGGACGTGGACAAGGGCAAGGTCCTCTGCACCGCCATGCCCCAAACCTTCCAAACCGAGCGCCGCTACATCAACACCTACCTCAAGCTGCTTTTCTACACCCACGCGATGATGCGTTTCGACAAACCCAAGTCCGAGCGGAAGAACGAAAACCTCCTCATCGCGCTCATGGACGAATTCCAGGCCCTCGCCACCGCCAGCGAGGACGGCATCTCCGACCACAACGTCATCGACCGACTCCGTGCCGCCAACTGCTGCCTCATCCTCGGCATGCAGAGCGACGCCTCCCTCTTCCCCGTCCTCGGCAAAGAAAAAGCCCAGGTCCTCACCCTCAACTGCCGTTCGCGGATCGCCTTCCGCCAGCCCGACCCCGAGGGTGCCCAAGCCGTCGCGGAGTTCATCGCCAAGATCGAGAAAAAGAAAGTCTCCAAATCCTCCGGCTTCATGGGCAAAGACGCCTCCAAAACCGTCAACAAAGAGTGGGACTACGAAGTCCAGCCCGGCGAACTCATGAAAATGCCCGACGCCACCGCCTGGATCGTCCACCCCAGCAAAAACAAAATCAAAATGCGCATCCCCGCCATGGATGGTGCCGGGAAAATTCCCGACTGGTGGAAGTGACCCCCCCCGTCACTTAAGCTCAAGCCACGCTTCCTACCCTACCCCTACCCTCCATGCCAACTCCTGAAGACATCGAACAACGCGTCAACGCATTGACTGAACACGCAACGAGCATTGGCCTCAACCCCTCACTGCTGGAACTCAAAAATTCGGATCAGCAGATCAAGCCACCATCCCGGCTGAAAGACATCGTCAGCAATGCCACTGTCAAGGCGACCAATTTGGAAGAGCAAGCCTCGATTGCCCTCCACGAGCTCGACAGCAACGCCGCCCTCTCCACGGCGGCGCAGACGCAGGCACAGGCACAATTTTTGCGACATGCCATCGACTTGCTCTCTGATGAAAATCCAGGTGTCGACGCCGCCAAGCTCGCGACTGCGCAGCGCTCGATCGAAGTCTTCAAGGTCATGACTGACAAATCGATTGCCGACGCGCAATCGGTCGATGCCGCTCGGCTCGAAATGTACGCAGGTACGATCAAGGATGCCACCAAGGAGACGCTGACAGCCCAGGGGTTTTCTGACGCAGAAGTGGATGTGTTTGCAGTCGCAACCACGAAGCAATTGATGGCCGGACAGGCGGACCTAAAGACCAGCCTGGAAATGGCCACGCCCATCGCTACGGCGATGAATCAGAACCTCCAGACCTGCACCACTCGCATCTCAGAGATTGATCCGTCTGCGACCAAAGTCCACGACGCGATGGCCCAGGCATTCAACACCTCAATCAAAGTCGCCCCAGATGGCGACAGATCGCTCAAGCCAATGCTTGAAGGGAGTGAAACCGGGACATTCAGCCTTCGGAAAGCCAACGCATTTGTGCAAGAGACCGCCGAAGGGAGAGGAGTGGCCCTTCAGCCTGCGGTGGCACCTCACCAAAGGCTGGAACCCACCTCAATTCCTCATGTAGGAGGTAGCTTGACTGCTGAAAAAGGTGACAATGCCATGGCCGCCCAACAGGCCAGCGTCACATTCAAGGTCACCTCAGATCAGGCCATGGACGAATCGGGTGTTTCTGTAGCATTCGCAAAACGCGGATTCGGAGCACGCACTGCGGAGCTTCAACGGGTGATTGGCTCAACCGAGACTGCCATCATGAAGAGCCAGTTCAAGGATCAAGAATTGGCGGGGACAGTGGCGCCACTGTTTGGAACCGCGGCTTCCGTGAGTCAAGCCACCAACTTGAAGGGAACGGTCGAGGCCATCGGGGGGGATTTGGAAAGCCTGCCTTCAAGATCGGTCGCCACGACGGCAGTCGACAGAGCTCTCGGCATGAACTGCGTGGCTACTGAGAAAGTCGGGATCGATGAAGATCGCCGTGCAGTTGGCTTGTCTGTCGCCGTCGCGGGTGCTCCGATCCTCAAGCGGCCGACGACCGCTGCGGAATCAGAGGCATTTCTGAACATCGATTACAGCGACCCAGACATCCAAAAAGGACTCTCGGATCTCGAAGCGCAAGACTACATCACCGGCCAGATTGATCGTCACGCAGGAAATATTTTCATCGATCCATCGACGAAATCCGTTCGAGGGATCGACAACGATCTCGCATTTCCGACCATCGATCGCGAGGAAATGCTCCAAGATGGACTACTTGCCGCCAAGGCAGTGCGCGGCATGCCGCATTTCATGCACGAGGATACCGCTTCCAAGATCGAAGCCCTAAGCCCAGCGGAACTTCGTGCGTCGTTGGAGAACCTACCCATTCCTCCAGGAACACCAGGCCTGGAGCCAGCCGCCATTGATGGTGCCGTCGAGAGACTGGAGAAGCTTCAAGCCGAAATCAAAAACATGCGCGTTGAGGGTCGAGTGGTCGCCGAGTTCAACAATCAAACCTTTTTGGAAGCTCGGGCAGAGCAAGTCCGACAGACCAAACCCGATCTCGGCTTGGGGGATGTCGGCAACGCCGGGGTTCCTCGAACCTCATACGTGGGCACTGCCGTCATGACAGAAGCCCGGACCTTGGCACTCAATCAGAGCAGCAAAGCAGTCGATCATCGCACCATGGTCAACGCCGAAGATGTCCCTGGTCTGGAAATCAACGAGCAATTTGCCGCCTACAAGGACGCAGTCGATCAGGCCAAACAGGCCATCATTCAGGATCCCCATACGATCAATGACATGCGCCTGGGCGCTCAAGTCCAGCAGGCAAAAAACCAAGTTGCGTCTCTCGAAACGGCACTTGCAGCAAAGACCCAGGATATGCTGGCCATGGGGAGCCGTGTCTCCGCTCCCCGCTCCGGTCCCCAAAGCGAACTCCAAACCCAGTTGAGCGCCCAAGCCAAAACCGCATTCCTGGCCGCCCAAGAAGATCGCCAAAAGACGCTTCAAGATTTGGCGAAAGCCAAGCGGAGCCTAGACTCTGCCGTCGAGAAAGCTGTCGAATCCCAAAAACCTGGAATCCATCGCAAGGTCGGGATGGAGCATCTAAGCAAGCAGGTAGCAAAAGCACAGGTTGACGTCCAACGCTGCCAGCAACAAGTAACCGCTACGCAAGGCGCCGGATTGCTCGGTGCGCATCGCCACGAAGCTGCAAAAACCCAACTGGCGGCGGCTCAAGAGAAAGCCAATCAGGCCCAACAGAAACTCACCCAGTTTGATGCAGCGACAGTTGATGCCGCATCCCAACAGCGGACCACTGTCGCCGAATCAATGGGTAGACCACGAGCCAACTCCGTCGCCGCAATTGAACAAACCAATGCGCTGCCGGCCCAATCCAACGATAGCCAGAAGCAGGGTTGGAACCGAGTGGGTTCGTCCGATAACGTCGAAAGAAAAAGCACTCGTGCAGCTCTGGGAGGACATCGAAAGAGCCTAAAGTCAGACGAAATACTCTCAGTTGATTGTGTGAATCTCTACCATCACATTGTGCTTCGATAGCAATGTTCCCCTCGCTCAACCATGGCCTCCCTCACCCCCCTTCTCGCCAACTTCACCCCCGATGAACTCGGGATGCTCTCCAGCTTCGGCGACTCGCGCTCCTATGCCGAGCACGACATCGTCATTCGCCAAGGGGACATGAACGAGCACCTCTTCCTCGTCCTGAAGGGCAAGCTTTCCGTCTTTCAAAGCAGCGATGGCAAGCAGAAGCGCGTCGCCCGGCTCGAAGCGGGAGACTCCATTGGCGAAGTCAGCGTGTTCGATCCCGGACCTGCTAGCGCCACGGTCCAAGCCGCTTCCGAAGCCGAAGTCTGGCTCATCACCAGCGAAGGGCTGGGCCGGCTCCACCTCGCCAATCCCAAGGTGGCCTACCGCCTTCTGACCCGCATCACCGAGTGCCTCTCCAAGCGCCTCCGCCAGATGAACGATCAGCTCGTGGATCTGGCCAATCGATAGAGCATTTCCTGCCCCCATGCAAACGGACCGTTGAATCACATACGCTGTCCGTGACCCTGCTTGGGGTCCGCTTGCTTGACCTCGTAGCCTTGCGCAGAAAGCTTCTCCCTCACGGATTGGCTTTCGTTCTTCAAACTGTGGTCACTGGCATCAATGTCGTGATCATTGTCCAAATCGTGTTGCTCGCGGTCATCGATGTCGATCCGCCCATCACGATCCAAATCCCGGGTCGGATCGTCCGCTAGATCCACGTCTCCATCGCGGTCGAGATCCCGGCTGTTGGTGGACAAGCGCTTCTTGTCCTGCGCCATTCGTTCCGCTGACCGACGAGCCTGATCCTGCTGTTTCTGTTTCTCGGTGTCCATCGGAAGAGATTGGAAACTACTTGATTCGCGCTGCCCCTATTGCGGGCCCTCCTTGACTGAGACCCTTGTTCATCGCGTTGCCAGTCTTCCCATCCAGCCACTTTCCGCCACCGACCTTCTCCCCGCCCAAGGCGTTACCCACCTTGTTCTCGGATCGAGTGAGTCCCTTGTCCAGCTTACCCAATCCCTCATCTAGCTTTTCCTTGGTCGCTGGATCCAAATCCAATCCATCGACGGATTTTTTCAGCTCCTTGACAAGGTCTTTCGCTTCTTTGATCGAGTCCAAGGCCTTGCCCATCTCGGCCTTCTTCGCGTCGTCGAGTTTGCCATTGATTGCACCAATCAGCTCCTGGTGCCGCTTCTCCGCCAATGCATTGGCTGCGGCGGCTTGCTTTTGCTGCTCCAATTTTTCCAGTAGGTCCTTGATGAAATTGAGCCATTTTTCAGCCTCATTTGCGATGGTTTCGAGTGGGTTGTCAGCCATGGTGAATCGTGTTTCGAAGGTTTCGGATGAATACTCTGCGGAGTGAACTCAGAGCCCCCGGTAGGGAGGCGGGGGTTCCGTTCCGGGAACAAGCTCCCGTTTCAAAAGATAGCTGCGGGGATAGATCCGGCTGCGGTAGGTGAACCTGGGCTTCTGGGGAAAATGCGCCACCACCCGGTAGTGCGTCCAACGCATGTCCGCGTCCCGTTTGCCGACACCGTCAGCCCAAAGCCGCGTCTCCAAGCCCGTCATGGGCCGCGGCAAATACGCGATGTGAATGTTCGATTCCACCCACTCAAGGTCGTCGTGATACACCCAAAACTCGACCCGTGAACCAATGGGGAGTTCCTCGTCGTCCCGCAAAACCGCTGAGCTTTGGCATCCGGTGAAAAGCAGGCAAAAGACGGCTCCAAGCATCTCGGCCCGGGCGAACCACGTCCGTCCCCGTGCCTCCCGTGGCTGGGGAATGTCAGTGTTTAACGAAGAGGAGGCCATACGAAAAGGATGTCTGATGTTTTTAGACTTTTAGGTGGAATGTGTGACAGATGCAGGTGGGGTTTCGGCAGTTTGTCGGGCTGATTCCATGGGCAATGGAGGAGGGGACTCAACCGGGGGCAATCCCGCTGCATCGAGAAGCGGACTTAAAGTCTCCCCCACTTCTCCTTCATCGGCAACATTTTCAGTCGGTCGTCGATTTCCGAACCTCCCAAGAAACTCCGCCACCGTCGCTTTGATCTGCTCTCGATGGACCCGTTCCCGCTGTTGGAAAAAAAACTCTCCCCGGATTTGATATGGGCGGAGCCAAAGGTCAAATACCGCCATCGCGATTGCCCCGGCAAAGACGATCATCGCGGCTCCCATACGTCCCGTGACGAGAGCCGAAACCATCAGCAACAGCGCGGCACCATAGCGGATGATCTCCCGTTTGTAGCGTAAAAGGAATTCAAGAATGGATGACAAGGTTTCCACGTTCGGCGACAAGGGTTCCCGAGGTTGGTGTTCCCGCCATCAACGCTTCCCGGACGGCGTGTCGACACATGGTTTCCGCAGTGGCGCGCATTCGCCGCACCCCGAGACGGGGCTCCACACCCTGGGCCACCAACTGTTCCAACACCCCCTCGCCCACAGTGAGCTCATAACCTTTGCTGCGAAGAAGCTTCAATTCCTTGTTCAGCATGATGCCGGCAATTCGTTTCTGGGCGGAGTAACCGAGTTTCTGAAACACGCAGCGCACGTTGAATCGAGCCAGCACCTCCGGGCGCAACTCCGCCGCCGCCAAGTCTTCGATGAACCGCTCCACCGTCGCCATCGGACTGTTCTTCAATTCCATCAGAGCATCTGCCCCGATGTTGGAGGTGGCAACGATGTAGAAATCGCAAAGGTTCAACGTCTCGCCATTCGCCACCGTAATCCGACCCGCATCCAGCACTTGCAGGAAAATGTCGAGTACACGGGGATGCCCTTTTTCAATCTCATCAAAGAGAATGAAGCCCCGGCCCTCCGCACGATCATAGAACCGGCCCATGTTCCCCCGGCTGCTTTCGTCCTTGCCCAGCAAAAGCCCCAACGACTCCTGATTCTGGTACTCAGACATGTCCAGGCGGATGCAGTGCTTGCCCACATCCTTGAAAATGTACTCGCACATCAGCAGCGTGATTTCCGTCTTCCCCACCCCTGTCGGGCCAAGAAAGAGAAAGGTGCCTTTGGGCCTCCCGGGATCACTCAAGCCCAGCTCTCCATTCTGCACGATGGGCACCACCTTCGGGATCACATGATCCTGCCCGATGATCCGTTCGTTGAGGAAGTCAGGAAGGCCCTGGATGTGTTGGAGATGTTCCATTCGCGGGATACCGAAACCTTGCAATCCGAACCTACTTCTTCTTGGACCCAAACGACGACGGACCCGTGTCGTAGAGGCTCATCTGTTGCTCCAACTCCTTCAATCGCTCCTGAGCCCTCTTCAGTTGCTCCGCCAGCTCATCCCGCTCAGCACGTGTCTCAGCCAGGTACACCTGAATCTGAGCCGCTTCTTCCTTCGTCTGGTCAAAGGCCTTGCTCTTGGTCTCCAACTCACGGCGCAATCCATCCAACTTCGTCATCGAATTCTGCAAGTTGAGCGCCATCGTCGCCAAGCGCTGCCGCTCCTGACTGATCACCGCATCCTGTGGCACCGAATCTCTCGATGGCTCGGTGATTCCCAAGATCACGCCACCAGAGTCCATGGGTGTCGCAGGCAAACGGATATCCCATCGTGCGTCCTGTTCCACTCGGTAAACGGTGTGTGCCTCATGCATCTCCTGCCGATTCTCAGACGGCAGACGTCCCACATGGTAGGCATGCACCTCCTCTCCCAAACGAACCCGTGAAGCATCGCGAGGATCCACGGACCGCCCCTTGGGCCAGCCTTGTACCACCTCCTTGGAGTATGTCGGGATTCGAGCCAACTCCTGTTCGTCGTATGGCCTCACCAGCGGTTCGTCAGAAAGTCGAACCTCTTTGGATTGGCAGGATACAAACCCGGCGACAATGGCGATCAAAAACCCCAGGCGGTAGAAATGGAATGAAACGGTCATGGGAGAAATCATGGATTGCGGTCTGCTGAGGAGGTCGCAGGAGGTGTGGAGGAACTGGATGTCGGCAAAAGACCGCGAACCCGGCTGATCTGCGCCGCGTTCGCCTCGGAACGCTCACGTTCTCCCGACTCTTGGGCCGACGTTTCTTCCACAGGCCGCAATTTCGTCTGATCCGCTTGCGCCCGAGCGTAGGTGTCCGCCGCCAACTCCCAGCTCGACTGAACGCCCCCGGCTTGTTTGAGTCCACCGATGCTGGCCATATCAGGCTCGAACACCGCTTCCGTGAAAATGTAAAACTGAGTTCCAGCAGGTACACGGACGAAATCCAGATCCTCGTCCAACTTCTTCGTCAACATTTCAGAATAGCTCGCGGCCGCCTGGGAACCTCCTCCCAAGGCCGCATTCCTGCTCGTGTTCTGTGGAGCCAGACCATAGATCGACTGGAACTGCGATTGGTTGTTGTTCATGATGCCTTGCAGTGCTTCAGCAAAAAGGATCTTCATCTCCGCATACCTGTCGTTTTCGACGATCTGGCCGCGAATCCCGGCCGAGCCATCCGTGATGCCATAACTCCCGTCCGAGAGCCGCTCATGATCCAGGGCAATACCGGGAATGCTATACTCACGTCCGTCCGCCCAAATGAAGGTGAATCCACCTGAAATTGCGATTCGATCCCGCGACCGACCCTGTGCTGCTTTTGCAATGACCTGCGTGCCAGCTGGGACGATGAGTCGCTGATTGAAGTACACATCCTCCGTCACCATCGCGAGAACCGGAGTGTCAAACGACGAGGAATCCACAGTGATCACCAGCGCCGCCTTGATCAAAAGGCCCCTGGGAGCAAAAAACGTCGGTTCCTTCACTTCGAATCTCTCGACCTGTGGCTTGTCAATGTGCACCAACCTCGGAAGCGGCGGCGGCTTCTCGTCCTTCTTCTGCTGCGCTGAGGACATCGCCGTGATCGTCGGTGGTTTTGGCTTCTCCTTGGGCAGGACCAACCGGCTCACGGAACTCCCACTCACGGTTCCGCTGCGTTTGTCGCCCGCCTCGACCTTTTTCTCTTCCACCGCCATCTGGCCAACGCCCTTGCCCGTCGGCTTATCTTCCTTCGTCGACACATTCGCTGGAGGCGGCGCTTGTTTGCTGAGGATGTACGCCCCGGCACCACCCGCCACCACGACGAAGAGGAGGAGCATCTGCACACCGGGTTTTTGAAGTTGTTTCATCATGGCCGTGGTCTCCTACTTGTAGTTCTCCATGTCGGCTCCAGCATCGCCAAACAAGATGGCCGATGTGCCCGGAGATCTCCCCTCCTTGGGCAACTCGATCCGAAAGTCATTGTCAATGGCCACGCTCTCCCGTCCTCCGCCGGGACCACCCTGCAACACCACATCCATGGCTACACGCTGCCCTGCGGCCACGACGCCGCTGCAATCCACCAACTGCGCCGGGTAGCTGCGCTCAGCGGCTCGCACCCGCACGTCCACTGGATCAAATTCGAAGGTGGAGTCGCTTTGGTTCGTGATCCAGCAGCGAAACACCAGCGCGTCCTTCTCCGGCCATCGCTGCACTTCATAGATCGTCGCCGTCACGCCGTCACGGGTAACCGCGAGATCAAGGTCGTTTCTCTCCTCCCAACCGGTGTAAAGGCTCGGATTCACCGACTGAAGGAACTTCCGTTGCCGAGCCCGTCCCAACAACCCCACGAGTTCCTCGGTGCTGAACTTGATCCGATCCGCAGCCAAGGCTTCAGGACCGACTTCAACCGCCGCGCTTTGCTCGCCTGGTGGAGGCACGATCACCGCGAGATGAGCCTCTTCGGCTGGGACAATCCGAAGTAAAAAAATGTTCCCACCAGTTCGCACCGTGGCGTGGATCGGCTCTCCGACTTTGAGCAACCGCACCACCAAGGTATCCGCCTGCACATTTTCAAACTGCACCACGGACACCGGTGCAGCCGCCAGCGCCTTGGCTTCGCTTGGATCCGTCACCATGCCGAAGCCCGCCAGAAAATTGATGGGTGCCGGGAATGTGATCGTCGTCGCCACCATATCGTTCACATGGATTTCATGAATCGTACTGTTCCTGTCCAGCATCACCAGTTCCCGACCCTCCTGAATCTGCGCACGGACGTCGCAGCGAAGGGCGAGCAGCACCGCACAAACGTGCAGCATCCCTAAAAAATAAAGTCTGTAGCGGTTCATAGGGTGTTCACCGGGACACGTTCATACTGGAACAGATTGAAAATCAGGGCCGGAAACGCTCCCGTGGCACGCACGTCAGGGTTCATCATCCATCGAAACTTCACAACAAATTCGGAGACCTCCTCCAAGTCACCGCCAAACTGCCCTCGTCGAAAGATCCGTCCCTTGGCCGAAGTTCCCGCCACCGCTCCGACAGCCCCCAACACCTTCAGCTCATCGATTTCATACGTCTGAATGATCTCCTGCCGCTGGAAGAATTCCGCCTCGGCCTGAATCTTGTCCTGAATCTCAGAAAGTCCCGTTTTGGTACACAGCTTCGACAACCGGGCCTCATGACGAAGACCGCTGGGGCCACGATCAAACATGGCTTCCACTGCGAGCAACGTCAGCTCCTCATGCATCGGCTTTGCATCGGCAAAGTTGACCCCCGGAGCCGAATAAAACACACCCGCCCCATCCATGATCACAAACGGAGGACGATACTTCATCGTCTCGGAAACGATCATCACGTAGACCGCACAGCCAGCGGCCACGAAGCAAGCGAATAGAAACCAAAAGATCGTCACCCGATCTTTTGCGATCATGGCGTCCACCAGTCCGGGTTTCTTTTTGGTTCTCTTCTCTGCCATGGTCGTCACGATTCAGATATGAGGGATAAGGCGTACTTGGCCTCACGGCACACGAACGGGAACAGCTTGCTGTCCCGCATGTTGACATTGGGCTCCCAAACCAAGCGCGCGTTCACGGAATAAACTTCATTGATCACCTTGGACTCCACTTGATCCACACCCACGCGAATCAGCTGCCCCATTGCCACCGTGATCGCACCACCGTCTTCGCCCAAGAGAACTTGGATCTCCCCTACCTCCACCATCTGGTGAAATTGATGGGAGTTGAAATCGACACGTTGTTCCCTCACATCATTCATCACCCACTCCAAGGCAGTGTCCGTGAAAAGTTTGGGTACCCGCTTGGGGTTCAACGGACCGCTTGGCCCCCGGTTCAACAGCGTCTCAAGGGCCAGTCTCGCCTGAGAGTCAAACAAGTCTTTGGGACCTTCGGTCGAGAGGTTCTGATCCAGATACATGACGTTCTGATCGTTCATGATCACGTACAGCATCCGGCTATCGCCATCCGCCGCGATGCTGTTCACGTACCACGCCGTGGACGCCACACAGGCACAGGCGACCAAGAACCAAAAGTAGGCCAGCTTGTCCTTGGAGATGAAAAAATCAGATACGCCTTTCATGCACTAAACAATACTCCCGGTAGTCACATCAATCACCCGCGCTCGCCGCAGTCTTCCCCGCCGCAGCAACACCACCCCCAACAGCGCTAATGGACCCTCCAACCGCGCCAATCGCCGCTGGCGCCGCTGCACCTCCCGTGGCCACTGTGGCTGCCGCTCCACCTACAGCCATCGCTGCCCCTGAAACTGCCCCGATCCCGGCAGAAGCCATTCCGGCCGAGGTGCTCGCCCCGGCACTAATCAATCCCATCCCAATCTGGGCTCCCGTGGTGATCGCCTTAGAGACCACTTTCGGTGCGGCAAACAAGACCACAATCAGCCACACGATGATGATCAATAGAATGATGATGACCGCACCAATCTCAATCACAGTGTTCACGAACGGGATCGCCATCAAGGGCCCAAAAATGTAGGCGCACAGAGCCATGGCGGCAGAGACTTGTGACATCATAGCCTCAGTAAACAGCATCCCCAAACCCCATCCGAGAGGCCAAAAGCAAATGGCGATCAATCCGATGTGATACTTGACCCCAGTGTCCCGAGTTTGCTCAAAAACGAGCATGCTCAAAAAGATTGGCGCGGCGGCGGCCCCCAAATAGATCGCAATGATTTGGATCTGAAAGCCGCACCAAAACAAGGCATACATGACGATGGAGATGCAGGCCATCAGAAACAGTCCAATGATGGTCATGAAATATTCAAACCATGCGAGTGGATCGATGATTCCCAGGATGATGCTCGGAGCATCAGTTGTGTCGAAAGGTGCCTCCGCAAAACTCTCTCCGAAATTGGTCAAGGCCCCGAGAGGATCCACCTCCAATGCCGACAGGAGTCCAGGCCCCAGTGTGTCCTGAGCGGCAAGCATCCATTCGCCGTAAAACGGCATTATGACGATGATGATCCCGCTTACCAAGATGTGGCGAAACATTCCCGACAAGTCACCGCCAATCATGCCCTTGTACACTTGCATCAAGAGACCCGCAAAAATCAGCGTGAATGCAAACAACTGGAGGACATCGCTGCACCGGTAACAAACATCCGCCAAATCTTCGTAGAAGAAGAAGAGTGGATCGCCCGACTGGATCAGGTCAATGGTTCCGGCTGCAACAATGGTCATGGTCTCTCCAACAAACGCTCAGTATTGACGGCCCGTCATTCACTCGTCCCACCCGAGCCGGGATTCCCCTCGGTTCCTTTCCGCCCCCACGGCAGGGTCTTTCCGGTGCCACTTTGAGTGGTGAAGCCAGGTGTTGTTCCGCCGGTTGAACCGGAGCCGCCGACGGCGGATTGCTGATTGGCCGCCGTCTGCAGCAATGCCGCCTCTCGCGAACCTTGCGTTACGACCCGGGCCGTGCTCTGAAACTCCTTCTCTGCCATCACCACGTCATCATGGGCGATGGCCACCTTCTGGTTCCATTGATCGATCTGTCCCTGCAGCACGGTGACCATCGCTCCCAGCTTCTGCACGGTCGCGAAGTCCTCGGCCGTCTCCAGTTCCTCCAGGACATTCCCGAGCTCTTCTCCCAGTGCCTGCTGTTTCTCGATCGCTTCATCGCGAATCGCGTAGTACTCATTCAAGTGAACCCGAAGCCCCGCCTCCAGCTTGTACTTCTCGGGATCACGATCCACTTCCGAGCCATCTTCCAGGGTGACCTTGTCTCCGATGGGGTCCATGAGGCCGAAAGCATCATCGTCAAACACTTCGGCACCAGTCAGGCCCGTCATGACCTCCCGCTGCTCATCCTGAGTCTTGAGCGCAGCCACCGACCGAAGGATGTCTTCCTTGGCCATCGAGACGGCTGGAGGCGTCACATCTCTGGGATCGCCCATGCGATCCAATTGAGTTTGAATGCTGGTCGCCTGCTTCTCCGCTTCCTCCAACTGCTTTTGAAGCAGCGCCATGACGGAATTGTGATTGCCACGCGTCAAGTCGATCAACGCCTGGTCGATCACCGCCGACGCCCCCTGCGAAAAGGCACTCGGTCCTGCGAAGCTGCCAAGCACAGCCACGCAGAGAAAGGTTCGAAGGATCGTTTTCATATTCTCTTTCCGGGTTACTCGACGACTTCAATCACGCGCTTGTGCGGCGCGACGAGGACTCCGTCGGTGGTGATGTGCTCGGGAACCGGCACCTCATAATAGCGACGCTGAATGGTTTGGTCGGCACTGGGGCGCTCAGCGTCTCGCTTCACCCAGTAAAGCTCCTTGATCGCGTCACTCCGACCCTTGTTGTAGCCGTCGAGGTACTTTTGCTTTGCCTCGTCCTTGGCAAACATTTCCGTCAAACTTCCTGCAGCGTAACCCGCCACAGCTCCGGTAATCAGGCCCTTGTTGTCGTCAAAGGCACTGTTGTTGTTCCCGCCTGAAGTCGTAGTGGTGGTCCCGCCTGCTCCCGCTGTGGTGGTCGTGGAGCCACCCGAATTATTGCCATTCCCACCCAGCAAATTGTCGCCCACCAAAGCGCCAATGAGACCTCCTGTAGCCGCCCCGAGCAGCCCCTTGGATCCACCACCTCCACTGCTCTGACAGGACACCTGACAAAGACTGATCGAGAGCATCATGAAAAAAGTAATGCGATTCATAGTTTGGCTTGGCTGAGAATCATTTTGAGGGCGTCTCCGTCGTACTCCTTGAGTTCCTGATTTTGCTGTTCAAAGGCCTCGCCCGATGTGGCACTGGCTAGGATCATTTCCTTCGAGGCTTGGTGCCGCCCAATGGCGATCCGAGGACGGCCAGTGGCCTCATGATAGTAAACAAAGGACGCATACGGATCGGACTTCATTTCCGAGGGATCCGGGAAGGCGGTGACCTGATTCTTTGTCACCGACGGAATACGGAAGCCCTCCGACATGCTCTCGACATCCTTCTTGTCGGGCTGCTTCAGCATGAACATCACCCTCGAGTTCCCCACCACCGAGGAACGCACCGGATGGTCCTTGATCCGCTGGAACTGCTGAATGATCGAGAACACCCAGCACGAATACTTCCGCATCCGTTCGTAGTACTCGCGCGTGATGCGATCTCCGTCCGGCATGGCCAGGAAGGCGGACAATTCCTCCAGAATCACACGTTTCCGCGTCGAGCGCGGACGACTCATGATCTCTTTCCTCAGGTCATTCGTGATGAGGAACGCTGCGACGGTCTTCAATTCCTTCGCCGACTCGGGAATGTAGGAAAGCTCGAAATGAGCGACCTTGCCCTTCAAGTTTACGTTGTTGACGCCATCCATGATCGCTCCGTAGCGACCCGTCCGCGACCAAGGTTCCAAGAGCATCCTCAACAAGCCCAGATCGTCGTGCGCCCGGCGCTGGCGACTCTCCAGATTCAGTAACTCCACAAACTGGCTGTGCGTCGGCATGTCCTCTGGCTTCATCAGGGTGTAAGCCATGGACATCAGGTCCCATTGATTTCCGGGATCGTTGAGAAAATCCTCCATCCGCGATCCATCCGCCTCCGTCTCAAAGAGGTCATTGGCGAAGTTGTCTCCCTCCTGATGGGCGTTCCAAAAGTCCATCCACGCATCCGGCAATACGGTGCCCTGCGGCATCTTGTGCTTCCGCCACTCATCCGCAATCCCCACACGACGAGCCGCTTCCACACGAAGGTCCGGAGTGCGCGAGGCCCAGGTCTCAAATTGATCGATGTAGAGCCGCTCAATCTGCTTGGCCAAAAGCGCCTGCCGAATCCGGTCCTTGTCCGTGTCGGGCGGTGGTCCCGCCATCAAATGAGCCACCGCCGTCGCGTCTCCCAATTGATCCGGACTCAAGGGCAATCCCCGCGTATCAAAGTAGTTGAACGTCAGATTCCCGTTGGGCCGCACGATGATCGGTTCGCAACCGTGGAGCCGGGTGAACAAATTGTACGAAAGGCCTTCCTCCACGATCGCGGTGTAGTCAAAGTACGGAGCCGTTTGAGTCAGCAAATCAATCGTGAAGACCGATTTCCCCGCTCCCGAGGCACCAAACATGATGCCGTGTTCCGGGCGCTGTGCCCCCTTCTTCCCAACAAAGGTCACACAGCCCACCAAGGCTCCCCGAGGCCCGTCGTAGATCGCCTCGGCATCCTCCAGATCGCCCGTTGGCGTGCTGGAAATTGGCATCAAGTCCGCGAGATTCACATCCTCCACGTAGAGCTTGAAGTCGTTGTAGTTCGCCCAAGACCAACCCGGCATGCAAAGCTGCCAATAATTCCGGACGCTCGTTGGCAGTGTGGGCTCATACGGCTGGGCGCCACCCAACTTGAGCATCGAGTTCTTGATGGCCGACAGCTTGCTCGAACAGGTCGCTTCATCACGATCCCACACCCGCACCAGCATGTGCATCCGATAAGGCACCACCTCGTTGGTGGTCAGGCGCCGAATCCGCGTCCGCAACTTGATGAGCGTGGCTTCAATCGACGGCGTGATTTTCCCGCGTTCCAACCGAGCCACGGTGGACTCTGTCTTGATTCGATCCTTCTCCACATCACCCGCCTCGATGTTCAAAACGATCTGGTAGTCGAGAATGTCCAACTGCGTCAGCAGCCGCATCATGCCGATGTAGGTGAACTTGGGCAGCGTCTTCATCACGCACACGCCCTGATAAAAGCCGTCCATCTTGAAGGTGGATGCTCCCAACTTCACCGGGGCCGCATCGCTGTTGAAGCACATCTCACAGACCGACTTGGTCGGATCGTACAGATCATCCAGTTTTAAGGCCTCGTTCTCAAATGCACTCGGGTTGAAATAACGGTAGAGCGCCTGAAAGTGATCCATGTTGGACATCGGCGTGATTCGGCCGCCCAGACTTCCGAGTCCCTGACGGAGAGCCTCTTCCAGCTCGCTCTGCTCTCGAGTCGCCGCCTTCAGCAGTTCGTCGTAGTACTGTCGTCCCCCGCCCATCGATCGCCCTTGGATGCGCGAGGTGAAATAGAATTCGAGGTGTTCCCTCCGAAGTTGGTGATTCTTGATCTTTTGATCGTATCGTTGGTAGCGTTCCTCGCGTGACCGGAGCGCCCATTTGTCGCAAGGCAGCAACTCGGTGTTCTGCCGATAGGCTTCCAACTCCTTGCGATAGTCGCTGTCGACGCTCCACGCCACCTGCAGGCGCAATTCAGGGCGGATCATTCTCAACAGGACGCGGAGATTGTCTTCCAAACCCATCAACCAGGATGCGTCGGTGTTCTCCGTGTCAGGCATCTCGACACTGTAGCCTTTCCCGATGGCTCCGCCGCGCTGAAGCCCGCGATACACAATCAGGTCCTCGTCGAGGTAGGAATTGACGAATTTCGCCATCCTCAGTCTTCCTCCTTCTTCGGCTTCTGGTCTTCAAACCATGGGAGCGACAGCTTCTCAGCCTGCCTTGGAGAAAAATAGGGCGCTTGGCTGAGTTTGATGATGAGCCACTCGCCCAATTCGACATCATACGAAGGGGGCTTTCCCTGCTTCAACCCAAAAACGTAGGCAGAAACGACGACCATCGGAATCGCGGCGATAATCATCGCCATGCTCATGTTGGGATTGGCTCCCTCAGAAAATTTGCGAAACAGCAACAGGCCAAGGCCAATCGCCAGCATGAAGTAAAAGGCATTCGCGCCCTCAAAACCCGCGATCCCCTGCTGGGTATCCCGACCTTCGTTGGTTTCATGCAATCTGACGCGGCCTTCTTCCATTCGAGTGTTCGCAGTGTTGGGTCGTGATTGAAAAAAACCTCCCGGTCCAAGGACCGGGAGGTTCACAAGGCCGGGTTAATTATTCATGTCCAGCGCATCAATGTCGCTGTTGCCACCCGCGCCGGTGTCGAACATCACCTTGATGATGATGAAGGCCAAGCCGCCGATGCCAGCTCCGACCAATCCGTAAAGAACGCGCTC
The DNA here is from genome assembly GCA_963976915.1 of uncultured Verrucomicrobiales bacterium. Lineage (GTDB taxonomy): Bacteria > Verrucomicrobiota > Verrucomicrobiia > Verrucomicrobiales > Verrucomicrobiaceae > CAXBNA01. The sequence continues at coordinate 21,627 of CAXBNA010000047.1, forward strand.
AGTTTGTCCCATCATGAACATGACAGCTGCGAAGAGCAACCCACCAAACGCAAGCACCAGGCCGACGAGGTTGAGGATGTTGATGATGCCGCTGAATTTGTCAGTCAGATCACTGGAGACCGCCGCCAGTGGGATGGTGAACCGGAGAATGTTGGCTCCGAGAAGGGTAAGTGCAGTGGGTGTCATGTTAGTTGTGGGTGTGGTTTCTGATAGAGAGTGAGTCGCTTTCTTTCTCTGGAAAGTCAGCGTTCACGGTAAGCTAAGCAGGCCTTTGTCCAGTGTGACAGAAAATTTTACGCGCTAAGCCGGGGCCCAACAACACTCAATTTCCTTCATCCAACTTGATAGTCTGATCATCCTGCAAGAGCACGACGAAGTGCCGTCAACTCCTCTTCCACGGCCATTGGCGAAGGATCCTGCAGCGTTCCTGCCACTCGTTCCTTCATGATCTCCCGAAAGCGTTTCCTCAGACGCGAAATCATCTGCCGCACAGCATCGTGACTCACACCCAGGTTTTCGGCGATCTCTTTGTCTGTGCCCGCCTCGGCAGCCGTGGGGTCCAGCCTTGGCCGCAAAAGCAAAAACGCCTCCTCTTTCCCAGCCGCTTTCTGCTCCTCGTGCAGTTGTTCTACTGCGGTTTCCACCATCCGAAGCGCATACTGCCGTTCGAAAAGAGTCTCTGGGGTGCAATGATCGACAGGCTCTAACGAATACGACTCCTCGGCTTGCGATGCATCAATCGACAGGGTTGCCACGCCTCCTCCGCGCTTCTGCGCCTGCCCTTGCCGCCACACACCCCGCACATGCCGGGTGAAGGCCGTCAGCAAAAAGCTCCGCAACTTCCCCACGCTCTCGTCTGCCGCACCAAAGAGGTCCTTCGACAGCGCGAACTCAAAGAACCCCTGCGTCACGTCCTCGGCGTCTTGCGGCGACAATCCCTGTCGGCGGGCATAGGAATAAAGCGGCTGCCAATAAATCCGGCAGAGTTCATCAATCGCCAGGCGACTGACATCCGGGTCACCCCCATCTCTAGACGCCACCACCACGCTCCAACGTGTCATCGGAAATGGCTGGTGTCGGGTTCCTCCCATAAGCGAAGCATTTTGGCTCTCATGGAAAAGGATGCAAGCCCGACCACAAGCAGGCCTTGACGCGTTACGCATATCGCCTGTTAGTCAGAGCCGGATCGACTAACGGCACGATTTAGGACGATGGATTCCCCTGAGCTTCAACCGATTAAGAAACCACGGATGCTGGAGGGACTCTCGCCGGAGGGGCTTCTCGATGGAGTCCTCGGTGGCAGCGGTGGAGATTGGGAGCCCCCGGAGGCAGACGAGGTTGAACCCTGGTTCTCCGGCTATTCAGGGTTTGCATTCATTGACCGTGGCTCAATGGGCTCCGTCTATGCCGCCACCCAGCTCTCCCTCGACCGTCGCGTCGCCATCAAAATCCTCCCCCCCGAACTCGGGCTCAATCCCGACTTCGTGACCCGATTTCAACGCGAGGCACGGCTCCTCGCCAAGCTCCAGCACCACGGAGAATGGCTACGCCTTCATCGTCATGGAGTTTGTGCAGGGTACGAGCCTTCTCGACATCATGCGTGAACGCGAGGTGCCGCTCGCTGAGGCTCTTCAGATCTCGGCGCAGGTTGCCCAAGCCCTCGCCTTCGCCCATGAGCACGGAGTGATTCACCGCGACATCAAGCCCACCAACATCCTCATCGACGAGTGGGGCCGGGCACGGGTCGCCGATTTCGGCCTCGCCAAGCTCATCGGGCAAAACTGGTTCGACGTCGATGCCCTCGGTGGGACCGGGGCCGGACTCGGCACCCCCGGCTACGCCGCTCCCGAACAAAAACGTTCCGACTCGAAGGTCGATCAACGCACCGACCTCTTTAGCCTCGGCATCACTCTCCGCGAACTCGTCACGGGTGAAGTTTCTGAAGATCCGGACGATCTCAGCGACCTCGCTGGGGTCAAGTGCCCCAAGTTCGTCTCCAAGCTCATTCACCGTTCCATCCAGCCCGATCCACTCAAGCGTTTCCAAAGCGCCACTGAGATGGAAGCGGCCATCAAAAGCGCATTCGCTCGCGTTGATGCCCCGCCGCTTCCCCATAAAATTCTCCAAAAACCCATCACCGCCACTGTCATTGGCATCCAACTGATCGTCACCACCCTGCTTCTTTCCGAAAAGGCTCAGGAAGCAGGCTGGATCGGAATCGGCAATTCAGCGGCCACCGCCACTCCGAATTTCCTGCCCATTCAGGGAACCACTCTGTCCATCCTCGCCGAGCGCCTCAACGCATCCCAAGCGCTCGGCATCATTGCAGAACCCGGCGACAGGCACCTAGCCTCTCTCACGGCTCGAGAGAAGCTTCAAGTCCGCGAAGAACTCGTCAAAATGGGCATCAAAACACCGCTCTGGATCGCCTCTGCAAACCAAGGCAACCCCATCCTTTGGACGCATTCTTCCAAGGCCGACGAATCCGAATCCACCAACTCCGACACCGAAGCTTGGGCCCTCGTCCGCAGGCACAACGACTCGGCGTCCAACCCAATCCGCTAGTGCAGTGCGCCAAGCCGATGGTGACGAATCGATGAGAGATTTCGGCTGAGTTCAAGGCGCAAGGAGGGAGCGAATCGGGATTCGTGACCGACGCGCAACGCAGAAATCCTTCAAAAGATCCATCGACCCTTGATTCCACCGCGCAGCGGCTAGCCCCCCCAGCGCAACAGTCCATTCTTTGCAATCTGCTTGGCGGGCTCCACTCGCATCAGCCCCCCCCCGCCAGTCGCCGCGCGCGCTCCAGCGTGTCGATCTCTTCCGGTCCCTTGTCACGCCGGATGGCCTTGATCCTCGGAAACCGCAGTGCCAAACCGCTGTTGTGCCGCTGGCTCGGTTGGATGGAATCAAAAGCGATCTCCAGCACCGTGTCCGGGACGACGGTCCGCACCCGTCCCTTCTCGCTCAGCGTCTGCCGCGTGAAGTGCTCCGTCAGTTCCTCGATCTCCACATCCGTCAGTCCGCTGTACGCCTTCCCAATCACCCGTAGCTCTCCTGACGTCTCATCACGCACAGCAAAGGTGTAGTCACTCAGCACATGGCTCCGCTTCCCGTGCCCCTGCTGCGCCTTCACGACCACCACATCCAGCGTCGCAAACGCCTTCTTCAATTTCAGCCACGCTTTCCCCCGACGACCCGGCGAGTAGTCACTCCCCCCATCCTTCGCGATCAGGCCCTCATTGCCCCGGCGGCGAGCCGCCTGAAACGCCTCCTCGATCTCAGCCGGACCTCTCGCCCGCATGACATCAATGCGCACCATTCCCTCAGGGAGCTCCATGGATTCAAGAACCCCGCGCCGTTCCGCCAAAGGCCTCTCCAGCATGGACACCCCGTTCTTCAGCAGGATGTCAAAGACCACATACCGCACCGTGATTTCACTGGCCAAAAACAGGTCCGCCTGATCTCGACGCCCGAGCCGCTTCTGCAGATCGAAGAACGACAGGCGCTTGTCCTCCGCATACGCGATGATCTCCCCGTCCAAGATGACCTCATCTCGCAGTCCCTCTGCCGCACACACCACCTCGGGAAACTGGACACCCACCGGCTTCAGATCGCGACTGAACACTTCGCACCCAGCCTTCCCTCGATGCAGTTGCGCACGGATGCCATCAAACTTGTCCTCCAACCACACAGTCCCGCCCTCGTCGCCCACCAGCCGATCCCAAATCGCCTCCGCAGTCTCCTCCGGACTCGCCAGCATCACCTTCAGCGGCACCAGCGGGACGGGCCTTGCTTCATCCAATCGATCCTCCCGCGCCATCACCGCCGCCTCGCCCAGATCACCACCCAGCATCGCTGCTGCACGCACCGCATCCACCGAACGTTCAAATGCCCTCGCCACCGCTTCCTCCACCAGTCCCTCTTTCGAACCCATCCGCAGCCCACCCGTCAGAAGCCGGACCAGCCACGCTGCTTCTTGAGCGTTCATTTTGCGCAGCATCTCCCGCAGCAATCCCACACGCCGCATCGGCCCGTCTGCCTCCCTCAATCCTTCGAAGAAAGCCGCCACTTCCGCCAAGGTCACCTCTCCACCCGCTGGCAGCGCTGCCCGGCTCAGCACCAGAAACGCCGTCCGGCCCGAATCATTCTGCGTTCGCGAGATGGCCCGGTAGTCCACCTGGCTCATTCCGCTGACTTCCTGCAACACTTGCCTGATTACCGCCCAGCCCACTTGCAGCGGCCGCCGCAGTTCCACAGGCGTTCCGGTGCGACCGGAAAAAAATCGCACCGCCACGGCCAAATCCTCCACCGGTTCCGTGTCGGCCAAATACTCTGCCAGGAGTCCGCGTTTCCCGAGTCTCGACGACTCCGCCATCGCCGCTTCCGCCACGGCCACCCAACGCATGAAAGACGGACCACCCACTCCGTCCGGGCTCAACACAACACCCTCACCCGAATCCGAATCCGGCTCCGCCACCATGGGCCTGGTGACGTCCATCGACAGCTCCATCTGATCCGCCCCCTCCAGCGTCCACGCATCCCAGCCCCGCCGCCGCAGATCCGCCGCAAACGCCTGAGTGTAGCCATGCACGGGATAGATCCGCTTCGGCGTCACGGTTTCCACCGTCTCGATCAGCTCCTCATAATCCGCGTGATCGCTCAGCGGAAACACCTCATCCACCTGATAGCGATAGCTCGCCCCCGACTCCAGCCCCCAGCCAGATAGCATCGCCGTCCGGCACACCTTCAGCCGCCTCACGATTTGGGACCGTGCCGCACTCGGTGGAAACACCAGCACATGCCCCTTGGCATCCGCCCCATCGAAAAGACGATACTCCGGCAGTGGCCCCACCAGATCCGTCACCACCCGCGTCATGTCCCGGATCGACTTGTGCACCATCACCGGCACGCCCAAGCCCGCCAACCCGCACAGAATCTCCTGCGCCTTCCCCAGCGAGTACCCCAGCAGCACCGGAATCCCCCCATCCTCCAGCGTCTCCGTCACAAACCGCCGTACCCTTTCCAGCGTCTCCTCCCGAGGAGGGAAGCGAAAATGCGGCAGCCCAAACGTGCACTCCATGATCAGCGTGTCCGCCGCCATCAGCTCGCACCTCTCCGAACTCAGGCCCTGCTTCAGCTTATAGTCCCCCGTGTAAAGCAGCGTCGCCCCATCGCTCAGCCGAGTCAGATGCAGCATCGCCGAGCCCACAATGTGCCCCGCCGGCAGCACCCGCAGCCGCCACCCCTCCCATTCCAAGTCCTCCCCAAACGCCAGCCCCCGAAACTCCCCGTCCTTGTTGGCCCCAAAACGCTTCCCCATCAGCATCCCCGTCACCTCCGAGGCAAACGTCACCCGATGCTTCGCCACATGATCCGCATGCGCATGCGACACAAAGGCCCGCCCCACCGGAAACCGGGGGTCCAGCCAAAGATCCGCTTCCGGCAGATAAAGCGCCCCCCGATGCTGAACCTCGATCAAATCACTCGCCATCAGTCATACCCAACGTCCACCCCGCCCCCGACGATTCAATCCATTCCGCTCTGGGCTCCTAAATTCCCGGACAAACAGACGCCACGTCCCGTCCCAGTCTCCATCGCGACGCCCTGCGTTGACACCTCGTCCAAAAAAGAAGAAAACCTGCCTCCCATTGTCCGCTAACCAACGGGCAACCTTACCGGCGACGTTCATTCGCTGCCATCCGCTATCCGGAGTGCGCGATCGACCCAAGCTCAGCGACCCGGCGCACGGGACGCAACGATTGCAACCGCGACGCTCACGCCGAGTTCGCTGCAGCGCATGGTTAGCTGCGAAAATTGTGTGTGATGGCAATCTGTCCGTCCTCATAGCATGCATCGAAACAATGGTCGCCGTGCAGCTTCGGCGAGCCCTTTGGCAAAGCAACGATTTGCGACAACCAAGAAATGAAAGCTGGAATGCCCTGACTTCTAAGTGCATCCAAGGCCGCTTGACGCTCGGCACTGGGAACAACACCGGCTCTTACATAAACACGCGGATATTCAACGTTGGCGTTCGGAAGCCAATAGTGTGCCTCAAGCAATGAACTACCGGACTGTGGCGTCCAGTATTTGAGGTCAACGTGACAGTCAATCCGAGCTTGCTCCAACGCCTCCTTCAGCAAGGAAGTCTTCAGGACGTATGATAAGTCCTTTCGGAGTTTTGGTTTCTCGACTGTCATAATGACTCGTAGCAGCCAACAGTACTAATTAGTCCATTCGGACATCGCTTTTCACGGAGATCACGGAATGGAATTCTGAGGCAGCATGGGGCTGTGATGCCCTTGTGTCAATGCTTCGAGACCCTTGACCCCGACCGGCACGATACCTCACGACATCGAAACATTTACAAAGCCAATGTCAAAGTTGCCTTGCACCGCTGGTCTCGCAGCAGCATTTCGCCCTGCTCCAGTTCCCCCCCGAGTCGCCCCATCTCTTGCAGCAACAGGTGGTGCAGGGAAATCGGCGTCAGCTTCGGCGTGTGGCAGGACAAAAGCACGCCCGAAGGCTCGGACGGCTATGCCGTGCAAGAGTACAATTATCCGACGAAGTCGCGACGCCTCCATTCACTGCGTTCAAGTAAGTCGGACACTCCTGTCCGACTGGAAGACCAGACGACGTCCTTCGGCCCGCCAAGCCGGACAAGTGTCCGGCCTACTTCAGCCACCAAGAATAGCTCCCGCTCGGCACCGGAAGCACATCGCCCTCCCCACGCAGCAGCATTTCGCCCTGCTCCAGCTTGCCACCGAGCCGGCCCATCTCCTGCAACAGCAGGTGATGCAATGAAATCGGCGTCAGTTCCGGTGTGTGGCAGGACAAGAGCACGCCCACGGGCTCGGACGACATCAGCACCCCCACGCGCTTCAGCAAAAACGTGAGGTCGTTCTCGATCTTGAACACCTCCCCTTTGGCACCCCGGCCAAAACTCGGCGGATCCAAAATGACCATGTCGTAGTCCCGCTCCCGGCGATGCTCCCGCTCCAGAAACTTCGCCACATCATCGACAATCCAGCGAATCGGATGCTCTTTCAGTCCGTTCAGCTCCGCATTTCGACGCGCCCAATCGACCATTCCCTTCGAGGCATCCACATGGCACACCTCCGCCCCACCCAGCGCCGCCGCCAGCGTGCTCCCGCCTGAGTAGGCAAACAGGTTGATCACCCGTGCCGGACGTCCCTTGGCCTTCTTGAAATCAGCACACACCTCCCGAATCCGCCGCCATTGATCCCGCTGCTCGGGAAAGATCCCCAAATGCCCAAAGTCCGTCGAGCTCAGCAGAAACCGCATCCCATCCACCGAGATCGTCCACTCCTCCGGCAGTCGATCCCGCCCCCGCCACTGATTCCCGCGATCCCGAAAGAACGTGGCCGTGGCACCATGCCAATGGTCCACCTCCAGCGTCGGCTCCCACACGGCTTGCGCACAAGGCCGCGACAGCACGACCTCACCAAAACGTTCCAGTTTCTGAAATCGTCCGCTATCGAGGAGGGTGTAATCGTCGGCCATGAAGCGCCCAGCATTTCATAACCCAAGCGAAACGCAATGAATTGAGGAAAAGACAGCAGATGATCAGACAGCAGACACCAGACTCGGATCAGTCATCAGTTTTCAGAATCCTGTGAATCCACGAAAAATCCCGTCCATCCTGTCTCAAAAAAGCGCCCCAACTTCCTACCCGGCGGCTGGAAGCGCACCGCTCCTTGTCTCAAGTCTGCTGTCTGCCGTCTGCCGTCTGCCGTCTGAAAATCTGCTGTCTCTCCTACGAGTGCATCACCTGCCCGCCATCCACATTCAGCGTCTGCCCCGTGATGTTGCGCCCGTGCGATGAGGCCAGAAAACACGCCATTGCCGCAAACTCACCCGGCTCCTGCCAACGCCCCAAGGGCGACACCTTGGCGATTTTCTCCGCCGCCCAGTCCTCATAGCTCTGGCGCTGCCCTTCCGGCAACTTCGCCTGACCCGCCGCCCACACCGCCTGATTCAGCGCCGTCTTCACCATCCCGGGCGACAGCGCATTCACGCGCACGCCATGGGGAGCCAGGTCCTTCGCCGCACACTGCACAAAATTGATCAGCCCCGCCTTCGACGCGCTGTAGGGCGGGTCCGTCTGCGAACCCATCTGCCCCGCCACCGACGTCAGAAACAGCATCGACCCCGCCCCGCGCTCAATCAGCTTCGGAGCAAAGGCATGGGCTACATTCACCGCGCCGATCAGATTGATCTCCAGAACCCGTGCCCAATCCCCAGGCGGCACATTCCAAAACGGAAACCCAAACTTCCCAGAACCGACGCCGACGCAAAACACCAGATGATCCACCGCCTCAAATCCATCCGCAAACGCCTGCACACTCTCCAGCGAGGTGACATCGCCCACCACCATTTCCAAATCAGCCCCATCCCCCATCTCCCGATCAAACCCACGCACCCGGCACCCTTCCGCTGCAAAGCCCTCGGCGATCGCCCGACCGATGCCCTTCGCCGCGCCAATCACGGCCACCGACTGTCCTTTGAGATCCAGATTCATCGCCCCCAGCGTAGCACACACTTTTCCCATCCTACTCCCCTATTCCGGTCATCGACCCACTTCTGCCCTCCAAACACTGATCCCTGATCCCTGATCGCTGATCACTGATGACAGTCCACCGCACACCGAATCCTCCACCACACGCCCACTTCCCCTTGCACCCCCAAGCGTCCTCGCCTTGTTGATCCCAGATTGTATGCGATTGGCCGACCAAATCATCCTCATCACAGGCAGCACCACCGGCATCGGTGAATTCATGGCGCGACGTTTCGTCACCGAGGGCGCCAAAGTCATCCTCCAAGGCCGCAGCGCCCAACGGGGGGAGGCGATCCGGAAAGAGCTCGGCGAAGACAAGGCCGCCTTCTGTCAGGGTGACCTCGCCGATCCTGCTTACCCCGAGCAACTCGCCCAAGAAGCGCTCGCCGCCTTTGGTCGCATCGACGCGCTCGTCAACAACGCCGCCATCACCGTTCGCGGACGGATCGAGGACACCGACGCCGACTTTTTTGATCGCATGATCGCCATCAACACCCGCGCACCCATGCTGCTCATCCGTGCTCTCCTGCCTGCGCTCAAGGAATCCAAGGGCTGCGTGCTGAACATCGGCTCCGTCCTCGCCCACTGCGGCCAGGCCAACATGCTCGCTTACTCCATGTCCAAGGGCGCGCTGCAAACCATGACCCGCAACCTCGCCGACTCCCAAGGCACCGAGGGCGTCCGCTTCAATCAGCTCAACGTCGGTTGGACCCTGACCGAGAACGAATACAAGGTGAAGATGGAAGACGGCCTCCCGGCAGACTGGCCCGAGCACGTTCCGGCCTACGCCGCCCCTGCAGGCCGGGTCACCAAACCCGAAGAGGTCGCCGCCGCCACCGTCTATTGGGTCGGGCGTGAAAGCTACCCTATCTCCGGCACGGTTGCCGAACTGGAGCAATACCCGATCATCGGTCGCTACCCCAATATGGAAGGCGATTCGTAAAAAAACGGTGTGCAAAAAGTCGCCGCGCTCCCAAGGAGGGATGGCATTCCTGCCGTCCCACACGATAAAACCAAAAACTTCGAACCCAGAACCACGAACTTTCGACCATGAAACTCATCCGCTTCGGAACCCCAGGAAACGAGAAACCCGGCCTCCAACTCGACGACGGTCGCCGCATTGATGCCTCGGGCTTCGGCTCCGACTACGATGAAACTTTCTTCGGTGGCGATGGCCTCGACCGCCTCAAAGCTTGGGCCGACGCCAATGCCGACTCTGCTCCCACCGTTGACGCCTCGGTTCGTCTCGGCCCCGCCGTCGCACGCCCCAGCAAGCTCATCTGCATCGGCCTCAACTACCGCGACCACGCCGAAGAAGCCGGGATGCCCATCCCCAAAGAGCCCATCGTTTTCTTCAAGGCCACCAGCGCCCTCGTCGGCCCCAACGACGCCGTCGTCATCCCCCGCAAATCCGAGAAGACCGACTGGGAGGTGGAACTCGCCTTCGTCATCGGGAAAAAAGCCTCCTACGTCTCCGAGGAAAACGCCCTCGACCACGTCGCCGGATACGTCCTCCACAATGACTACAGCGAACGCGAATGGCAGATCGAACGCGGCGGTCAGTGGGTCAAAGGCAAGAGCTGCGACACCTTCGCCCCTCTCGGGCCCTTCATGGCCACGGCCGATGAGATTCCAGACTCTGGCAACCTCAAACTCTGGCTCAACCTCAATGGCAAGACCATTCAGGACAGCAGCACCGCCCAGATGATCTTCGACGTTCGGCACATCGTCAGCTACCTCAGCCAGTTCATGAGCCTCCTCCCAGGAGATGTCATCAGCACCGGCACCCCTCCCGGAGTCGGGATGGGCTTCAAGCCCGATCCCGTCTTCCTCAAGCCCGGGGACGTCGTCGAACTCGGCATCGAAGGCCTCGGCGAACAACGCCAAGTCGCCGAAGCCGCCCAATAGTCGTTCCGGGCTTCAGCCCGTCCAAAAGGTGTGCCTCCACCCACAGCGCCCAAAGCACCTCCAAACGAGCTAAAGCTCCCAACTGCTTTCCCGAAACACAGGCGTCCTGCCTGTGACGAGCACGGGGGGCAGCCTGCTCGCCACCCCAAGTAGTCCAGGGCTTCAGCCCGTCGCAAGGTGCGCACCACCTCAAAAGACTGATGGGTCCTCCAAGCGGGCTACAGCCCTCCACTACTTTCCATTCAAGGCACCGTCTTCTCGGTCCCCAACAAATCATTCACCGCCCGGTTCGCGACGCGGATGATGTATTTGTTCGGCTGGTCCTTGAGCGCCTTTTTCATGACGGGGAGCGCCGGGCGCGCCATTTCCTCGATCTCGTCGAGAACGATGATGTCCTGCAGGCGAAGCCATTCGTGCTCACTCTCCATCTCCTTCTCCAGCAAAGGCAGACCCAGTTCGGGTTTCCCCGCATGGCAGAGCGCCCGCGCCGAGGCCACGCGATTGTGGCACAGGCCAAGGCAGACA
>CAXBNA010000048.1:0-32635 GCA_963976915.1 uncultured Verrucomicrobiales bacterium
TCAACCTCTGGTGGCTCGTCCCGCACAAGCCCTACGAACCCGCGCCAGAGCCGCACTGGTCCGCGACGGCGGCCGAGGGCATCAGCGACGATCAGCATCGTTTCCGCTCCATGGTTCAACACATGGACGCCAAGGTCGGAGACATCCTCGCAAAGCTCGACGAACTCGGCATCTCCGACAACACGCTGATCGTCTTCACAAGCGACAACGGTGCGGCTTTTGAGGGCTACATCGGTGACCTCAAGGGAGGAAAAACCGATCTCCATGACGGCGGCCTTCGCGTCCCGATGATCGCTCGCTGGCCGGGAAAGATCTCCGCTGGAAAAATCACCGACGCCTTTGGCCACTCCAACGATTTGCTCCCCACCTTCTGCGCCGCGGCCGGAGTTGAGCTTCCTTCCGAGCTTCCGCTCGATGGAAAGAGCCTGTTGCCTCACCTCACGGGCGCACCTGCCCCGACCATGGACGAGCGTGGTACGGTCTTTTGGCAACTCGACCTCTACAAAGGCCTCCAACGCCACTACCCCAAACCCAAGCCCTACGCCACGGAAGTCGTGAGACGTGGGAATTGGAAGCTCCTCGCCTTGGGTGGCAACCCTGTCGAACTCTTCGACATTCTCGCCGACCCCAATGAAGTGACGAGCGTACTCGACCAACACCCGGACATCGCCGAGTCCATGACGCAGGAACTCAAAGCGTGGCTGGCCGAGGAGCGGATGACGGAATAGTCAGCGTGGGTGTGGCGAAGGAACAGCGTTCATCCTCCACTCACGCAGGGCCGTTCTTCCGTGATGGCCTCCTTCGCCTCAGCCAAACGTCCAAGACAAGGCCACACACGCCCAGAACCGCGAGGAACTCGCCGAGGTAGTCCGCGAGGGCAGCCCCCGATTTGAACTCTTCGCCATCAAACAGCGAGGAGAGGCTTGGATCGACTTCGGAGAAGGTCACCTTGTAGTGGAGGCCCTCCTCCATGCTCTCCCAGACTTTCGGGTCCACCGTGGCACTGCCCGTCCAAACCTTCCGAGTGTCGGGATGAGCGAACTCATACTCCACGATGTACTCGGTAACACCGAGTCTCTCAGCTCCATTATCCTGCGTGTGGGTGGTGGTGTGCGTCCGCTTCTTCGTCACCTGCGCGACCGCTTCGCGTCCCTGAGCCGCCAAATCCCCCGCATTCGATGCCTGACGGCGGGCAATGAACAAAAGTGCCAGCCCCAATATCAGTGCGATCAGGGCGAACGGCAGCGTGATGTCCTTCAACAGTTCCTTCATTCAGAGATTGATCGTCAAAAAGGGGAGATAGAGTAGGCGATCCTGAGGGTCAGCATTCGAGACTGGCTCAAGCTTTGGCCAAACTTTTGCATGACCTCATCCATCACCCGAAATCCTATGAGCCTGAACACCACGCTGCAAGGGCGATAAAAAGGATGGTCGGGCGGCCATTGCTCCAATAGAAATAGCGCGACCATGAACAAACTCCTTTTCGCCACCTTGGCACTGGGCCTTCTCTGCCAATGCAACTCGGTCAACGTCACTGGAGGTGCTCCGAATCCACCGGTGACGAAGCTCGCCATCGTCAAGAATGACAAAACGTTCATGGAGGAAATGGAGCCCGAGATCGTGAATCAGGTGCGTGAGATGGGGATTGAGGCCACCGTGGTGGATGCTCCACCTCCGGGCGACGGCTATGTCATGACCTACACCGCCAACTGGGCATGGGACATGGCCATGTACCTCCGCTACTTCAAAGCCGACCTCCATCGCGGCCCGACACGAGTCGGATCGGTCGAGTACCGGACCAGCGGTTACGACATGAACAAGTTTGGACGTACCGCCAGCAAAGTCAGGCCCCTGCTTCGACAGTTGATCCTGGGTGAGGCACCAACGGAATGAATTGGACCCTGGAGGTTCGAATCATCCAAACAAACTCATCTGCTCTCCAAGGTCGGGTTTCGACTTCCCGGCCTTCTTGCGCTTCGTGGCTTTGCCTTTTTCTTCGTCGGGCGATTCTTCTTCAACGGTGACCGAGTCCGGCTGTCCGGCTTCGAGGACGAGGAGCACCTCGCGGGCTCGATGGATCACTTCCTCAGGGAGTCCGGCGAGGCGGGCCACCTGGATGCCATAGCTCTTTTCGGCGCTGCCCGGGAGGATCTTGTGAAGGAAGATGATCTGGTGGTTCCACTCCTTCACCGCCACGTTGTAGTTCTGGATGCCGTCGTGGGTGCGGGCGAGCGCGGTGATCTCGTGGTAGTGGGTCGCAAACAGCGTGCGCGCGCCGATCTTGTCGTGAAGGTGCTCCACGACGCTCCAGGCGATGCTCAACCCGTCAAAGGTGGACGTGCCACGGCCAATCTCATCGAGGATGACGAGGCTGCGGTCGGTGGCGTTGTTGAGAATGAGCGCGGTCTCGTTCATCTCCACCATGAAGGTCGATTGGCCGCGGGCGAGGTCGTCGCTGGCACCGATGCGGGTGAAGATGCGATCCACGAGCCCAATCTCGGCCGACGCAGCGGGGATGAAACTCCCGGTTTGCGCCATGAGGGTGAGCAGCGCGACCTGACGCAGGTAGGTGCTCTTTCCCGCCATGTTCGGTCCCGTGATGAGCAGGAGGCGATTCTGATTGGGCTCGAGCGTGACGTCGTTGGGGACGAATTTCTCGCCCGTGAACTTCTGGTCGAGCACGGGGTGACGACCGTCGCGGATGACGAGGCGCCGTGAGTCGTTGAGCACCGGTCGTGTGTAGTTGTAAAGACGAGCCGTTTCTGCCAGCGAAAGTAGGGCGTCGAGATGGGCGAGGGCTTCGGCCGTCTCCTGGATCTCGACCAGACGCTCCATAGCGCGGTCACGAAGCTGGACAAAGGCGTCGTACTCGAGCGCTTTGGAGCGCTCCTCGGCGCCGAGGATCTTGTCCTCCATGCGCTTGAGCTCATCCGTGATGAAGCGCTCGGCGTTGGCGGTGGTCTGTTTCCGGTGGTACTCGGTGGGGACGGAGCTGAGGTTCGCCTTGGTGATCTCGATGAAGTAGCCGAAGACGGCGTTGTACTTGATCTTGAGGCTCTTGATACCGGTGCGCTCGATTTCTTGCGCCTGGAGATCCGCGATCCATTGGCGACCTGCCGTCGAGGCTTCGCGCAACTCGTCGAGATCCGCAGACCAGCCGGGCCTGAAAATGCCACCGTCCTTCACCCCTGCGGGAGGTTCTTCGACGATCGCCTCACGCATCTCACGGGCGAGATCGGCGAGGTCGTGCATTCCGCTGCTGAGGTGCTTGAAAAGAAGCGAACGATCCAGCACAGGTTCGAGCGTGGCTTGCAGCGTTGGGACGACTTCAAGCGACGAGGCGAGTGCCAGCAGATCGCGCCCACTGCCGTTGCCCTGACTGAGGCGGCCGCTGGTGCGCTCCAGGTCGCGGACCTCTTTCAGAGTCGTTCGCACTTGGCTGTGCACGATGGGCTCATCCAGCGCCACGGTGATCGCGGTTTGCCTCTCAAGAAGTGCTTCGAGATCGAGCAAAGGATGCAGCACCCAGTCGCGGAGTTTTCGAGCGCCCATCGGCGTGCCGGTGCGATCCAGCACGGAAAGGAGGGTGTGCTCCGGACCGGAGCGGCTGGTGACAAGGTCGAGGTGGCTCTGGCTGTTCGCATCCACCCACATGCCCTGCGCCGGACGCGACACGCGGAGGCGGCGAATGTGATCGACGCGGCGGCGGAGCTGAAACTGGAGATACTGCAGAATGGCCCCGGCGGCACAAATGGCGGCGTTCATGCCTCCACAGCCGAAACCGTCCAGCGACTGCACCTTAAAATGCTGCGTCAGGCTGTGTTCCGCCTGATCCTCAAGAAACAGGTAGCCCTCGCAGATCAGTGCGGCCACGGGACTCCCAAGCGCTTTCTGGAGATCGGCCTGCTCGTCGCTGATGAGGAGTTCGGAGGGCTGGAGCCGTTCCAGCTCATCCCGCAACGCATTGGCATCGGCAAAATCGGCGACCTCGAAGAGTCCGGTGGTGTGGTCGACGTAGGCGAGACCGATCTGCTTTCCGAGACGAAAGATGGCGGCGAGGAAATTGGGCCGGCTGGCGTCGAGCAGATTGAGATCGTCGACCGTGCCTGCGCTGATGACCTGGGCAATCTCGCGCTCAACAATCTTTCCCGGCGTCGGAGCCGTCGTTTGCTCGGCGATGGCGACCCGCTTGCCCGATTGAACGAGCTTGTTGATGTAGCCCTGGGCCGAGTGATGGGGCACACCGCACATCGGAATGCCGTTCCGCTTGGTCAGGGCGACGTTCAGGATGGGGGACGCGACCTTGGCGTCCTCAAAAAACATTTCGTAGAAGTCGCCGAGGCGAAACATCAGCAGCACGTCCTCCGGCAGATCCCGCCGCATGGCGAGGTACTGCCGCATCATTGGAGTGCTGCTGGCGTCAGACATGAAACCCCATCCTTCCTAGCGCCGGGTGGCCGGTCAAGGAAGGAGTGGGGTTCCGTGGAATCCGATGTCGATTAGCGCTTGGACTTCTTGGCCGCCTTTTTGGCAGCTTTCTTGACGATCTTCTTGGGCGCTTTCTTCGTCACCTTCTTGGCGGGGGCCTTGGCTGCGGCTTTCGCCTTGGGCTTCACGGCCTTCTTAGCGGATGCTTTCTTGGCCGGTGCCTTTTTGGCGGCCACAGCCTTTTTCTTGGGCGCGGCGGCTTTTTTCTTCGCAGGAGCTTTCTCGGCAGGCTTGGAGGCGGCGCGTTTCCGCTTCACCACGGACTTCGACGGAAGCGTTCCCACTTCATTGGCTTTCTTGGAGAGGGCCTTGGCTTTCCGGACGCTGAGGCCGGTTTCCTCATGGAGCCGACGGGCGATCACGCTTTCGCGGAAGGCGAGGGCTTCGGCCAAAACTTCAGCCTTGGTCGATTTGGTGTAGCGGAAGCTGCGGTTGATGCCCTTGCCACGTTCTGGACGAACCGAAACGCAGATGTAGCGGACCAAATCGCCCTTCAGGTTGGCGCGCTCGCGGAACGAGACGCCGACATGGCCGCTGGTGTTGCGGGCATTGCGGGTGTGGGAAATGCGGATCAGTTCTTGGGGAGGAAGTTTCTCCAAAAGCGCGTCCCGATAGTCGCGGGCAGCCTTGAGGGCCTTCTTCTGGCCACCCATGGCACGATCTGAGAAGTGCTTGGTGTGGACCGTGCCTTGGCGGCAAATGTAGACTTGGAAACCGTGGGTTTGCTTGGGCGATCCCGGACGGGTGTCGATTCGTTTGATGTTTTGCTCTGAGAGCGGATTGGTTCGTGGACGCATGGTGTTTTTTATGGGGGGGTGGTTGGGGAGATCTCTCTTTGATTAACGTAGGGGCTTGGTCATCCGGATGCCTTTTGACGCAGGAACCAGACGTCGCCTGCTGGGAAGGGGTCCCATGGCCCTCAATGGGAGGGTGCCGTCCGACCCTTGAAAGGTCGGCCAAGTTTGACTGGATCGTCTAAGTTGGAGTCTTCACTGAGGCGTTTTTGGGTCAATGCCCGGAGTCCGTGGGCACTTTGTTCTGGGTCACTAGCAACGTTTGGGATGATTTCCGCAACGGAAATATTCCAAATTATTTTTGGCTACGACAAGTTGGTGCAGCACGGACAGGGCTGCACCCAATGACCTGGGGATGCTTCCTTAAGCGTTAGGTCCATTCCGACGCTAGCCTTCCACTCGGGATGCTTCATCCGGTGACCGAACGCACAGCCTTCCGGTGGGTTGATCGGGCTCGGGACATCGCCGCTCAGGAGCTTTCTCTCATGCCGTTTGGTGGGATCTGGAACCGGGATGGCGTCCACCAACGCCTGGGTGTAGGCGTGGCGCGGGTGGCGGTAGAGTTCCTCGGCGGAGGCCACCTCGACGATCTTTCCGAGATACATCACGGCGACTCGGTCGCTCATGTGTTTCACCACGGACAAGCCGTGGGCGATGAAGAGGTAGCTGAGGCCCATGTCCCGCTGGAGATCCAGCAGGAGGTTGAGAACCTGGCTTTGAACCGAGACGTCGAGTGCGGACACGGGTTCGTCGCAAATGATCATCTTCGGGTTCAGGGCGATGGCCCGGGCGATCCCGATTCGCTGCCGCTGCCCGCCGGAAAATTCGAAGGGAAACCGGTCCGAGTGGGAGGCCTTGAGCCCGACTTTTTCCAAAAGTTCCACGACGCGATCCTGTCGTTCCTGCCGCGTCCCGATCTTCTGCACGATGAAGGGCTCCATCAAGATGTCCCGAACGGTGTGACGGGGGTTGAGCGACTCGGCAGGATCCTGGAAGATCATCTGCATGTCCCGCCGCATCGGGCGGAGCTGTCGCTGGCTGCGCGTCGTGATGTCCTCACCCTCAAAGGCAATCGTGCCCGCCGTGGGTTTGTAGAGACGGGCAATGGCCTTCCCGAGCGTGGTCTTGCCACAGCCGGATTCTCCAACGAGTCCCAGCGTCTCTCCTTTTTCCAAGGTCAGACTGACCCCATCCACGGCCTTGCATACGGCCTGGGCGCGCATGAATACGCCCCCCTTCACGGGGAAGTGCATCTGGAGGTTCTGGACGTCGAGGAGGCTCATGAAACGCAAACGGGACAGTGTTCCACCCAGTGCCCGGGAGCGATCTCGGTGAAGGGGGGACGGTCGTTGAGTTGAGGGGTCGTGTGGTCGCGGCCAGATCGTTCGGCGAAGCGGCAGCCTCCTGACAAGCTCTCGATCGAAGGCACACTGCCGGGAATGGTTTTGAGGAGTGTCTTCGGTGTCGCGTCGAGCTTCGGAATGCTGGCGAGCAATCCCTGCGTGTAGGCATGGCGTGGATTGGCAAAGAGGTCCAAGGCGGAGGCGCGCTCCACAACCCGCCCGGCGTACATCACCACCACTTCGTCGCAGGTTTCCGCGATCACGCCGAGGTCGTGGGTGATGAGGATGACGCTCATGCCCATCTCCTTTTGGAGGTCGCTGATCAAGGCCAGGATCTGAGCCTGTACGGTCACATCCAAGGCGGTGGTCGGCTCGTCTGCGATGAGGAGCTTCGGCTTGTGAATCAGCGCCATGGCGATCATGACCCGCTGCCGCATCCCGCCTGAAAGCTGGTGGGGATACTCATCGATTCGCACTTCCGGCGAAGGGATGCGCACCTTCTCCAGCATCTCGATGCAGCGCCGACGCACTTCCGAAGGAGACGCGTCCTCGTGCAGGAGAATGGCTTCGCCCAGCTGTTTGCCGATCCGCTGGACCGGATTGAGCGCCGTCATGGGCTCCTGAAAAATCATCCCGATGTCGAATCCACGGAGCTTCCGCATCTCTTCCTGCGACATCGTCGTGAGCTCTCGCCCTTCAAAGACGATCTTGCCTCCCAGGACCTTGCCATGGGGGCGCGGAAGAAGCTGATTGATCGAGAATGCGGTCACGCTCTTTCCGCAGCCCGACTCTCCCACGATCCCGAGGGTCTTTCCCCGTGGCACGGCGAAGCTCACGCCGTCCACGGCGATCACCCGTCCAGCGTCCGTATCGAAACCGGTGACGAGGTCTTGGATCTGAAGGATGGCGTCACTCATGGCATCTTGTAGTCGTCATGCATCAGGAGCTGTTCCCCGAAGCTTCGGTCCTCTTCCATCGCGTTGAGGGTTTCCTCCTTGATCGCCGGATCGATCCAAAACATGTGTGCATCCAGCGGGAGCTGGCTCTTCTTGGCGTTGCCCGTTTTCGGCCACCGCACCCAGCGCCAGGACAGGTAGCGGTAGAACGGGGACTCCCAGGCGGGGATTGAGTTGCCTCGTTCCTCAATCAATTTCGCGAGCTGCCACGAGAGTTCCTGAACCTCGTCCTCCGTTTTCGCGCTGCGGTGGCGGTCAATGATCCGGTCCAGCTCGGGGTCGGCGGTCATCGTGATGTTGTTCGTGTCCGTCACCAATTCCCGCTTGCCGTCCTTGCCAGTCTTCCAAGCGTTGTCACTGTGATAAAAGTCCCAGTAGCGCGGGTAGGGCGGCTGTGCGCCGAAGCCGGCAAAGGCCAGTTCATGGTTTTTTTGGTCGAGCTTCTTGTAGAGCTGCGTTCCATCAAGGCCTTCCACGATGATTTCCAGCCCCGCCTTGAGCGCCCCTTCCTTGAGCCGCAGCATGATGGGCACGATCGGTCCCGAACTGAAGGTCGAGAGGGTGAACGACAACCGCTTCCCCTCTGCATTCACCAGCACCCCATCCCGGCCCGCCTTGGAGAATCCGGCCTTGGCGAAGTACTCGCGCGCTTTGGCGGGATCGTACGGTTTGGCCCGGACGTCCGGGTTGGTGAACTTCCCAAAGCCTGAGGACGTGCTCTGCATCCGCGCCTTGTCCCCGCGAAAGTCCACCTCGATCACCTTTTTGAAATCCATCGCGTAGTTGATCCCGATGCGGACGTCTTGATTGTCGAGCGGCGGCTTGCTCTCGTTCAGGTACACGCCCCAGGTCACTTGTGGATACTGATTGTAGAAAACGTGCCGCTCGATGTAGCCCCGGTACACTTCGGGAATCTCCGTCTTGTCATACCAGTAGCGTGGCAGGCCGCCCAGAAAGTAGTCGAGCTGCCCTTGCCGGAACATTTCAAAGGCCTTGTCCTGACTTGCGATGATGCGGTATTCGATGAAATCGACGTTGTAGATGTAGCGGTAGTGCTTTTTGTCCCGCGCCCACCAGTCCTTCACCCGGCTCAGCGTGATTGAGCGGCCCCGTTTCAATCGCTCCGCATCGATTTCGTACGCGCCGACCGTCGGCTCGATGCGCCATTGATAGCGCGCTGGAAAATCGACGCCGAACTCACGGTAAAAGTGCTGCGGACTCGCAGGGACCATCGCATACCAGATCGGATCGGGTTTCGGCTCAGGAATCGTGACTGAAAAGGTGTGGTCGTCGTACTTGGTGATCGCCTTGTATTCCTTTGCATACCAGTCGTTGTACCACGGGTCCTTCAGATGCGGACTCAGCATGACGTAAAAGGTCATGAAAAAGTCCTCCACTTCCAGCGGCACGCCATCCGAGTAGGTCACGGCCGGGTCGAGCTTGAAGTAAACGGTCTTCCGGTCTCCGGAGATCGCCCAGGCCTCGGCCATGCCGGGGATCCACACGTCCTCGTCGGGATGGCGCGTCACCAGACTGATGGTGATGTTGTCGTGGTGCTCACCCCGGAAGGTGTTGTTTCCGTCCGGCCCCACATGACGGAATGTCGGCGGATAAGTGGGGTGATAGTCGTGGAAGGTTCCGCCTTTCAGCGCCCGCGGGTCGCCAAATTCCGGCACGCCCGCCCCGTCTTCCCAGACCAAATCCGTCGGCAGGTCTGCAGGTGTTTTCCACTGGAAAAACTCAGGCTTCGATTTCCAAAACGCCTCGACCTCCGCCGTGTTGTCGTACGGCGGAAACCGGATGTCCTCGGAGTCACCGCAGGAAGCCAAAAGCACTAGGGACATCAGACCGCCAGACAGCAGACGCCAGACTTGCTTCGACAGCATCCAACTCCGCAAGAGCATCTTCCGGTCTGCTGTCTGGTGTCTGAAAATCTGGTATCTCCTTCTCATTCGTACGTCGTGAACTTCTTCGGATCAAAGGCCTCTCGCACCGCCTCCCCCACAAAGGTCACGAGCACCAGCACGGTGGTGAGCGCGGCGAAGGCGGAACTGACGATCCAGGGATAGTTGAAATCCTCCGTGCCCTCGCGGAGAAGGCGTCCCCAGCTCGGATCTTCGGGCGGGAGTCCGAACCCGAGGAAGTCGAGCGCCGCCAGAGAGTTGATGATGGCCGCGACCTCGAAGGGGGCCAGCGTCACGAGGATGGCGATGCAGTTGGGCAGGATGTGTTTGAAAATGATCCGCCCCGTGCCGGCGCCGAGCAGCCGTGCCGAGGCCACGTAGTCCCGCGAGCGTTCGCGATAGGCGGCCGTCCGCAGGTAGATCGTCGTGCCCATCCAACCGAACACGGCAATGATGCCCACCAGCATCACCAGTGAGGGTTGGATGATCGAACTGACGATCATCACGATGAACAGGAAGGGCAGCACCGACCAGATCTCGATCAGGCGCTGGCCGAGCAGATCGTACAGACCGCCAAAGTACCCCAGCGTGCCTCCGATGACGACACCGACGAAGAACACAAAGGACACAAACAGCAACGAGGCGATGATGGCCTGCTGCCAGCCGCCAAAGAGGATCGCCAGCACGTCCCCTCCTGCTGAGGTCGTGCCCAAAAAATGCCGCGAGGACCACGACGGCGCTGCCGGAGGATACACGATTCTTCGAAGCAGCCCGTCAGAGGCGTCGGTGAGTGCGGCTGCTTTCCCATTGGAGTAGTCGGTGTAGCCGGTGCTCTTGCCTTCTTCAAACGTGTCCCGCTCCACCTGCTCTCCCTCGATGTCCCATCCGCGCATCTCCCCCTGCTTGAGGCCGTCCCGGAAGGTCCACTCCATGCGGCTTTGCGTGGGCTTCTCCCGAAAGACCGTGTAGGCGCGTCCGCTGTAGGGCGTCTCTCCGTCGCCCTGGTACACCACGCCGTCTTTTTCCACCAAGAGCTCAATGATCTCCGGGGTGTCCAGCATTGGATCATAGGGGACGAGGGGCATCAGGGCCCAACTTGAGGATTCGCTCTCCGCCCACAGGCGCTTCATCGTGCGATACTCGGCCTCGCCCTCACCCTCAAACCCAAAAGTGCTCGCCGGGATGGGATCCGTGATGAAGGGGAAAAACCACTGGCCCTCGTGCCGGACCACCAAGGCCCGCTTGCCCACAATCAGATCGTCCAGACAGGCGACGCCCACCAGCCCCAGTAGGATCATCAGTGACAGGTGACCCCGCCCGATCGCGCGGAAGCGCCGCACTTGCTTCAATGTCAGGGGGCTCAGTTGCCACTTCGGTTTCCCCCGCAGCGCCAACCAGCCACCGATCAGACCCACCAGCACCGTCAACACCCAGCCCACCGTCGTTCCGGCGAGGAAGGGAATCTTGAACACCGGCACCGTCAGCTTTCCCAGCCGAAATACAGCGCTCAGCACGGCAAAGCCTGCCAGCCACCAGCCCAGAGATCGAGGAGACTTCATCGGCGACATCAGTGAAAGCGAATCCGTGGATCCGTCAGCGCCACGAAGACGTCCGACAGAATGTTTCCGATCATCATCAGCACCGTGCTCAGCAGCAGGATGCCCATCACCACAGGGTAGTCGCGGTCCACGATGCTCATGTAACTGAGCATCCCGAAGCCGTTGATCTCAAAGATCAGCTCCACCAAAACCGATCCGGCCACAAAGATCGACACCACATGGCCCAGCGTTGTCACCACGGGAATCAGCGAGTTCCGTAGCGCATGGTGCAGGATCGCCCGCTTGGAATCCGCTCCCTTGGCGATGGCCGTCCTCACATAGTCGGCGGCGAGATTGTCCATCAGGTTGTTCTTCACCAGCATCGTCATGAAGGCAAAGCTGCCCACAAGATAGCAAATCAAAGGAAGGATGGAGTGATGCACCACGTCCCAGATTTTTCCCAGCAGGCTCAGGGACTCGAAGTCATCGCCGATGAAGCCGCCCATCGGAAACCAGCCCATCCGCGCCGCCAGATAAACCACCAGCACACTGCCCAGTGCGAACCCGGGAATCGCATAACCGACAAAGATCAGGATCGAGCTCGCATTGTCGATGAAGGTCCGGTGACGGATCGCCTTGATGATCCCCAGCGGAATGCAGATCCCGTAGGCGATGATGAAGGACACCAGTCCGTAGAAAATCGAAATCGGCATCACGTCGCGGATCATCGTCCACACCGGCTCGTTGTAGCGGGTTGAGACGCCGAGGTTTCCCTGCAAGACGCCATCCAGAATCGGTCGGAACACCTGCACCCGCTCCTTCTCGGGCTCCGGGTACGTGCTCCAGAACGAAAGGAACGTGTCATCGTCCGCCGTCAATGTGCCGTCGGGCGTCACTTTCGCCTCCGTGATCTGGTAGGCGTTGCGGAGTGTCCACTCCTCGCGCGGCAACAGGTTTCGAAGGCTCACCTCCATCTCCGTGGCCCCGTCCTCGAACTTGATGAACTGCTTGTCCGCGTGGCGCGGAATCACGCCCAGCCAAGCCAGGTAGGCCGGGAAAAAATGCCGATCAAAACCGTAGTAGGCGGCCAGCTCCTCCTTCTGCTCCTCGCTCAGGGACGCCCCGGCGTCCTTCATGCCACCCTCGCCCTGCTCCGCGTTCGCCTTTCGCAAGGCCGCCTCCATGGGGCCGCCCGGCGTGATGCGCGTGATGAAGAATACGACCAGCGTCGCCCCGATGACCGTCGGGAGGATGAGTAGAAATCGCCGGATGAAGTAATCGCGCATGCCTTCGCAGAACCTGTACTCTCAGACATACGCGCGGCGGGCTCAAGCTATTGTCAGGAAATGTTTGCGCAGGCTTCTGGGCAGGTGGGGTTCTGTGTCCCCACAGAACCGTCGTCGCAGGCCCTTGGGCTTCGGAATCGTCTCAAGATCTCCAAATGCCGTCGGGTGGTCCGCACAGAGGACTGTGCGGACCACCAGAATCATCAGGGCTACCTCCGCCCAGTCCGGCCGAAGAGCAACGATCCCCCTATTCCCACCTGTCGATTGCGGCCTTTACCTTTGGCCTTCATTGGGTAGCCTCCTCGCTCCCCAAATCCAGCCGTTCTCATGTCCGCCAAAGTTCCCACCGCCGCCCAGATCCGTCAGACCTTCCTCGATTTCTTCAAGTCGAAGGACCACACCATCGTGCCGAGCGACAACGTCGGTTACACGAGCCGGGACAGCGCGCGCATTTTCACCAACGCGGGCATGAACCAGTTTGTCCCCATCTTCCTCGGCGAGCGCCAGCCGGATGTGGACACCTGGCCTGGCGTGCTCGCCAAGGGCCTGCCCACACGCGCGGCGGACACGCAGAAGTGCATCCGCGCGGGCGGCAAGCACAACGACCTCGAGGACGTTGGGCTCGACACCTACCACCACACCTTTTTCGAGATGCTCGGGAACTGGAGCTTCGGCGACTACTTCAAAAAGGAAGCCATCGCGTGGAGCTGGGAGCTCATCGTCGAGAAGTTCAAGTTCCCGCCCAGCCGCGTGTTCGCCACCATCTACCAGCCGGGCGAGGGCGACCCCGCCGAGCGCGACCAAGAAAGTTGGGACCTGTGGGCGGAGAAGTTCCGCAGCGTCGGGCTGGACCCCGAGATTCACATCGTCAACGGCGGCAAGAAGGACAACTTCTGGATGATGGCCGACACCGGTCCCTGCGGACCGTGCACCGAGATCCACATCGATCTCACGCCGGGCGCGGTCGATCTCGATGAAGACCGCCAGCGCGCAGGTGCCAAGCTCGTCAACGTCAGCGACGACTGCATCGAGATCTGGAACAACGTCTTCATCCAATACAACGCCAATCCCGACGGCAGCTTCGTCCCCCTGCCCGCGCAGCACGTGGACACCGGCATGGGCTTCGAGCGGATCTGCTCGATCATCCAGGGCACGAAGAACTTCACCGACTTCGAGAGCGCGAAGATCAGCAACTACGACACCGATGTCTTCAAGCCGATCTTCGACGAGCTGACCAAGCTCAGCGGCAAGCATTACCAGAGCACGCTGCCCAAGAAGAACGAGCAGGGTCACGTCGTGCCCGTCACCGAGCAGGAGAAAATCGACGTCGCCTTCCGCGTCATCGCCGACCACCTCCGCACGCTCAGCTTCGCCATCGCCGACGGCATCCAGCCCGGCAACAGCGACCGCAACTACACCCTGCGCCGCATCCTCCGCCGCGCGGTGAAATACGGCCGCACGCTCGAGTTCAAAGAACCCTTCTTCTACAAGCTCGTCGATGTCCTCGAAGCGCAGATGGGCGGCGTCTTCCCCGAACTCACCGCCAAGAAGGAGCAAATCAAGAACGTGCTCAAGCTGGAGGAAGAGGCGTTCAACCGGACTCTGGATAAAGGTATCGCACTCTTTGAGGAGGCAGTTGCAAGTGCTCGCTCAAAGGAAACTGACCTCTTAAAAGGGACTGAGGGAATGAGTTGGGGCAAAGGTGGGATTGGAGAGCTCGTCGTTTCAAAACTGGGTGCCGATGGCGCGATCACCAAATACATCTCGGGAGAGTTGGCATTTCGTCTGTACGATCAGGAAGGCTTCCCGCTAGATTTGACAGAACTAATGGCTCGTGAAGTGGGGCTTCCAATCGATGTCGCGACCTTCAATGAACTCATGGACGAGCAGCGCGAGCGGGCTCGGGCGGCGATGAAGAAGAACGTCGTGTCGGTGAGCGAGATCGAGACAAAGGAGCCGACGAAGTTTGTCGGCTACGACGCGCTTGAGTCCGAGGCGAAGGTTTTGGAGGTCGTCGATGTGGGCGACAAGACGGCGGTCGTGCTCGACACCAGCGTCTGCTACGCGGAGATGGGCGGCCAAGTCGGCGACACGGGCGCGCTTCTCATCGGCGCCAACACCGTCCCCGTGCTCGACACGACCAAGGTCGGTAACACATGGCTGCACTTCATCGGCGGTGATGATGCGTCCTTCCTCATTCCGGATTCGTCATTGACCCTCCGCGTCGATGCCACCCGTCGTCACGCCATCGAGCGCCACCACACCGTCACCCACATCCTGCATTGGGCGCTTCACGAGGTGGTCAGCCAGGACGCCACGCAAAAGGGCTCCAATGTCACGCCCGACAAGCTGACGTTCGACTTCAACAGCGCTGCGCTCACGCCGCAGCAACTCGCCGACATCGAGAAGCTCGTGAACGAGCGCGTCGTGGCCAACGATCCCGTGTCGTGGACCGAGGTGCCCTATGTCGAGGTGCAGAGCAACACGGACGTAATGCAGCTTTTCGGCGAGAAGTATCCAGAGAACGTGCGCGTCGTGCAGATCGGCGGGAAGGTCGCCGCGCTGGATGGCTACAGCATGGAACTCTGCGGCGGAACGCACACGCGATTCACCGGCGAGATCGGCCTCTTCCGCCTTGTCAGCGAAGGTGCGGTGGCGGCTGGCGTGCGCCGGATCGAAGCCATCGCCGGCCTCGAGGCCTACAACGCCGCCCGCGCTGACGCCGAACTCCTGAAGTTGCTTTGCGACAAGACTCTCGCGCAATCGCCCGTCGATCTCGAGAAGAAGCTCGACAACTTGGTCGCCCAGCAGAAAGAACTCGAAAAGGCCCTCAAAGCCGCGCAACAACGCGAAGCCGCCGGGCGCGCCAAGGACCTCATCGCCACGGCCGAGAACAGTGCCATCATCGCCAACCTCGGCGATGTGGACGGAGACTATGCGATGGCGCTCTCCACCGCGCTGAAGTCAGAGTTCGACGGCATCGTCGTCCTCGCCGCGACCGGCGGCGGCAACGTCACCCTCATCGCCACTGTGGCCAAGGATCACCAAGCCAAGGTCAAGGCGGGCGACATCATCAAGACCATCGCCCCCATCGTCGGTGGCAAAGGTGGGGGAAAACCCGACTTCGCACGCGGTGGCGGCAAGGAGGTCTCCAAAGTGGACGAAGCCCTCACTGAAGCGCGGAAGTTGATTGGCTGATCTGGGTTGGCGCGGGAGTCGCAGCCTGTGACTCTCAGTTGGATGGAAATTCGGCGGGTTGATGGACGTTTCCATCTCTCCATGAAGTTCCTCCTTTGCCTCGTCGTTTCGTGTCTGCTCGCCGCGCCTCTGTTTGCGGCCGAGTCCAAGCCCAACATCGTGCTCGCCTTTGCCGATGATCTGGGGCGCTACGCCAGTGCCTACCGCGTGGACGGTGTGGCCACCGCGATGGACCTCATCGACACGCCGAACATCGACCGCATCGCGAAGGAGGGGGCCATTTTTCAGAACGCCTTCGTCAGCGCCCCGTCCTGCACGCCATCGCGCGCGGCCTTGCTTTCGGGTCGGCATTTTTTCCGCAACGGCAGCCACAGTCAGCTCCACCATCCGTGGAATGGCGATGCCAAAATCGACCCGTGGAACAACGTGAAGGGTTTCGGTCTCATGCTTCAGGATGCCGGGTATCACATCGGCTGGACGTACAAGATGCACGTCAGCGAGGACCGCATGGGCGGGAAGAAGCGGAACTACCAAAGTGCCGGGAGGCAGTTCAACAGCTTCTCCGAGAACGTCACGAAGGCGAACAGCATCGAAGCCGGGAAGAAGGCGCTGCTCGACGAAGTCCGGCAGAACTTCCGCGCCTACCTCGCCGACCGCACCAGCGACGACCAACCCTTCTTCTACTGGTTCAATCCCACCAACACCCATCGCCCGTGGGAGCAGGGCTCTGGCAAGGCGATCTGGGGCATCGATCCGGACCAGCTTGAGGGACGCATGCCCAGCTTTCTCCCCGACGTGCCCGAGGTGCGTGAGGACTTTGCCGACTATTTGGGCGAGGCCTTGGCCTTCGATGCCGCCGTGGGTGTGCTGATCGAGGAGTTGGAAAAAACCGGCCAAATGGAGAACACCTTCTTCGCCGTCTCGGGCGACCACGGCGCGCCCGGCTTCCCTCGCGGGAAGTGCAACCTCTACGACTTCGGTACGCAGGTGCCGCTCATGATGCGTTGGGCGGGTCACATCGCACCCGGCCGCGACATTCAGGCACCCGTCTCCTTGCTCGATCTCGCCCCCACCTTCCTCAACGCCGCCGGACTGAAGCCCGCTCCTGACATGAACGGCCAGAACCTCCTCCCCGCACTCGCGAAAGACGGTTCCGAGGACCAGCTTCGCGACTGGGTCATCACCGGACGTGAAACCCATGTGAACACCGCGCGCGATGGGAACCTTCCGTATCCCCAGCGCGCCATCCGCACCGGCGACTACCTTTACATCATCAACTTCAAGCCCGACCGCTACCCCGTCGCCGTTCCCCCGCTCAACACACCCGACACCGACAACCGCCGCATGGACATCGACTTCGGCCCCACGCGCAGTTGGTTTGTCTCCCGCGAGGGAGATGCCTCCATTCAGGAAATGTGGGACCTCGGCTTCGGCCTCCGCCCCGCAGAAGAGCTCTACGACCTCCGCAAGGATCCCGACAACGTCCACAACCTCGCGGGCATCACCGCCTACGAAGACACGCGCAAAGACCTCCGCGAAACATTGATGACCCAGCTCCGCGAAAACCAAGACCCCCGGGTCATCGACGAAGCCTTTGACCGGCCGCCGTACACGGATCCGACGAAGACGGGGAAGTGAGCCGCCCGATCCGCACAACTTTGACCAGTCGATGACGGACAAGAAAATCGAAAAGCGGCGCTCCTTCGGGTCCAAGGTTGAGCGTGTAGCCGACCGGATGGAGTTCGTCACGCGGCTGATTCTGGGAGGAGTCTTCGTGACGATCCTTTGTCCGATTGCCTACGGACTCGGGAGCTGGATCTGGGTCGGCATCGGCTGGTCGCTGTCTCTGGTTTCCGTTCCGTTTGGATTTCTGCTCGGCTTCTTTTGGGTCGAGGTGAAGCCCCTCCTCAAGCTGGCGCTGGGGATTTGGTTCCACTGATCTACTTCACCAACCAAATCATCACCGGCAACGCGGCGAAGATGTAGAAGAGCCCAAGAGCCAGAAAGAGGAGGCCAAAGGCACAGGCCAGACGGAAGTGCTCGTGGAAACTGGCCGACAAGACGAAGGGGAGGAGGGGACTTCCGGGCGGGACCTCGTCCATGAATTCGGGTTCTTCGGGCAGCGAAGTGGTGGGTTCGCGGGAAAGGAGATCGCAGACGCTCCCAAACTCCGCATCCGGCACAACAACGGCCATGAGCCCCATCACTCCTGGATATGCCGTGACATAGGAGGCTTCGTTGATCACCTCCGGGTGAAACCCCGCATCACGAAGGCGCGCCGCTGCGAGGTAGATCTCCAAAGGGTTGTTGGACTCGATGCAGACGTGCATGCCGGATGAGGCCGATTTCAGCGTTTGCGTTCGAATTTGTCGAGCCTGGATAGGTCGAGAATGGACGATTGACCCATGAAGATGGATTTGTCTTGGGCACAGGATAGGTTCCCATTCCCATGCCGCGCCTCCTCTTCATCTGCTCTCAAAACAAGCTTCGCAGCCCAACGGCGGAGGCCATCTTTGCGGACCATCCCGGGGTGGAGGTGGATTCGGCGGGGCTGAATCATGATGCGGAGGTGCCGCTTTCTGAGGAGCAACTGGAGTGGGCGGACGTGGTCATCGTCATGGAGAAGACGCATCGGAATCGGCTGAACAGGCGCTTTGGCCACGCACTGCGGGGCCAGCGGATCGCCGTTCTGGGGATTCCCGACGACTACGAGTTCATGGACCCGGCGCTGATCGAGCTCCTCCGGGCGAAGTGCGCGCGATATCTGCCGTGACACGCCGGAGGGGAGGGAAGACCGAGGCACCGCTCACAAAGCGCCTGAAAACAGTTGCCGTGCAGGCCCGCGCCTGTCTAAGTTGCGCTTGCTATGGCCGCTCTAAACAAAGTTATGTTGATCGGGAATCTCACGCGGGATCCCGAAGTCCGTTACACTCCCAAGGGGAGTGCCGTCTCGGATCTTTCGCTCGCAGTGAATCGATCTTATACCGTGGACGGTGGCGAGCGGATGGAAGAGACGACTTACGTCGACATTGTCGTCTGGGCCAAGCTCGCCGAGCTGGCGGGTCAGTACCTTTCGAAAGGGCGCCGTGTGTTCGTGGAAGGGCGCCTGCAGATGGATTCCTGGGAAGATCGCCAGACCGGCCAAAAGCGGACCAAGCTCCGCGTCGTGGCCGAGAACCTTCAGTTCCTCGACAGCAAGGGTGACCGCGAAGGCGGCGGTGGCGGTGGAGGTGGTGGCGACCGCGGAGGTTACAGCCAGCGGCCCCCTCAACGTCAGGGAAGCGGTGGCGGCGGTTCCCGTCCAGCCCCGCAGCGCCAGGCCCCCAACGACGACTATGGCGACGGTCCGATCACCGACGACATGGAAGACGACGACATCCCGTTTTGATCCACGAAACGCTCCCCAATGGATGGGGCGCGGATGTTTGCTACAAGGCCGCGAGCGCGGCACTGACCACTTCGGCCGTCTTGGCCAGATCATCACCTCCGTGGGCGAGGGAGATGAATCCCGTCTCGAAAGGTGAGGGCGCGAAGTAGACGCCGTCTTCCAGGCAGCGATGGAAGAACTTCTTGAAGGCCTCGGTGTCGGAGGTCTTGGCATCCGTGAGGTTGGTGACCTCCTTCTCCGTGAAGAAGAGGCAGAACATGCTTCCGCGCCGATACCACCGGTAGTTCCGACCACTCTTGCGGAGACCCTCGAGCACACCTTCTTCCAAGGTCTTGCCCAGCTCTTCCAGCTGGTCGTAACCCCGCAGTTTCTCCATCTCCCGGAGCTGCGTGAGTCCGGCCGCCATGGCGACCGGATTGCCCGAAAGCGTCCCCGCCTGATACACGGGACCGTCCGGTGCCAGGCAGTCCATGATGTCCGCCCGGCCACCAAAAGCCCCCACGGGCAACCCGCCGCCGATGACCTTTCCGAGGCAGGTCAGGTCTGGCGTGATGCCTTCCAGCTCCTGAACCCCGCCTTTCGCCAGACGAAAGCCGGTCATCACTTCGTCGAAAATCAAAACGGCACCGTGCTTGGCCGACACATCCCTCAGCAGCTGGAGAAAGCCCGGCTTCGGCAGGATGAACCCGGCATTGGCCGGATACGGCTCCACGATGATCGCCGCGATCTCGTCCCCTTGCGTGGCAAAGAGCTCTTCCAGGGCCTCGGGGTCATTGAAGGGGAGGATGGTGGTCAGCTCGGCGAATGCCGCAGGAATCCCGGCGCTGTCTGGCCGACCGTGGGTGAGCGCCCCACTCCCCGCAGCGACGAGGAGGGAGTCCACGTGCCCGTGGTAGCATCCCTCGAATTTCACAATCCGGTCCCGCCCTGTGAATCCCCGCGCCAGCCGGATGGCGGACATCGTCGCCTCCGTCCCGCTGTTCACCATGCGGACTTTTTCGATGGAGGGCACCCATTCACAGATCGTGCGCGCCATTTCCACTTCGTAGGGATTGGGAATGCCGAAACTGACCCCGTCCTTGGCGGCCGTGTGAATGGCCTCGATCACGGCACGGGGCGCGTGGCCCAAAATCGCAGGTCCCCAGGTGCCGACGTAGTCGATCAGGCAGCGGTCGTCCACGTCCCAGATCCGGCAGCCTTTGGCGCGGCGGACGAAGAAGGGATCACCATCCACGTTGCGAAAAGCGCGCACGGGGCTGTTGACGCCACCGGGGATGTACTGCTTGGCGAGAGAGAAAAGCTGGGTCGAAAGAGGGCCGTTGGGCATGGGAGGATGAATACGTGGCTCAGGACCAAGGTCGAACAAAACGTTTCCGCACCTTGTCGGAGTTTGTTACGCTCAAAGCCCACCGATCATGAAAACATCTCCCGCGCTGTCCTCCGTCTTCGCACTTTTGGTCGTCGCGTCGGCCTCGGGGCAACTCGCCCAGGAAACCGGCACCTTCTCGGTGGAGGATCTCATTCCCAAGCCGATTCAGCTCCAGGTGGCCCGCGAGGCACCCATTTACTACCAGTCTTCCTTTGATCGAGTCTTGGGGTCCATGGCACCCGGGACCGTGGTGCGTCTGGTCGCCATGTCGGACACGGGCGACTTTCGCGTCCGAGGCCGGGCACGCCACGGAGATGTGGCGGGCTGGATGCGCCAGACGGACGTGATTTCTCAAGACCCGAACTTGGCCGCCAATTTGAAAAAGACCTGGGACCGTCAGGTTCAGGTCTCGGCGCTGATCGAGGCCAAGCAGGTCGCCCTCGGCATGACCCTGGACGAAGTGCATCAATCCCTCGGCAAACCCGACAAAAAATCCAGCAAAGTGACCCTCGACGGCCGCTCGGACGTGCTCGAATACATCACCTACGATATCGTGCCGCAAACCACCACCCGGCAGGACTTCCTTGGCAATTTCTTCAACGAGACCATTTACGTGAAGGTCCCCACCGGCCGCATGTCGATCACCTTTGCCGACACCGTCGCCAAGGAGATTGAAGAGGTGGAAGGCAATCCTCTGGGAAACCGCGGCGTCCAGCTCGTTCCGGTTCCGTTCTTGAACTGGTGAAGATGCCGACTCGGTGATCCCGGGAATGGTCTGCCAGTGGAAGCGAAAAACGCCCTCCACTGCGAAGAGGAAAGAGCGTCCCCGTCGCGGAAGTCGAGGGGTGAGGCGGGTCGCTTGCTTCTTCTTCGATGAGGTTTTCGTCTTCATAGGCAGTCAGGTTATCACAATGCGCTTCCGCATCCCCCGCTGCCTTCTCATCTAATCTTGTTGGGCTTATTGTTTTCGGATTAGGAATAGGAACTCTCGATTCGGGGCGTCAGCATCACGAAGCCATTCGTTAGTCCAAGTCATTCCTCCCATCACGTTTCGCTTGTAGTCCACTTCAAGTGTCGTCACCAACTCACCATGTTCATGGATGATCTCGTTAAGTTCACCAGCCGTCGCTCGCCCTCCTGAACTATAGGACAAAATGATCCATTCGCATGAAGCTGTCCGAATCATCTCTTCAATTCGATCAATGACAATGAAACGTCCAGACTCAGATCTTCTAAACTCTTCAAAATCGGAAGCGGCAATTGTATCTGAAGAGTCATCTCTTCTCATTGCCTTCCCAAAAAGACTGGGTCGGTCATTGAGGCAAATCGTTGTCCACACGTGATAGTAGGACGAATATCTCACACGAGATGGCGGCATCTTTTCATTATTCGAACCGTAGGGAGGATCAAAATACGCAAGGTCAGCAGAGACCTCCTGCAAAGTTGGAAAAATGTCTGACCTAACGACCCGATGTTCTTCGGTATTCTGCCATACAAGAGGAATCTCAAGCCGCAAATCATTGAACGATCTCGGCGACCAATCCTTAAGGTATGAAACATAGTGGCCAAGGGTGTTGTCCACTTGATCTAAAGCTCGAATCAGACTGGTGAGCGCTACAGCCTCGGTGATCTCATCTAGGTTCAGCCTGCCGATCTCCATGCGAATCGCGTCAAGTTTGCGTGTATTCTTGATCTGCCAAGGCCTTTTGGTTCCGTCCCCTTGAATTCCATTATGGTCAGAGGATTCAGCAACCACTCCGCCATAGTTCTCAGTAAACCATCCATCGCACGACGGCAATGCATTAAGATGCTCGATCAGTTCTTGATATTCGCCTCGCTTACGGGTGTTAAGGAGGTAGCAGGTGCCGAACACACGGGACCATTCGGCCACATCGTTTGATGTAACGCGGTATCCCGACTTAGCAAATGCTTGGCTTACACGGGTAGTTCCAGAAAATCCGTCGAGAACCGACCGAGCGCCTGTCGACTTAGCTAATTCAAGAATATGAGGAAGAAGTTTTAGCTTGGAGCCAGCATACTTGATGCCCTCCGTATCAGGTGCGTCGAAAACCAATTCAGTGAATAAAGATCCGGTCGACATGATTAACTCCCCAATCCGTTTAATTCTTGAAGCCTCTTGATATCTTCTTTGACCTTTTCCAGCGCATCCTTATGGCCAGCGGCAGAAGAAACGAGCGCGTGCGAAAAGAGCTTCACCAGAACCTTGTTGTGGGAGTAGTCCACCCACCCGTTGGTAATGCTATCGAAGTAGGCGAGACCGTTCTTGGTGTGCGTCCATAGGCCGCGCTGAAGTGCATTCGCTGCAGCGTTTCCGTAGCGAACTTCGCAAATATACAAACCGTCTTTGTCGTAAAATCGATACACAGGATGCTTCCGACCGCGGCCGACACCCTCGCGCACGATTCGATAAGTCTCATCCAGAGCACGGTGGTAATCAAAAACTAAGATATTACACCTCTGTGCCTTCTCATCATAGATCAAAGGTAAAACATTGATGTCACGGAAGTGAGAAAAAACTGGATCATCTAAGACGACTTTGACTTCAGCGTAACCTTCGACTCCATCCCCTTCTTGCTCTAATCGCGGAAACATTGAGAACGTCTTATCGGTCGACAACTGTAAAGGGCCGTCCCCATAGGCCTTTAGACTGACAGGAAATTCAGATTTCGTAATCTCGTTAATGATCTTGATGTCCTCTTCTTTAGATTTGGCGCGATACAGATCCTTGCCCACATGTATCGAACGGAAGTCATACATGTATTGATTGATGAACTCAGCAATGGCAATCTCAGCCAAATCGCCGTGAGTCTTGTTCCCAATCAGTCTCATGGTGAATATGTTGCTGAGGGTCGTTGTGATTAGATCGGGATGCTTTGAAGCCACCAGCTTCAGGCGTGCCGTAAAATCTTTGTATGGGTGAATTTGGCTCATTATTCGATGGAAAGGAGGATAGTCAGGGAAACGATGGTATCGCGATCTAATTTTTCTGCCCAACGTCGAAGTTCGCCTTCGTTGTTTCCAGTTAAGGTTTACGATACTGGGCTGTCAGAAAGCGAGCTGGAAGTAGTGAGGGCGTTTATCCGACTTCAACATCCTGAAATGGATGGGCCTCTATTATTCCCGAGTAAAGATAGTGTCCCTGACGATCAAAAGGGTCTTTTTGAATTTTGTCAGTATCGACATGCCGACGAATTTCATGCAGAACATCGCCAGCTTTATACTCTTGCAAAACAATATATGGATTTTCTGGATAATCCCACAGAGGCCAGCTTTGGGTCTGCGGAGAAGGGAGTCCAAGATTTACTGAGGCGAGAAGGGAAGATTTCATGTGATTTATTGGCGAACAGTACTAATTAGTCCATCCGCATATCGCTTTTCACGCGATGGGCGGCATTCAAATCGGGCCAAGGGTGCCGCTGGAGCGTCCTTGTGTCAATGAATCTGAGCTCTTGTTCCACCTGGGCACATGATTCATCCATCCAAACGTTTCGGTGATTCGAGGCATCTGATACGCCGCTCGCATATCGGATGCTTTGGAGATCTGAAACATCCCGTTTGAGGGCGCAGCGGGCGCTTACCCCACCCTCCACCAAAGTTGCCTGGGAACTTTTCAACTTTTCTGGTCGCCTCCAACTCCGACGTCCAAACAATCGCCGACAAAGTCGACGAACTCCTTCAGGTGCTGAAGCGGAATTGAGGCCCATCGCCGGGTGGGGCGACACCCACCCTCGGGTAGGGAAGCGCTGCGCGCGTCCCAAACTTTCCTCGTCGAGCTTTCGACCCAGCGACGTCTCCATCCCCCACCCTCCGCCTTCGCCCGCAGACACATGGGCCGCGACGCAGCGGCGGCCCCACCATCCATGATGGCCATCGGGTGGGTAGGGACTCGTTGTGCGGGTCCCTGACTTTCCTTGTCGCACTCTTTTCGGCCCCCACGTTTACCCCGCCGCGATCAGGGAGGACCGGCAGAGGGAGGCATAGAGGCCCTCGCCATCGACCAACTCGTCGTGCGTGCCGGACTCGACGATTTTTCCCTGCTCCAGGACGTAGATCCGATCCGCATTGCGAATGGTCGAGAGGCGGTGGGCGATGACGAAGCTCGTGCGTTGATCCATCAGCCGCTCCAGCGCCTCCTGAATCTGGCGCTCGGTCTCGGTGTCCACGCTGGCCGTGGCCTCGTCCAGCAGCAGGATGGGAGGATTGCGCAGCAGGGCGCGGGCGATCGACAAGCGCTGCTTCTCTCCGACGCTCAGTTTCACCCCGCGCTCGCCGACCTTGGTGTCCAGGCCCTCGGGCAGCCGTTTCACAAAGGCATCGGCATTGGCGCTCTCCAGCACGTCCCACAACTGCGCCTCGGTGGCGTCTCGGCGACCGATGATCAGGTTGTCGCGCACGGTGCCATTGAACATGAAACTCTCCTGCGTCACGTAGCCGATGCTCTCCCGCAGGAAGGTCTTGTTCAGCTCATGCACGGGCTGGCCATCGATGGTGATCACGCCCTCGTCGTACTCATAAAACCGCGTCAGGAGATTGATCAGCGTCGACTTCCCGGCGCCGGTCGGACCCACCAAGGCAATCGTCTGCCCTGCCTTCGCCTCAAGGTTGATGTGATGCACCGTGGGTGTTTTCCCGCCGTAGGAGAAGCTCACGTTCTCGTAACGCACTTCACCGAGGATGCGGTCCATCGACCGACCGGTATCCACATCGTCCTCGGGCTCCGCATCCAGCACATTGAACACCCGGTCCCCGGAAGCGCGGCCGGACTGAATGATCTGATTCAACTGGTGCAGGCTCTCGATGGGATCGTAAAAGAACTTCAAGAGAAGGAGGAAGGCCGCCAAATCGCCGGTCTCGATCTTCCCCTGCATCAGTTGTTTGGCCCCGATCCACAGCACGAGCACCATCCCCACGCTGGTCAAGAAGTGCATCCCGGGGCGGTAGATGGCCCAGACCCGCATCACGCGCAGCGTCGCCTGCCGGAGCCCATCACTCACGGCATTGAAGCGCCCGTGCTCCACCTCCTCCATGGCGTAGGCCTTGATCTGCCGCATCCCGGCCACGTTGTCGTGCAGGAGCGAATTCATCGCGCTGCTGGCCTTCCTCACCTTCCGGTGCCGGTCCCGCGCGCTCATCGTGTAGGCCAATGCCCCTCCCGCGAGGAATGGGATGGGGATCATCGCATACAGCGCCAGCGTCGCGTCCGCCTGGAACATGAAGAACCCCACGACCAGCACCTGAACGATCGAGACCAAGCCCTGCTCGATCCCATCAATCAGAACCCGCTCGACCGCCGGAATGTCCTCCGACACCGTCGTCATGATGTCGCCCGTCGGTCGGTTGTCGAACCACCGCAGCGGGAGGATCTGCAGCCGCTCGTAGATGTCGCTGCGCAGATCATAGATCACCCGCTGCTCGAAGGTGTTGTTCAACTGGATTCGGAGCGAGTTGAAGGCGTGCTGCGCAAAGTGACGGCGGGAAAAACGATCACCATCAGCGTGCCGGTGATCGCACAGAAGAGCTGAGCCCCCGCGAGCAGCGGGTAGCGCTTGAGATAGGAAAAAACGCGGAGGGTGGTCTTCAAAGCGGGAGAGAAAAACGGGCCGTGGACAAAGGCATACGCCTCTTACCCCCGTTCTGCCGTGGGTTTCAAGCACCGCCTCATCCGATTCGGTCGCAAGGCCAGTCCCGGCCATCCCGTTCACAGTGTTTGATCGGGCACGGAGATCCCTTCCCGGTCCTCCATGTACCTATGAGAATCGCTTTCCTCTTCCTGCTCGCTGGCCTGGCGTCCGTTCACTCGTCTCTGGCGCAAACCTCCGGGGCCAAGCGCCTGCCCAACATCGTCTGGATCATTGGCGAGAATCTCTGCCTCGATCTCGCCTGCCACGGTCAGGAGAACGTCAAAACGCCCCACCTCGACAAGCTCGCCGCGGAAGGCGTGAACTACGTCAATGTCTTCGCGACCGCCCCCGTCTGCGCCACCAGCCGGTCCGCCTTCATGACAGGCATGTACGCGACGACGACGGACACCCACCACATGCGGTCGCACCGCGACGACGACTACCGGCTGCCCGCCGGGGTCCGACCGGTCATGCATCGAATGAAGGACGTCGGCTATCGCACCGGAAACATCAAGGAGATCGGCGGCACCGAAGTCGGCACGGGCAAACTGGACCTCAACTTCGTCAACGAAGGCCCGCTTTACGACACCGACGACTGGGAGGCGCTCACCGCAGGCGACGCCCCATTCTTCGCCACCATCAACACACCGGAGATCGAGTACGACATCTACGACCGCAAGACGGGAGAGAAACCCCGCGCCGTCTGGGTGGGCGAGGAATACCACGAGAAAATCGCCACGCCGGAAAACGTCACTCCCCCGCCCTACTACCCGGATCATCCTGTCGTCCGCGAAGAATGGGCGCGCTACCTCAACTCGGTGAGTGGCATCGATGTCCGCGTCGGCACGGTTCTCGCCGCTCTGAAGCAACAAGGCCTCGACAAAGACACCATCGTCATGTTTTTCGGCGACAACGGCCGCCTCGAAGCTCGCGGCATTCACTGGCTCTGGGACATGGGCATCCACGTCCCCATGATCATCCACTGGCCCGAAAACTTCCCGCAGCCGGAGGGATTCAAGCCCGGCACCATCAACGACCAAGTCATCAGCCTCATCGATGTCACCGCCACCACGCTCGCCTTTGCAGGCATTGAGCGCCCCATCGGCATGCAGGGCCGCGCCTTTCTGGGTGAGAAAGCGGACCCTGAGCGCAGCTACGCGTTCAGCGCCCGGGATCGCGTGGACGAAACGGTCAATCGCATCCGTTCGGTCCGGGACAAGCGGTTCCACTACCTCCGCAACTTCATGCCCGAGGTCAGCTTCCTCTCGCTCAATCGCTACAAGGAGAAGTGCTTCCTCGTGAAGCCGCTGATGCGCGAACTCCTCGCCGCAGGCAAGCTCACCGGTGCCCCCCTCCAACTCATGGCCGAACGCCTGCCCGACGAGGAGCTTTATGACACTCAGGCCGATCCGCACGAGATCCGGAACCTCGCCACCTCGACCGATCCCGAGCATCAAGCCGCACTCATCCGCATGCGTGCGGCGCTCAATGTCTGGATGATCGAGTCGGGTGACCGGGGGCATGTTCCCGAGCCTGAAGGAATCGTGGCCCCCTTCGAAAAAGAGATGCATGACTGGTTTGGCACCCCAGAGTGGTACAAGTAATCCCTTTTCATCATGCATCCCGCTCTCCGCTGGGGCCTCCTGATCGGCCTCGTCAATCTCGTCTGGCTCTACGCCTCCTTTTACATGGGGATGCACACCCGCGGACTCGCCGCCCTCCAAATGGTCGTCGTCGTGTCTGCGATCCTCAATGTCATGGGCTATGTCTTCGCTCTGGGTATGGAGACCAAGCGGGTGGGCCCCATGCCCTACTGGAAAGGCGTCCGCCTCGGAGCCGGCATCAGTGTCGTCTGCGCCCTTGTCGCCGCAGCGGCCCAAGTCGGCTACTTCACCGTGATCAATCCCGGCTGGACCGAGTTCATGGTCAGTGAGACGCGGAAGCACTTTGAGAAACAAGACCTCAAACCCGCGGTTGTGGAGGCCTTGGCCGAAAAAGCAGGCGAGAGCTTCAGCCTTCAAACCTACCTCATCCAATCCGTCGCCAGCGCGCTGATCATCGGGATCGTTCTCTCCCTGATCATCATGCTGA
The DNA here is from genome assembly GCA_963976915.1 of uncultured Verrucomicrobiales bacterium. Lineage (GTDB taxonomy): Bacteria > Verrucomicrobiota > Verrucomicrobiia > Verrucomicrobiales > Verrucomicrobiaceae > CAXBNA01. Next base: position 27,998 of record CAXBNA010000048.1, read on the forward strand.
TCCTGAGGGTGAAAAAGGCAAAGCCGTCCAGGGTTTAGGCGCAAGGAGGAGGGCCAAAGGCACAGCCCCACCAAAGTGATCTCTCGTCCGCATTGACCCACCGAGCGTCATCCCCAATGCTTGGATCGTGCCCAACCCTCGAACAGTGCTCATGCGACTTCGGCGATGGAGCGGTGGCGTGACAGCGCTGCTTCTCTCTCTGTGGGTCCTGGCTGCACCGGCACAACCGGCCGCCTCTCCTCCCATCACCCGCGCCATCGATCTGCGTTCCCTCTCGGCTGAAGAGGCTGCGGAAGAACGACCCGTTCAGATCGAGGCGCAGGTTTCGTTCATCGAGTCTGCGGGAACCATCTTTGTTCAAGACGAAACCGGCGGCACGTTTTTCCGCCCCATCAAACCCGCTCCCAATCTTTCGGTTGGAGATCGAGTGATGGTTTCGGGAGTGACCTTCCCCGGCCTCTACCTCACGGGGATCGACCGCGCCAGCATCCAGGTCCGCCAACGGGGGGATGCTCCTCCGCCCGCGCGTGACGCAACCGTCGACGACTTGTTCAGTGGCCGGTTTCACTACCAGCGGGTCAAGGTCCAGGGCGTCGTTCGTCGGCAGGCACCGCTCGATGAAAGCGGAACTCTGCTCGTGCTCGCCATCGGCCCTCGCCAGATTCAACTTCACGTGTCCGTGCCCATTCAAGATGACACGCAGTGGGTCGATTCCGAAGTCGTCGTCACGGGTCTTGCCGCAGGCGGAATCAATGATCGCCGCCAACTTGTCCAGCCCTACCTTCGCGTCGCCAGCTGGGACGACATGGAAGTGGTCCGACCTGCCATCCCTGTTTCAGAGACTCCCATCGTTTCCACCTCGGCCATCCTTCGCTTTGACCCGTCCGCAGAAGGGACAGAATCCATCCACCGGGTGCGGATTTCGGGCCGCGTTCTCGCCGCCTTCAGAGACGGCCGACTTTTCCTCCGCGACGCATCCGTCCCGGAGTCACCGGTGGCCATTGCCGTCGATCTCGCCAAAGCCGGGCCTCGACCGTCGCTCGGAAGCCGCATCACCATCGCAGGCTTTCCCAGCATGAAGGGATTCAGCGCCGAGATTGAAGATGCCGTCGTGCTCGAAACCTCGCCCGGTGAACCGCCGGATCCGATGGAAGCTTCCTGGCAGGAGCTCAAATCCGGCCAACTCGATGCGGAACTCATCACGCTCACCGGCGTACTCACCGATCTGTTCCGAAGCGCTGACGGCTGGCAAATGCAGCTGGAGCATGACGGGGAACGCCTCGTGGCCACGCTCCCCGGACGCAGCGCACCCGATATCGCCCCACAGAGTTTCGTTACCGCCACTGGCATCCTTCGCATCGAATCTGCCGTTGAACGCGGCTTCCGGTCCCAGCCCGAACGTTTTCGGCTTCTCCTTCGATCCCCTGAGGACCTCCAGGTGCTCAAGGCTCCACCCTGGTGGACGGCCCAACGTCTTTTCACACTCGTTGCCATTCTGCTCGCGATGCTTGGCCTCGGACTGGTGTGGATCGCCATTGCCCGCCAATCGCGCATCCTGGAAACCCGCATCGCCCGCGAGGCCGCGCTGGAAGAACGCCAGCGCATCGCACGCGAGTTTCACGACACGCTCGAACAGGAGCTCGCCGGATTGTCGCTTCGCCTGGATGCCGCCACCTCGCGGCCACTCGAAGACAAAACCCAGCGGCTTCTCGAAACATCCCGGCATCTCGTCACCCGAATCCAAACCGAAGCCCGAAACCTGCTCACCGACCTGCGAACCGACGCCGACGCACCGACCGATCTGAGGGAAGCCATTCTGGACCTCATTCGTCGACAGCCTTCCAATGCACCTCAAATCAGTCTCGTCGATTCTGGCCAACTCCCCAGACTCCCGGCGTCCATCGTTCATCACCTCCACATGATCGTGCAGGAGACGATCACGAACGTCCTCAAACATGCCCGAGCCAGCAGCGTCACCATCCAACTCCGCCAAGCTTCCAACAAAATCAGCCTGAATGTCACGGACGACGGCGTCGGTCTGGACCCCGAGCAAACGCGGGGCGCCCCGGGGCATTTTGGCTGCATGGGGATTCGCGAGCGCTGTCGCAAAATTGGCGCTGAAGTCGTATGGACGCCCCGCCCCGAAGGTGGCACCCAGGTCGCAATCACATTCCCTTTGCCCTCATGAAACCGATCCGCCTCCTTCTCGTGGACGACCATTTTGTCGTTCGTAGCGGCCTTTCTGCATCCCTCGATCTGGAGGATGACATTTCGGTCGTCGCAGAGATCGAGTGTGGCGAGGACGCCGCAGCGGCGGTGGAAAAGTATCATCCGGATGTGGTGCTCATGGACCTCCAGCTTCCCGGCATCAGTGGTGTCGAAGCCACGGGCATCTTGATCCATCAAGAGCCCGACATTCGCGTGCTGATATTCTCCACCTTCGCCCGCGACGATGAAGTCCTCGCCGCAATGCGTGCGGGAGCTCTGGGTTACCTTCAAAAATCCGCCTCCCGTGATGCCCTGCTCAAGGCCGTCCGAGCGGTCGCCCGGGGCGAGAGAAGTCTTCCCTCCGAACTCGCGGAGCGACTCGATGAAATTCAATCCGGGCCCGAAGTCACCACCCGCGAACTCGAGATCCTCACCCTCGTAACTCAAGGGAACGCCAACAAAGAGATCGCCGCTCAACTCGGCATCTCCGAGGACACGGTGAAGCAGCACGTCAGCCGGATTCTGCAAAAACTCCAAGTAAACGACCGTGCCCAAGCCACCGCCGAGGCCATCCGCCGCGGATTGGTCAGGGTTTGAAGCCTCTGTCAGCACCCCACGAAAGTGAGGTGCCAGCTGTGCGAAAGGATCTGGGCAGCGCGCGTTGGTTTGCTCATACTCCACTCAGCCATCGCGCCCCTCATGCTCCGCACCTACCTCATCTCCGCATTCGTCATCGCCAGCAGCCTGGTGATCGCACCCCTCGCCTACAGTCAAAATGACGCCGGGGGCAATGACACGACGGACGACCTTCAGCCGGTCCTCCATTGGTCCTTCAACGACAGCGACTTCACAGAAGTCGGGCCGCGTCCACCCTCCTATCCGACCTTCCAAGCCGACAACACCGCTGCCCGTTCGACCAACGGGGCACCGGTTCTCACCATTTCTGGCAAGGAGTCGCCGAAAGCGGAGGACCTGCGCTTTGATCTTCATGACGAGATCACCCTCGAAGCCTGGGTTCGGGTCGAATCCATCGGGGCCAACTCTTTTGACTACATCCTCGGCAAAGGCCGCACCGCCTCATCCAAGAAGAATCAAAACTACGCGCTGCGGATCAAAGGTGAAGCCAATGGCAAGGCCAAGCTGAACTTCCTCTTCGCCAGTGCCGCTCTGCCGGACAAGCCCGCAGGCTGGCATCGCTGGACCAGCACCGAGACCTTCAATCTGACAGGCTGGCATCACCTCGCGGTGACCTACACCTTTGGAAAATCGACAAGCCTTCAGGGCTACATCGACGGGAAGCCGGTCAAAGGCACCTGGGACATGGACGGTGCAACGGACCGTGCTCCCGCCAACGATGACGACGATCTCATTCTCGGCACGGGCAACGGCAATGGATCCTCTGGCAAAACCGGCAACGCCTTCAAGGGCTGGATGGATGAAGTGGCCATTTGGCGCGCCACCCTTCCTGCCAAGGTCATCGCCACCCGCTACGAACATGTGCCCCCGCCACCGGTGGTCGTCCGCAAAGACGTTCCCAAGGGCCAAGTCCTCATCCAGATTTGCGAAGAAAACATTCCCGCCACCGCCAAGGCCTGGCCGGACGAGCCCGCCAAACCGTCGGAGACCTACACCGAACGCGCCTTCGGCCTCTTTGAACAACCGCATCGCTACATCTCCACCGGTGTCCGTGGTGAGCGAGCCAATCCCCACCTGCTTCGCGCGGCCTCCGTCGTCGAACTTCCGAAAGGCACCCATCGCCTTCTCCTGCGCAGTCGTGGCGGTTCCCGGCTCTACATCGACGACAAGCTGGTTCTGACCACGCCCTTCAACCCTCAAAGCAGCGACGGTCATCACAGCCTCGACATTCAGGCCGACTACCTCGATCTGGGTCCCGATTTCCGTTTCGCTCCTCCGGGTAATCGCGAAGACTGGTGCGAGTTCAAATCCAAAGGCGGCTCGCACTTCGTCGTGCTCGAGACGCTGGTGGGCGGTGCCATCGGCAAGAGCTTCCGCCGACCCGAACTTGGCGAAACTGTGATCGCTTGGTCGCCCGAAGGCACGGAATCGTGGCAATTGCTCACGCCGACCCAGGACGTGATCCCCTACTCCGACGAAGGCTGGGCCATCTATGAATCCGAACGCCAGAAGCACTATGCCCAAGTGAATGCCAGCAACCGGGCCAAGATGCGTCAAGACGCCGCCCCATACTGGGCCAAACGCCGGAAAGCAGCTGCGGACTATCTCGCCTCGGCACCAGACATCGCCGTGCCACCCCCTGCAAAGGGCCAGCCCGCCAACAACACAGTCGACCTCTTCCTCAACGCCAAAATCGCTCGGGTCAGCAGCCAACTGGCCGAATCCAAGGGCGGTACCGTCGATTACTTCGAACAAGTCCAGCCGATCCTCGAGGCCAAGTGCTACAGCTGCCAC
>CAXBNA010000049.1:0-32440 GCA_963976915.1 uncultured Verrucomicrobiales bacterium
GGGCTGCCAACGGGGTACACCTTGATTGACACGCAGTCCGACTCGGCCACGGGATTTCAGGCCAAAACGTACCGTTCCATTTCGGCGAAAGAAGTGGTGGTGGCTTACGCAGGTACGGACCCAGGCTATGATTCGCCGGCCGAAAAATTGGAACGTCTGTCCCAAGGCCAACCAGTCACTTTGCCTTCATTCATCAACTCCATGCGCAGTCAAATCAGGAATGGAATTCTGGATGTCGCTGCGATTGTGAAGGGGTTGGCTGTGTTGAAGAACTCAGGTGGTTCGCTCGCATCCACACTGCCTGACGATCTCAAAACGGATTGGGATCTGGCGCAGGGTGGTATTCCCGAACCGTTTAACCAGGCTCTTAAATACCTAGATCAGGCCGTGGCAAACAATCGAAGCTACACGGTCAGGACCACAGGTCACTCGTTGGGCGGCGCACAGGCCCTGTATGTTTCGGCGGTTCGTGGTAAGGATGCGATCGCTTTTAATGCGCCGCTTTTGAACGCCAAGCTCTATTCGCAAATTCCAGTGGCAAACCGGGTGTCACGTTCACAGGGACCTTTTCTTCTGAATCTGTTTGCTCAAACAACGGATGTTTTTTTCACAGCAGACGCAGTTTCACACCCTCCAAGTTTGCTGGCCCAAATCATGGCCTTGAAAAACGACATCCTAATCGCGACGTCAATACCCGTCGGAGTAAAGCCGTCGGATGTGGTTGATCGGGTGCCTGCATGGGTTCCTGTCTTGGGAGGGTATCCCGTCTGCCATTCCCTGGCCAATTTTGAAACTTCGCGGTTGGATCTCAGTCTGCCTTCCATCAACCGGTTGAAGCTGACCATTGGGGTGATGGACAGTTTCACTGCCAAAACGCAATTCTCGGACGTGAAGGCCAGTACGGCATACGAGGTCTATATTGTGGAGCTTGTGAACGCCGGGCTTTCTGTGGGCAAATCCCCAACTTTCTTTGGCGTGAACGATGCACTACGCCGCGATGAGGCGGCAACCTTTCTGGTGGGGGTGGCCAAAACCTTGAACAGAATCCGCGGACCGGGCTCAACGCAGTGTCTGCCCTCTCCGCTTCAGTCCTACGCTTTCGTCGATATCGACGCGAACAATCCACATCGTGACAACATCTTCACTCTGGCGGCCAATGGCGTGGTTAATGCAGCACCCTCAGATGGAAAATTCAGGCCGGCAGACAGCGTGACCTCGGGCGAACTCGCCCTGATGATAATGAAGGCGTTCAAGCTTCCTGCAAATGGACTGACCAGCTACATGGACGGGGCATTCAAACCTCCAACTTTTGTGATTGCGCCGCCGCCAACCACCGGAACGAATTCAGCCCTTGTGTCGAGCCTGCAGTCCCTTCAGAAGTTGCCAATATTCCGCAAAATCCCATGGCGTGACACAGCGGAAAAGGCTGAGGCCATTGTGCCTTCTGGGATGCCCATGGCACGGAATACGGACGATGTTTTAGACCGGGGAGAAGCCTCTGTCATAGTCGCCAATCTGTTCCTTTTTCTGAAGCAAAACCTTCTCTACCGCACTCTTCCATGAGACCCAAAACTTTGTCATTCCGATTCATAGTTGCCTCCTGCTTGGTGGCTACATCCAGCCTTTTTTGCACCCCGGTGGACGTGATTGTCATCGGAGACAATCCGATCCCGCCGCCCACTTCCGAGCAGGTGCTGTCGACAACGTTGACGCAGTCCATTCAGGTGGCGCTGAACTCGGGTGAGTCCGTCACATGGGGGGGCGGAGGTCAGGTTGATGTCCTTGGCAATCCAATCGATTTTTACTGGGCTGCATATGGCGGCCGCCTCGAATCTTTGGCTCCCCGGCACGGCAAGGTTCGGTTCACGGCACCTTCGGTTAGTGAGAAAACCCAAGTCCTTGTTTTTGTGCAAGCCACATCGCAGAGCGGAAATGTGACATTTGGCACTATCACTGTCACCGTGTCACCCGCACTCTCTCAGACGGCGGTCGTGTCAGGTCAGATGAGCGTTGCTTACAGTGGAGCTTCCGGCGTTTTCTCGATCAACTACAAGCTCGGTGCCATGGCCTCACGGGCATGGATTCTAGCTTCACCCGATGGATCCATCTGGAATCAAGTGGTCCATACCATTGATCCGGTGACCAGCGCGAATCGGACTGGAAATCAAACTGTGACCATTGCAGGCAGTGAGTTTAGGACACTGACATACTTTCGATTGAGAGTTCAGGACGGGACGTCTTTACCCCAGGATGGAGTCCCGGTCTCCGTGGTCTACACACCCGTCCCTTCAATTCCGAAAAGCACTGAACTTCCCTACGCGCCAAGTCTGGTCTTCAATGGCTTCGAGGTGAGTGTGCCGCAGGTCCAGTTGTTTTGGCGGCGTGTGAATGACCGGCTGGACCAGGACAATGTGGTGAGGTATGAAGTCGAGCGGGCCACGAATCCCGACTTCACCGGAGCGACACTGGTGGATGCGGGCAATACCGCTCCCGGATTGAACATGTATGAAAACGTGTTCTACACGGCGACGGACCTAGCCGACAACACGACGTATTATTTCCGGGTGCGAGGCGTGAACCATGTGGGCACGGGCACCTGGAGCAATGTGGGTTCGATTCGCGTCAATATTCAGGACCGGCCTGTGTTTGACGTGAGCAATCCCGTCTTTCCTTCTCATAACGCGGTTGGCGTGACGAAGCTGCCTGCTCTGGAAATCAACTGTACGGACCCAGATGGCGACTCGATTTACACCGCCTTTGAGATTTCCGAAGATCCGGCCATGAGCCCCGGTACCATTCGATATTTTGGCCACGGCGGCCAGCAAGCCTACCTGAATATGACGCGCCTCGACCCGGATGAATGGGGTTCCAACCCGCTCAAACCAAATACCCGCTATTACTGGCGTGCGGTGGTTCAGGAGGAGGGGCGCTGGCTCGACTACTATGGAGGCACCTGGCCCGCCACTCAGATTTACAGTTTTACGACAGAGAACGTGGGCGGAAACTTTACTCTGAGCGATGTGGTGAAGCTCAGCGGAGACCTGCGCCCTCATGAACGCATCACATACCAAGTCACAGTAACCAATAACGGCAACGAGCGTTCCGAACCCAATCTCATCAATGTCTGGTATGTGAAAAATGGCATCGAGTCTCCGTTCAGATACAACGATTGGGGCAATGTCCCCGCCCTTGATCCTGGCCAGAGCACCACCACCAATGTGGTGGCCTATTTCCAGACGGAAGGGTTCACCAATCCCAACAATGGCGTCACCTATGACGATGTCTTGGTGACCGGCCCCAGCATACTCCGGTTCAAGTCTTCACCATACGTGATCGCAACGCCTCAGGCATCGGTTGATCACTCGATCAACTACGCCAATCAAGGCGGCCCCACGGTCAATTGGCAGATCCGCAGCGACACATCCAACAAGCCGGTCGCGGCACTGGGAGGCAAGTTCATCATTGCGACGAGTATCGTTGATGACATTCGCACCACTCGGGTCCTGTTGGAGTATCGCCCGAACGGGGCCGCCCCGTGGACGGTCTTGGACGACTACACGGGAAACACCACGTACTACGCGAACTTTCCCTCGATGGCACACTCGGGCGCAACGGTGGCCACGAATCAAGGCAGCGTGGAATGGACTTTTGGCCCGAGTTTTCCCCAGACCTCAACCCTCCAAATTCGGATGACTGCCTTCGATGATGTGGGTGCCACGACGGTCGTGACATCAGAGCTAATGACCGTTCTTGACGGCACCCTGGTAGTCAACGCGGGGGCGACCGAGTTTCCCGCCTATCGGGTGGGCGATCAACTGCGTTTCCCTTTGTCCGTGACCAAGGCACCGGGCATGCGCATTACGAATGTCACGATCAACTACTGGTACGGTCCCTCTTCTGCCGAGCGGGTGTTCGATGTTCGCTGGACACCGGGGAACTTCGCCTTCTCCAACGGTTCAGGCCCCCTGCCAGTCGATCCGGCTTGGATGGGACTAGATGGCATTCAAGTTCCTCCGGTTGTGACCGTCACGATTCCTCCAAATCTGGCCTACGCAGTGCCTGGAGGCTACTTCAAAGTGCGTGTGCAAGCGGAGGTTCCAGGATTGCACTATGCCTCCGTCGAAGACACGACCAATGGCACCATTGCAGTCTCTGCTGCCGAGCTTCCAGCTCCCTTTCACAACTATATTACTGTGCCGACGCCGCCAGAGCCTGATTGGCCCGCCGGCGCTTGGGCGCGCTCCCTCAGCATCACTCCGACGGCCGTGGACTGGCAGGGTGACACTGCAGTGCATGCTCTTTACCGGTTGGATTCGTTTTACCTCTTGGACGACGTGTTAGGCGGCTCGGTGCCGCACTACGGAGTGGACTACTACTACGCGAGTTACGACCGCGTGACGAAGCAGGTTACCCAGACCCCCTTGTCATCGGCATACGCCTTCGATGATCTCAAAGTCCTGGGATCGACAGCCTACTTATTGCTTCACAACGGTGCGGCAGTGTCCATGGCAGCGATGTCGGGTACGACCATGGGAACCCCGCAATCTGTCCTTACGCTGCCCGCTCCTGTCACTGAAACCAACCAGCCGGAGTTTGCCCGGATCGGAAGCGAGCTCTATGTGGCCAGTTCCACACGCAGTAGCGGTGGAAGCGGCACGTGGCGGAGCCGAATCCAGCGCGTCCTCCCTTCGATCCTCCCTTTTGTGGAGCATTCAGCTTACTACGGACTGCATGTGGACTATGGAACCCATCTCAACACCGAGACGGGTGTTTATGCCCTGTCAGGTACCAAGTCCGTGACTTCCACCGTCAATACTTGGCCCTATATTGGAATTGTCCGGTTCGAATCATCGACGCCGTCCGTTGTCGGTGCTCGGGCTGGCTTTGACTCGGGCATGCAAATCGTGGATTTGTATGCCGGGAACGGAGCTGCTATTCGCTGGCATGCTAGAATCCAGGATCCAGCAGTTTCTGCCTTTTCAGATGTAGCGTTTGCTGTGGGGATGGGCATTGAGGGAGGCTTTCCAGGTGAGAATTACAATCGCGTGGTAATTCGCCGCAATAGCACAACCGGGATCGAGGAGCGGATTTTTTTCCGAGACTACTACGAGAGTGGGAGAAACTCAGCGGTGTCGTCTGGAAAATGGGTTGCCATTGCGACTCGGGATCGTTTGGCTATCGGTTACATGGGCGGAGATCTCACGGCCCCTGCCGTTCAGATCACCACGGCGGACATCTCATTTGTCACGGGACAGCCGAAAGACATTGCGTGGACCATGAGTGACAACCTCGCTCAGTTGGCTTCGTTGAAGGTCTTGAAGATCGCCGGTGGTGTGACCACCGAGATCGGCAGCTACACAGGCGGCGCCCTGCCTGCCAGCCTGAGCTACACGTTTGCGGATACCGTGCCGAGTCTGATCCTGCGCGTGGAAGCCTACGACCAGAGCGGGAACAGAGGGGTCGCTGAAAAGGTGTTGACCCGCAGCAGCACCTTCACCTTGCCCAGCTTCGCAGCGAATGCCTATAGCATCCCCATGGGCACAGCAGCGCTGCTGACGTGGACCGCCACCCCTTCCGACTCCTTCCGCGTTTACAATATTCTCATTCGTCCCCAAGGCGATACAGAATGGAGCAAGGCAGGCAGCGCCACCGGCAATACCTACGCCCTAGATACCTCTCTGCTAACAGGCAGCTTTGAAGTACGCCTGGAAAGCGGTGGGGTGTTTCGCGATTTACCCCAAGTTATTACCATCACGGGAAATCGCTTTGCGTTCGATTATTCAGGCTTCGGCCCCCCTGGAGCCTCAGCTTACTATTCGGATGCCTCTCGTGTCATTCGCTTGAGCTGGGGGACCAACCAGCTTGTCTCCCCTTCCATCTCGTATTCTCTGCTTGGTCGCTGGAATGGCACAGGAAATTATGGGGTGCTGGGGGTCACGACGGACAAAACACTCGACGTGAATGTTGGCAGTAATACCCAACTGGAGTGGAAGGTGATCGCGCTTTGGGAAGGACTGGAGTTTGTCTCCACCGTCAAGACGACCGCGCTCGTGGCGCTGGCAACTCCAGGGGCTCCCACCACAACGCTTGGGGCGAGGGACACGGCACTGCCGTGGGTGGACCTGTCCTGGACCGCCGTCCCAGGCGCGGACCTCTATGCTGTTTTCCGCCGGGACATCCGCACCGATAGTGTAGAAGAAGTGGTCCGGCCAGTCCTCCAACTATCGGGATGAATCCGTCGCCTTCGAACAAGGCTACAGCTACTCTATCGCCACCGTCCTAGGCGATGCAGTGGCCACCCCTGGCCCAGAAACAGCCGTGACTGTAAGCCCGCTGCTGCCACTGGGAATAACCTTTGTGAACAGCCCCTATCAAACTCTGGCAGGGAACGCTCATACCGTGCAGTGGACAGCGACCCTGCCGGTGGGTGTCGCCAGTGTTTTCGAACACTATGACGTGGTACTTCGCCAGGGAGATGGTGCCGTTCTCAGTAGCGGAAACGTTGAACCTCTTCCTGGCACCACGCCGGAGATCACCCTGAATTCATTGCCCTACGGCCAGACATTCGTATGCGAGGTTTTTGCCAAAAACCGTAATGGAGAGCGGTTGAGCTCGGAACCAGCGCGCTTGCATTTTTCGACCGGCTTTGACACCCGGGCCATTTCCAGCAGCGCGGTGGTGAATGTGCCCGATGCGGACGAATTTGGCTTGAATCTGTCCTGGGGAGTGGTGGCCAATGCCGACTACTACGACATCTTCCGTCGAACAACTGCCACCGGCGGCCTTGAATGGGTCGGCAGAAGCGCAACGACGGAGTTCAGTGACGCAGGTCTAGCCACAGGCAGTGGTGCCTCCTATGTCATTCGTGCGCGGAACGGCCTGATGCACATGGATGCCGCAGCGACACCGGCCAAGGCGTTCGGCCCGCAGCAGAATTTTCGAATCACCTCACAGGCCCATGACGGAGCCAATCAGGATTTCCACATGCAGTTCGGCACGCAGTATGGTGCCAGTTATCGCATCGAGTATTCGGAAGACTTGTTGCGCTGGGACGATCTCGGAACGCTGCTCCAGGGAACAGGCAGCGACATGAGCATCACGGTGCCAGGAGTCGGAGCGATGCCCCGGTATTTCTTTCGGGTCGCCAAGCCGTGACCTGTCGTGGGGCAATCACGTCTGCTGACTCACCTAAGGGAAATGGGGGCGATTGGCCTCTTAATGGAACCCGTCTGATATGGGTGTCAGCTCTTTCGCTTCAATTGCGGGAAGAGGACGACGTCGCGGATGCTTTCGGCTCCGGTGAGCATCATGACGAGGCGGTCGATGCCGATGCCGATGCCGCCTGCCGGGGGCATGCCGTGCTCGAGAGCGGTGATGAACTCTTCGTCGATTTTTTGGATCTCTTCGCCCGCCTGTTCTTCGAGGCGCTTGCGCTGGACGATGGGGTCATTGAGCTCGGAGTACCCGGGGGAGATCTCCTGGCCGTTGATGACGAGTTCGTACACGTCCACGATGGAGTCGTCTTCGGGATTCTGCTTGGCCAGCGGAACGAGCTCCTTCGGTGCGTGTGTGACGTAAAGAGGATCGAACTGCTTTTCCTCAATGAGCTTTTCAAAGACGTGCTGGGTGACTTCGTAGTCCTCGAAGTTTGGCCCGATCTCGACGCCGAGTTCGGCCGCACGCGCTTTTCGTTCCTCCGGCGTGTAGTCGTACCACTTGGGATCGACACTCTTGAGGAGATCGGTGTAGCGGGCGCGCTTCCAAGGGCGCTGGAGGTTGATCGTGCGGGTGACTTCACCCACGTCGTTCTTGTGTTCGAGAAGGAGTCCGCCGCAGAACTTCTCCGCGAGGTGACAGACCATGCTTTCCACGAGATCCGCCATCTGCTCGAAATCGGCGTAGGCCCAGTAGGCCTCCAGCATGGTGAACTCGGGGTTGTGGCGGCGGCTGAGCCCCTCATTGCGGAAGTTGCGGTTGAGTTCGAAAATCCGGGTGAACCCACCGACCAAGAGCCGCTTCAAGAAGAGCTCGGGAGCGATGCGCAGGTAAAGCGGCATGCCAAGAGCATTGTGGAAGGTCTCGAAGGGCGAAGCCGCAGCCCCTCCTGGAACGTCCTGCATCATCGGCGTTTCGACTTCAAGGAAGTCGCGTTGCTGGAGGTAGTTCCGGATCTCGGCGATCATTTGGCTGCGCGCCACGAAGACCTCGCGACTGCGCTCGTTGGAGATGAGGTCGAGGTAGCGCTGCCGGTACTTGATCTCGCGATCCGCGATGCCGTGCCACTTGTCCGGAAGAGGGCGAAGCGTCTTGGTGAGTGGGACAAACTCTTTGACGTGGATGGAGCGCTCACCCCGCTTGGTGACAAAGGTTTCGCCGATCACACCGATGAAGTCGCCAATGTCGATGAGGTCGCCGAAGAGCGCGTAGGGCTCGTCACCGACGTCGCTTTTGCTGAGGTAGCATTGGATGCGGCCGGACATGTCACCCAGATCGAGGAAGGAAGCCTTGCCCATGACGCGGCGGGATAGGATCCGTCCCGCGACACGAACCGAAAGCCCCTCCTCAAAGTTTGCTTTGAGGGCGCCGGGATCATGGCTGACCTCAAACTTGCCACCAAACGGAGCGATGCCGCGCTGTTTCAAGCCTTCGAGCTTGTCGCGTCGGAATTGCAGGAGTTCGGATTCGGAATGTTCTTGAGGTTCCATGGTTCGTGTTGTCGGTTTTGAAAAAAAGTGGCCGCATCGGTAACAGAATCCAGAGAGGATGCCACCGCAAAGGTGGGAGAGGGCGTCGTGTTGGATCATCGGCGTGCCATTGTTCATCCTGAGGCCGGTTGGATGGCCGTGGCTGATCTGCACTTTGGCTACGAACGCCATCGCAGCGCTCGCGGTGCGCTTTTGCCGGATTGGGGCATGGCTGCATGCGAGTCCGCCCTGATGGAACTGGTGGAGGACTATCGACCCGAGTGTTTGATCCTCGTTGGGGATGTCATGGATGGCTCGGGTTCGGCCGGGCAAACGTCTGCGCTGCTCCAGAGACTGGCAGAAAAGGTGAATCGAGTGGTCTGTCTCCGGGGGAATCACGACCGGGCGGCCTTGTGTCGGGAGATGGAGTTTCGAGCATGGCACCAAGAGGGCGTGTTTCTGTTTCACCATGGGGATCGTTTTGAAGCAATTCGAGCGGAGCAGGTGGACGCCGGTTCACGGTTGATTCATGTCGTGGGGCACGCGCACCCGGCCGTTCGGATCGCCGACGGCGCCGGGTTGCGGCTGAAGCTTCCCGCCATGGTTCAGGAGTGTTTGACGGGTGGCGAGGAGAGGTGGGTTTTGCCTGCCTTCTCCCATTGGGCTGCGGGTGGTGCCTATCGTTCAGAGGCCAGACATCTCGCGACCTGGGCCTGTGCGCCGGGGCGTGTCCGACGGTGGGATGCTAGAGCAGAGGCTTGAACAGCCGGGCAATGCCATTGCGGAATCGCTGAGCGATCGAAAATTTCTCCACATCCGGCAAGGTGATGCGCTGGGCCTCGTGAAGCTTTGAGTTGAAGATGGTCGTGAGTCGGTGGGCAAAGGTCACGTCGCGAGTGGCGAGATTGAACTCAAAATTCAGGCGAAGGCTCCGGGGGTCCCAGTTTGTGGATCCGACAATGGCCCATTCGTCATCGATCACCATCAGCTTGGAGTGATCGAACGGGGCGGGGGACTCGTAGATCTCGCATCCTGCCAACAGCAGGTCGCGATAGAAGGTTTGAGAGGCCCAGTGGACGACGGGAATGTTATTGCAGGATGGGGTCAGAATCGTGACCTCCACGTTTCGCAGGGCACAGAGTCGCAGGGCGGCCAGAAGGATGTCGGTGGGCAGGAAGTAGGGGGTGAGCAGCTTCACCGTATGTCGGGCGCTGCTCAGGGCGGCAAAAAGAGCCACGGGCATCACCTCCATGTCTTCGTCGGGGCCATCTACGATGCCGATGGCGGCGATGCTTCCCCGGGTTGCCAGCGGTGGGAACCAAGTCTCGCCCTCCAGGACTTCGCCACAGCAAAAGTGCCAATCCTCGGCAAAGACTCGTTGCACTTGAGCTGCGACGGGGCCGTCAAATCGGAAGTGCAGGTCCCGGACAGGATGCTTGGGATTCCGCGCAAGCATGTTTCCTTCGCGGATGTTCATGCCTCCTGTGAAGGCGATGGCGCCGTCGATCACGAGGAGCTTGCGGTGGTTTCTCAGATTGAGCGTGATCAACTTCATCACCAGCTGGGACGGCATGAATTGCCGACACGGAACGCCCGCCTTGCGAAGGACTCGGGTGACGGGCGGCCATGAGTATCCCATTCCGGCTCCATCGACCATCACCCGAACTTCGACCCCTCGCTCGACGGCCTCTTTCAACGCCTCGACGAACTCAGCGCCAATCCCCTTGCTCTCGAAAATGTAGCTCGCCATTGAGATTGACCGAGTCGCCGAGCGGATGCCCTCCAGCATGGCGGGCATCGCCTCATCACCATTGGAGAAAACCTCAGCGGAGTTTCCTGGACTCAACGTGAATCGGGAAATCCGGTCCAGCGCGGAACCCAAGTCCCAAGTTTGGGATTCAGACGGAGCGTAGCCTGCGCCCTCCGGCGAAGGTTCCTGAAATCGCAGTTCGTAGTCCCCCCGGGCCTCTCGAGCCTGGCGTCGGATGAGGTTGATTCCGAGGAGGAGGTAGAGTGCCGCTCCGGCGATGGGGAGGACCAGAATCAGAACAATCCAATAGGCGGCTTTGCGCTCATCCGACTGATACAGAATGGCGTGCGCGATGCCACCGCCCCCCACAATGGCGGTGAGGACCCAAACAATGGGGGGCAGATCGATCCAAGTCATCTGAGGGACGCTATCACAGCCTCTTCGACTTGCTCCAATGGTTCTGTGATTTCCTCGTGGATTTTCAGTTGCATTGGGAGCGATTCCTCCCATACTCCACGCCCCTTCGCGAGTCCTCCAATCACCGTTGGTCTCTGGACCTGCCACTTTTTTCCAAAAGCGGCGGGGATCTCGCTCCAGAGGTAACCCGGTCACATCCTACATACCATGCCAGTACGTCTTGCTCGATTCGAAATGCCGAATCGCCTCGTCAAAAACGAGGCCACCGCCACTGATACCTACGCCCAGTTCACCGCCGAGCCTTTTGATCGCGGTTACGGACACACCATCGGAAACTCCCTGCGCCGTGTGCTGCTTTCCTCCCTCGAAGGAGCCAGCATCACCTCGGTCAAGATCAAGGGAGCCGATCACGAATTCACCACCCTTCCCGGGATCGTTGAAGACGTCGTTCAGATCATCCTGAACCTGAAGAAAGTGCGCTTCAAGCACCACAGCGAGGCCAAGGAGCCCCGCCTGCTCTCCATCAACCTTGAGACCGACAAGCCCATCACGGCTGGCGACATCATCGAAGACAATCACTACGAAGTCATCAATCGTGACCTCGTCATCTGCACCCCGGACCGCAAGGTCAAGTTCGACTGCGAGTTTGAAGTGCGTGTTGGCCGTGGTTTCTCCTCTTGGGAAGAAAACAAGCGTCCTGACACCCCCATCGGCGTCATCCCCATCGATTCCATCTACTCGCCGGTGACCCGCGTGAAGTATGCCGTGGAAAGCACCCGTGTCGGCCAAAACACCGACTACGACAAGGTCATCCTCGACATCTCGACCGACGGTCGCGTCAGCCCCCATGACGCGCTGCTGCAAAGCGCCGCCATTCTTCGTCACCACCTCGACGTGTTCGTCAACTACGACGACAACGCCGTCGAGTTTGAAGCGGCTCCAGAAGCTCAGTCGGAAGAAAATTCCGAGCTTCGCAAGCTCCTCAACATGAGCGTCAACGAGATCGAACTCTCGGTCCGTGCCGCCAACTGCCTCAACAACGCCAACATCACCTCCGTGGGTCAATTGGCCATGAAGACCGAGGCCGAGATGCTGCGTTACCGCAACTTCGGGAAAAAATCCCTCACCGAAATCAAGGAGAAGCTTTCCGAGCTTGGTCTGTCTCTCGGCATGAAGTTCGACGCTTCGCTGCTTGAGCCGACTCCGGGTGGTGTCTCTCTCCTCGCCCGCAGCACAATGCTCGGCGACGACGATGACGGTGCTGACGCCATGGACTTCTCGAAGCTCGTGGATGCCCACCTTCCTGACGCAGACGACGACGAATAATTTTCCCAGACCATAGATTCACACTGGAGACTCTGAACTCATCCCATGAGACACCAACGCAAGACTGTTAAACTTCAGCGCACCGCCTCACACCGGAACGCTCTGCTGGCCAATTTGACCTGCAGCCTCATCGAACACAAACGTATCCGCACGACTCTGGCCAAGGCCAAAGCCCTGCGTCCCTACGCTGAGAAGATGGTCACCCTCGGCAAGCGGGGCGATCTTCACGCCCGCCGTCTGGCTGTCGCATACCTGCACCAGCAAGATGCGGTCCGGAAGTTGTTTGATGACATCGCTGTCGCCAGCAAAGACCGTCAGGGTGGCTACACCCGCATCACGAAGCTCGGCCAGCGCCGCAGCGATTCTGCCCCGATGGCGTTCATCGAGTGGGTGGATGGCTACGCGCCTGTCAGCTCTGAGCCTGAAGTGATCGCGCCGGAAGCTGAGGAAGTTGCCGTTGAAGAGGCTGCTCCGAAGAAAAAGCGTGCCACGAAGAAGAAGGTCGCCAAGGAAGACGCGGTCGACGCCTGATTGGGCCGCACAGATTGATTTGAGAACGGGAGCTTCGAAAGAGGCTCCCGTTTTTTCGTCGATCTAGGGGAGCTCGGCGTGTGGCTGGGCCTTGTGAGTGAGTTATTTTGCTTCTGGATCATTTCCCGGCAAGGCGGAACGAAGGGCTTCGTTATCAATCCAGTCAGCGAGTGGGCGAATGGTTCCCACCTTGCAGGCGCCCTTCTCATGAATCTTCGTTCTGCTCTCGTGTTGGTTGGTTGGATCCTGATGGGGTCATTCATTTCTGCGTCCAACACCTCGGCTCAGAATGGTGGCGGCTGGATTTCACCGTTGGAGTTGCGTCGTGCGTTGACGGCGGATCTGGATGACGCTGCCGAGATGAAACTGGCGGCCCGGGTGGAGAATCTGTTTGGCCGGCACAACCTTGTGAAAGGGCGCCCCGGCGCCAAATCGGAGGCGACGACGGTGGCTTGGGCCATTGTGGACAGTTCACCCGCGACGGTGGTGCGTGAGGATGGCGGCGTGATCGGAGGCATGAAGCGATTGGGCGAGTCAGGTCTGCAGGTGCTGGCGCTGGAGATGCCCAATTTTTCTGAAGTCACCTATCGTGTGGAGGTCGCGGGCGAGACGAAGGTGGCTGGCTCGGTGCGGATCGAACACTATGACACGCCGCCTGAGAGCATCCCTTCCGACGACGTTCCGTCCGGGCGTTTGGAAGTGTTCGAGTGGAGTCAGAGCAAAATTTTTCCGAACACGGTACGGGACGTGACGGTTTACATTCCGAAGCAGTACCAAGCTGGCGACAAAGCTTGCCTGATGGTGTGGCAGGATGGATCGCGCCATGCGGACCCGAAGGGACAGATGAAGGTGCCGGTGGTGTTCGATCACTTGATCCATTCCAAGGAAATGCCGGTCACCATTGGGGTGTTCATCGACCCTGGCCGGAAGCCTGAGCAGCCGAAGAGCGGGAAGGCGGCCAATCGGGGGGTTGAATATGACTCCCTTGGCGATGCCTACGTCACATTTTTGCTCACTGAAATTCTGCCTGAGGTGGAAAAGCGGTATCAGGTCGCCTTTCGCGAGGAGCCTGAGGCCTGGGGGATTGCGGGTGGATCCTCGGGCGGTATCTGTTCGTTCACGGCGGCCTGGGAGC
Source organism: uncultured Verrucomicrobiales bacterium (assembly GCA_963976915.1). Lineage (GTDB taxonomy): Bacteria > Verrucomicrobiota > Verrucomicrobiia > Verrucomicrobiales > Verrucomicrobiaceae > CAXBNA01. The sequence goes on from CAXBNA010000049.1 coordinate 13,844, forward strand.
GCCCCGACAAGTTCCACAAAGTTTTGTCCTGGGTGGGGAGTTTCGTGGACCTTCGCGGCGGCCATGTCTATCCCGCCCAGATCCGAATCACCGAGCGGAAACCCATCCGGATCTACACGATGGACGGCAACAACGATCTCGACAATGCCTACGGCAACTGGCCAATTGCCAACAAGCGGATGGCGGCGGCTCTGGAGTACATGGGCTATGACTACCGGCTGGATTGGACCCAGTGCTTCCATGGGAGCAAGGGCATGGCTCCCCTCCTGCCAGACGCACTTCGGTGGTTGTGGCGGGATGTGAAGTGATGTCGTGATCCGGGCTTTGTCAGTGGCGAAGTCGGTCGTTTTCGGCAATGGTGCCGCATGCTGAAATTCTACGCCTACTCGGGCTGCTCCAGCTGTCGGACTGCGCGGAAGTGGTTGGACGGAAAGGGCATTTCGTATCAAGAGATCGCCATCCGTGAGCGTCCTCCTTCGAAGGTGGAACTCAAGGGCATGCTCCAGTTTCAGGGCGGAGAACTGCGGCGCTTGTTCAATACTTCGGGCCAGGACTATCGGGCCATGGGGATGAAGGAGCGGTTGCCGACGATGTCGTCGGAGGAGGCGCTTGGCCTGCTGGCAACCCACGGAAATCTGATCAAGCGGCCCTTCATCATCGACGCCAAGCAAGGCCTGGGCCTCGTCGGGTTCAAAGAAGACGATTGGTCAGCCGCCTTCAAGGGCTGGAAGTAATCACTCAAGGATATGTATCAGACCGGACAGCGCATCGTGTGCATCAACGACGACTTTGAACCATGGGTTTACGATCTCTACCGGTCGTTGCCGAAGCGGAATCAGATCTATACCGTGCGTTCGATTGGCATGGGAAGGTCCAACCCCAAGTTCGAGGTGGATGCCGACGCCAATCTTCAGATCAAGTCTGCCGAGGTGGACTTCATTGTGCTTCTGAAGGAGTTGAACAATCCCGATGACCCGCACTCGTCCCTCAAGCAGGAGCTGGGATTCCGGGCGGAGCGATTTGCGCCGCTCAAGGAGGATGAGGTGGAAGAGGAAATGTGGGCGGATGCCGATCAGGAGCTGGAGCTCGCGCCGATGGCGAAATGACCGGAGGATCTGTCGAACCATGTCCGTGCTGGGAGAGCACCTTGTTTTTGTCTATGGCACGCTCAAGCGAGGCTGCCGCAATCATGGCTGGATGCGGGGTGGTTTTTTTGTCGGTGAAGCGACGACCCAGCCAGATTTCAGAATGCATGATCTGGGCGGCTATCCGGGGATGTACGCGGTTGAGGGGAACGGGCTGAGCATTCGAGGTGAGCTGTGGAGGGTGGACGATGCCGGGCTCGCGCGGCTCGACATCCTGGAAGACGTCGAGGGCGGTGACTACCGGCATGAGCGGATCAACCTCCTCCCTCCCTGGGAGAACGAGAAGCCCTTGGCCTACATTTGCCTTCTGCCCTGCGAGGGATGTCCTGATGTGGGCGAGGAGTGGGTGGAATGAGACGACTGCTCACTCAAGCCAGCCCATCTCCGAAAACCAACCCGTGACGCGGGCGGGCCAATCATTGACGGGTTGGCCGTTCTCTCTCATTCCAAACCCGTGTCCGCCCTTGGCGTAAATGTGGAGTTCGGCGGGGATGTCACGCTTCTTGAGTTCGAGATAGATCAGGGCACTGCCAGCGGCGCTGTGGCGGTCGTCTCCGGCGTGAATGAAGCACATGGGAGGCGACGTGTCGGTCACGGCGATCTCGGGAAGAAGACCGCCGTCACCCTTCTCGTCGATGAGGTAGGCAGGATAGATGGGAATGGCGAAGTTGGGCACTGCGTCTCCCTCGCTGTGAAGGGCGGTCAGGATGCTGAGGTGGCCGCCTGCGGAGAAGCCGAGGATGCCGACGCGGTCTGGGTTGATCTTCCACTCGGCGGCGTGCTCCCGGACGACCCGAATTGCTTGTTGAGCGTCAGCCAGAGGTTCACGGCTGGGGTTGTTCGCATCGCGGCGTGGAACACGGTACTTCAGGAGAACGGCCGTCACGCCGATGGAGTTGAGCCAGGAGCAGACCTGGGTTCCCTCGTGCTCAATGGCGAGGATGTTGTAGCCACCGCCGGGGCACACCACGACAGCGGTGCCGTTGGGGGTGCCGGGAGCGTAAACGGTGATTTCGGGGAAATTGACGCTGGCGACGCGCTGGACGCCGTCGCCCTTGTCGGGAGCCAGTCCTTCCGGTTTGGGTTCGAATCCCTCGGGTTCCTTGGGGCCCTCGGGCCAGATCTTGACCGGCTTTGGTTCCGGCCAGGGGCTCAGCGTGATGGGTGCTGCAGGTGCGGGCGCGGGATCTCCTTCCGAGACAATCTGGAAGGTGCCTGGCGTGGGAGTGAGATCGATCGGGACCGAGTTCGGAGTGCCGGGTTCGGCGGCGGACAGAAGTGCGGCGGTGGCGACGAGGCCGAGGAAAGTAAGGTAAAGGGCTTTCATGGGTTGGAGGCGTTTAACGTGGTTTTCATTTCTTCCCGGAGCATGTGTGACCGTCAAGTGGACGCTTGAATGAGGCGCGTGTCCACCGGCGTCCGTGCGTGCCAAACCCGTCTGCGGAGTGATCTCCGGGTGAACGTTGCAATGCCAAGATGACCTCAACCGCGGGGTGAGTGGGCTTGTCGAAGCTCCGTGGCGGGTGCATGGCATGAGAGGATAACGTTGGTACAGCGACTTTTATCCCGGCATTTTCACCGGGATGGACTGCGAGATTTTAGTCTTGAACCGGACGGGGCCGATCGGTACGCTTGTCATAACCCGTTGGCTTGCAGGGGAACAAGACTCTCTAAGCCCGCATCCCTCTTGGTATCATGAGTGATTTCTCGTTCAAAGGCCCGGTGAAGGTCTGGAGCGTCCTCGTCGCAGCAGTGATGATTACGAGCACGGCATTCGCCATCGAAATATCGCCCTGGCCTCCCGTTGGGGTTCCTTACCAGAGTTCCTGTCCGCCCCATCCCCATCCAAACGCACCGCAAGTGCAGTTTAACGTGGTGTACACTCAGTTCGATTCCATCAGTGGAAAGCCATTTTCTTTCTACTACCGTCCGGCCTATGGCTATCAAGACAACAATGGAAACGGTCAGGTCGATCCGGGTGAGTTGTGCAATTTCCTCGGCAGTTCCAACGGGATCTTGCACGGTTACGGTTGGTATCACGACATCGTCATACCGCCTCTTCAGCGGATCGACCAAGACGGGGACGGTCAGATAGACGCGGAGTCCCAGTTCCTTGGATACGGGGTCAATCATCTGGGCGAGCCTGCTTACCAATACCGGGGGATAAGTCCCTTTGGGTCACCTTTCAACTACGATGACATTGAAGAACTGGAACATGCCCCCGTCTTTCACGGACGCCAATGGTATCGAGACCCGACCACTGGCACAGGCCTCGAACGCTTTTTCCTCAACGGATTTATTCATGGCCCTGATCGCACGTATCACAGCTATCCTGACGTGATGGCAATGGAGACGAACTACTTTCATGGCCAACCGCATGGGCCGCACCGGGAGTGGGATCCGGCGGGAAATCTAACGCGGCTTGGGCAATACGGAGGGGCGGCATACTATGACACAAACGGTGATCTGGAGTCCGTGATTCACTACCAGCCTTGCGGCGAATGGCTTTCTTATGCACCGGATGGCACAATCAGCTCGGTGACTAGCTATCCTCCCTGCATCGACGCGTCCGTCGCTCCGCCACCCCACGATGACGCCCAACCGCCGCTGCATCCCACCGATCCGTATATCCCCGATGAGCAGGTCGAGATCCGTGGCTATGTGCGAGATTCGATGACCGGCGCGCCCATTGTGGGTGCGATGGTGGATCTCGGCGGCAGCACGATGGTCGGCACCAACGGCGAAGGCTTTTACCAAGTCCTTTCCGAGCATCTCACTCAGACCAGTCTGTCCTGCACACACTCCAGTTACCACAGCGTCACCAAGGTGGTGGAATTCGAGAACCGGTCACACCTCACGCAGGACATCCGGCTGGTGGAGAACAAGGGCCTGAATGCGCCCGTCGTGACCGGGCTCACTTCAGAGTACGGAAACTTTTTCCTCGCACCACCCTCGGTGGCGAACAATTACCTGGTGTCCGTGGACTGGAATGGGGCGCCGATTGGGGACTTGGAGTTTACGATCAATGGTGGCATGCCAATGACCCTCCCGGCCAATGCACTGGGGGGAACGAAGACCTACGACATGGGCGTGGATCTGCCGCCGAACCTGACCCTGGCGGGGAATGTGCTGACGGTGCGCGCGGTCAATGGCGACGGCCTGGCGTCGGAGCCGGTGACCTTCAGTCCGCGGGTGGTGCCCATTCCGGAATGGCTGCGGGAGTTCGAGCCGCTGACGATCGAGTTCGGTGACAAGATGTACACCTACAAACTCGAGAAATCATGGCCGGAGGAGCCGCTAAAGATCCTTGTCGATGAGGCCACGCTGGGGCCAGCGCTTTGGGCGGCCTGGGGGCTCTTTCCGGTGATTGGCGGGCGGGAGTTTGGCATTCCGCCCACACAGTTTTCTTTTTTGGGCGAGTCCACGTCAACCGGGTCCCACAAGGTGGTGATGACGGGGACGGCGGGTTTCAAAGCCGGCCCGGGTGAGATCGGAGTCAAGATTGGAGGGGAGGGGCGGCTGGTCGATGACAAGGTCTCGGGCCGTGGCCTGCTGTTCGACGGTGCGGACGTCATTCTCGGCATTGAGGGGAAGATCGAGCAAAAGGACGTCGGCATCGTGACGTTGGTGCCTGCGCTATCCGGTTCCGTCAATCTCCCGGTCTTCGGCCGCGCGATCCGCTACATCAACGACACGGCCAAGGCCACGTCGGTGATCTCCGCTGGCGGCGAGATCAAGGTGCCGGTGTTGGACAAGTTTGGCGCGTTGGGTTTCTCATCGGCCGAGGGCACGCTGAAGGCCGGTGTGGAAATCAAGCTGAGTGGCGGCATCTCCAAGTTCAAGGTGGAGCTGACCACGGGCGGCTCCAACAGCTTCACGTGGCAGTTCCCCGCCAATCCAGGCTACCTGAAGGCCACGGAGTTTGTCCTCACCGCCAAGATGAAGATGGAGGTGTGGGTTTTCACCCGCACCTTCGACGGCTCGCATACCTTCACTTACACCGCGACGCCCGCTCCCGGGGGGATGGCGATGGCCGCGCCTCCTTCCCCGCTGTCGGTGGAAGGCAGCGCGGGCGAGACGCAGACGATGTCCCGGGATTTCACTCTGGCCCGGCCCTACCACCGGTTTGTGGGGAACGATCCGGTGGCGCAGTCTGCCGGACCTTCGATCGCTGCCACTACCGGCACGGGTGCGACGAAGGTGATGGACAATGTGTTTCCCCAGTCACAGCCCTCGATCGGTTCACGCGACGGCAGCACCACCATGGCCTACGTGCACTTCGATCCCGCGCTCGACACGCTGCAGGCCACCGAGATCGCGCTCGTGGACCATGATGGCGTCAACTTTGTCCCGCCGCTCATCATCACCGACGACACCCATGCCGACTTCGCGCCGGATGTCGCCTACGACACGGACAACCAGGCCATCGTCGCCTGGGAGCGTGTGGCGGCCTCGGACTTCACCACGGACGATCCGGCCGCCATGGCGGCGGAGATGGAAATCGCCTACAGCATCCATGATCCCGACCTCCAGAGCTTCAGCCCGCCGACGCTGGTGACGGTCAACACGCGTCTCGATCACAGTCCGGAACTCCTCAGCAGCCAGGGCGACGACCTGCTGCTGATCTGGCGGAGCAACGCGGGCAACGAACTGGTGGGCACCACGGACAACCCCACGCAGGTCCACTACGCCGCGTGGGACCCAACCCATGTGTCGTTCGATCCCGCCGCGACGGTGCCGATCGATTTTGTGGATGAGCTTTTCATCGACGCCGCATGGGACGGCACCCATTTCATCGTGGTTTGGGCGCGCGACATGGACGGCGACCTGACCGATGCCAGTGACGTGGAGATCTGGTCGATCACCCACGACGGGACGGGCTGGGGCTCCGCGACCCGCCTGACCAACGATGCGGTCACCGATTCCAACCCGCAGGTCGTCTATTGCCCGATGGGCCCGGAACTGCTGTGGATCCACGACGAGGATCTCGTGCGCCTCACGGACTGGGACACCGGTGCCTTTGAAGTGATTCGTGCCGGAAGCGGCGCGTTTGATTTCACCGAGTTTCAGTTGGAGTGCTCCACCTTCGACGATCTTCTGGTGACGTGGTCGGGTGCGGATGAAAGTTCGCCGTCCAATCTCTTCGCGGCCTATTTCGACACGGCTTCCGGCACTTGGAACGACGATGACCTCAAGCTCACGGACAACGCGTTCTTCAAGCCGCACTTTGACACCACCTTTCCGAACACCTTCGTTCCGGGCGTCGTCTTCAGCCAGCGCGACGAGGATGACAACACGGACCTGTGGTTCCTCCAGTTGCCGCCGGACTATGACGCCACCATTCCGCCGGGGGGCGTTTACATCGAACCGGAAGGCGCGGTGCCGGGTGACACCATCACCTTCCGCGTTCCGGTGCAGAACCGCGGTCCCATCGCCATTCCCGGCGCCACCGTCCATATGTTCGACGGAGACCCGGATGATGGCGGCAACCTGATGGGCATCTTTCCGGTCACCACCCACGGCGACACCTTCCGCGCGGGTGAAACAAGGGAGGTGGTCATCCCCAACATCCCCAGCTTCGACAATCCAGAGGATCACTACGAATTCTGGTTCCGGGTCGTGCTTCCGGAGTTCATCACCGACAGCGTTCCTGACAACAACACCGCCACGTTCTTCCCGTTCCCGCCGGATCTGCAAGTCCAGGACATCCGGGTGACCGAGGTGATGGACGCTCAAGTTCAAATCACCGCCACCGTCCTCAATGCGGGAGAGGGGGCCTCCGGACCCAGTGCCGTGGCCCTTGAGATCGATGGCGAAAGCGGACTCGACGTTCTCAGCATTCCCAATCTGCTCGGACAGACCGCGGCGGATGTGTCGTTTTTTGTCAGCCCGGCCCACTTCAACGATCTGAACGCCGTCCTTACCGTCATTGCCGACTCCACCCACATGGTCGCCGAATCCGATGAGTCGAACAATCGCCGTGGCTACGGTCGATCCGACTTCAATGCGGATCTGATCAATGTCGACCGCGATGGCGACGGCATTTTTGACTCGTGGGAAATGCTGCAGTTTGACACGTTGGCCTTGGATCTGTCGGTGGATACCGATCTGGATCAAAGCCCCGACGTCATCGAATTCATTCTCGGAACGAATCCGGGCGATGCGCGCTCAGTCTTTGTGGCCGGCATCACTCCGACGACAGCTAGCGGCTTGGTGATCCGAGTCGAGGCTCATCCCGGAGTCATCTACTACCTGGAATGGAGCGAGACGATGGCACCCGGCAGTTGGACCGGTGTTTCCGAGGGCAAGCGGATGATGAGCGACACAAATCTTCAGTTCAACGTTACGCGGGACCCGGAGGATACCGCCGCATTCTACCGCGTCCGGGCGATTCCCGACGTAATGCCGCTGACGTCTTTTTGAGAGCCATGGTGACGGAGAGGAGTGCCCGGGTCGTCGAGTCGGATCACTCCAAGACCTTCACTTCGCCGTCTTCGCCCAGTTGCAGGGAGGGTTTTTGATCTTCGGCGACGACTTCGAGGGCGACCCAGTGTCCGGCGACGGCGTGGGCAGGGAAGCCGCAGGCGAGCGCGAACTCGCCCTCTTCATCGGGGGTGAAGCTGAAGTCTCCGGTGCCGACGGCGATGCCTTGGAGGTGCTTCTCCGTGGCACCGCCTTCGAAGTAGGGCTCGGGAATCTGGAGCTTCTTGGTGTCGGACCGTTCGGCGACGATGGCGCTGTGGGGAACGGGGCTGGGGTTGATGAAATGGACATCGACCTTCCAGCCCACGGGAACGGTGTACACGGCCTTCCCATGAGAGTAGCCATTGAAGTTCATGCCGTAATTGTCGGCGGTGTAGGTGGCAACGAGGGTGATTTTCACCGTCTTCGGTTCGTCGCCGAGTTTCATGAAATCGGCATCCGTGATGCCTTGGATCAGCTCGGTCTTGAGTCCGGGAATGTCGGCGTGCTGATGACCTTCGTGACCCGCAGCGGGTTTGGCGTCCTCGGCCTGGAGGCTGGCGGTGGAGAGGACGGTGAGGGCGAGAAGAAGAGGTTTGGGGGACATGGCAGGATCTCAGGTAGGGGGTGAATCAGAAAACGTGAAAGTCCGGAAGATGCTTGCGGCATGCTTCCGGACTTTCGTGAATGAAGAGCTGCCTACTTGGCCTGAAGTGGAGCGGTCTCAGCGCCTTCGGGTACTTTGTCCGCAGGGACCACCTTCCAGACGGCGCCGCGCTCGCTGGTGTAGGGGTCGACCGGGCCGCCGTAGTTGGCGGTGGCGTGGGTGAGGTAGAGCGCGCCGTCTTCACCCTGGCCCGAGCCGGTGGGGCGGAGTGGCGTGTCGAGATCGAGGAGCTCCTCCATCTGCCATTTCTCACCGTCTTTCTGCATGCCCCAGATCTTGCCGCTGCCCCAGTCGGCCACGAAATAGGTGCCGTTCAGGCTTGGGTAAGCCTCACCGCGGGCGACGCCAACATTGATCACACAGATGCCCTGATCGACGTGGCTGTATTCGGCGATGGGAAGGACGCCGACGCGAGGGTTCGTGGCCTCGGTCTCAATCGGGAAGGTGTGGCTGCCGCACATGAACTTCCATCCGTAGTTCTCACCGCCCTTGCTGGAGGCAGGCTGAACGTTGATCTCTTCCCAGTGGTTCTGACCGATGTCGGCAATAAAGAGATCGCCCGTCTCACGGTCGAAGGAGAAGGTCCACGGATTGCGCAGACCGTAGGCCCAGATCTCAGGCTTGGCCTTGGGGTGGATTTGGGAAAACTGAAGCTCGCTGACGCCGAAGAGGGTCATCTGTTGGAGCGGTGTGATGAACGGATTGTCGGCGGGAATGTTGTAGGCGCGATCCGGGGTGGAGGAGTTCACATCGATGCGGAGCATCTTGCCCAGCCAGGTGTGCAGGTCTTGACCCGCACTGATGACATCGCCTTCCCATCCGCCATCACCGACGCCGACGTAAAGGTAGCCGTCAGGACCGAAGGCAATCTGGCCGCCGTGGTGGTTGCAGTAGGGAAAATCGATTTGCATCAGCACCTTCACGCTATCGGGATCTGCGCGGTCGGGATTCTTTTCCGAAACGGTGTACTCGGCCACCATGGAGGCACCATTGAACCACAGGTCGGAGTAGCAGATGTAGAACTTGCCGTTCGTCTTGAAGTCGGGGTGAAAGGCCATGCTGAAAAGGCCCAGTTCGAGGAAGGAACTGATCGTCTTGTCCTTGATGTCGAGGAAGGGTTTCTTGAGCTTCTCGCCGTTCTTGATGATCTGAATCACGCCGGGACGCTCAAGGACGAAGATGCGACCACTGCCATCGTTCGGAGCGGCGACGTTGATGGGATCGACCAAGTCGTCGGCGACCTTGATGAGTTGAATCGAGACGGGGTTGGGGAGCTTGCCGCCGGGTTGGACGGTGGTGACGTCTTCGGCATGGACCTGATGGGCGCCGAGAGCGAGGGCGGTGATGGCGACGAGTGATGAGGTGAGTTTCATGGTTGGTTAGCGGCTGCTAGAGAACGAATGAGAGGCTAGCCATCAGAGGAACGGGAGGGCAAGCCTCAATTCTTCATCCGGGGTGAAATGCAGTGGGATTGTGCATGGACGATTCCTGCTTCAGCCAAAGAGAGTTGCCTCGGGGGCCGCCTGCGTCGTAGAGTTAAGGCATGTCCAAAGCTCCTGCCGTCCCGTCGAAGAAGCCCGTGTCTCCCAAAGAGCTGTCGGAAGAGATCGAGTTTGAGCACATGATGACGGATCGCGAGTTGCTGAGCGGGCCGAACCGGCGGCGGCGTGACTTGTCCCTGCTGATCGGGGTGATGAAGGACTTCATGAGGGGCTTTCGGGCGCTGCATTTCGTGGGGCCTTGCATCACCGTGTTTGGATCGGCCCGATTCAAAGAAGATGAACGCTACTATCAAATGGCGCGGGATCTCGGCGCTGGGATTGTGAAGCGCGGGTTCACGGTGATGACCGGTGGCGGCCCCGGCATCATGGAAGCGGCCAATCGCGGTGCCAAGGAGGCTGGTGGGCGCAGCGTGGGCTGCAACATTGAGCTGCCCTTTGAGCAGAGCCACAACCCCTACCTGGACCGTTGGGTCACGATGGAGCACTTCTTTGTGCGGAAGGTCCTGTTGATGAAGTACAGCTACGGATTTGTGATCATGCCCGGCGGCTTTGGAACCATGGATGAGATGTTTGAGGCCCTCACGCTGATCCAGACGAAGAAAATTCGCAACTTTCCCGTGGTGGTGATGGGCCTGGATTTTTGGGAAGAGATGCGTGCCTTGATGGAGCAGATGATCGAGGGTGCAACGATCAGCCCCGGCGATATTGATCTCATTCTCTGGACCGACTCCGTCGAAGAAGCGGTGCAGCATCTGGTGGATCGCGCCGAGAAGCAGTTCGGCCTGAGAGCTGCCAAGGTGCCTCGTGGAAACGTGCTTCTCGGTGAGCACGAGTTGGCGGACTAACTGGGTCGTTCTGGGGCAAGGCTTTGAGTCCGCAGGACAATGGAAGTTTGGGACGGCTGCGAGACCATTGGCAAGAGTAAAGACGACCGGGGCTTGGTGCGGTGGCGGGGATGGGCCACGGGTGGAAGGAATACAATCGCTCCTTCTTCCGTTGCGGGTGACTGGGGAATTGACAGGTGATGTGGTTTTCTGCTTTAAGGGGCGATGCGTTCTTTTTTAGGAAATTGTGCAGGCGTAGCTCGGGTGTCGGGTGTGGTCTTTTTGGGGTTGGCAGGTGGTTTGGCGGAGGCGGGGGAGGTGCTGCCGGTGTGGCTGAAGGATCGGATGGGTCACTCGCTGTCCGGTGATGTGGTGCTGCCAGTCGGGGCCTACACGGGCGAGGGTGAACGGTTGGTCGTCGGGCGTGGCGAGCTGGTGGTGAACGAGGGGACCGTCCTGGATGATGTGTGGGTCTTTTTGGCGAATGATGGGAAGCTCACGCTTCGGGGGGTAAGGGCGCGGAAGCTGGTGATTCAGGTAGGTTCCTTCACAGGCAAGGTCGTGCTGGAGCGATGCCTGATTCAGGATTTTTCAATCACGGTGCAAGGATCGACATGGGGGAACTCAGATCGACGGTCGACGCCGCTGTCGGTCTCGTTTCCCACGGAGGACCTAGCGGTGGAGATGAGCGACTGCGTACTGGAAAGGTCGGCGATGGACGAGCCTGGGTTGCTGCGGCTCCGGGCGACCAACTGCACGTTCTACGACTCGGAGTTTGCCTCGAATCGGGGGATGATCTCGACGGCGGCCCGGAGGAAAGCATTTTTGGAGTGCAAGTTTGTCAATTCAGTGATTTGGGAGCCGCAGTTCTTTGCCGCAACGGATCGCTGCCATTTTGTTAAGTCCGAGTGTTTGGGGGTGGCTTCGTCGAGGCGGGATGCGGGGATGCCCGAAGCGGTGGAGGTGTCTCTGGTTTGGGAAGAGGGGACTCCGGCGGAGTTGCCTGCGGGGGCGGAAAGTCGACTGGCCTTTGCCCCAACCGAGAGCGTGCCGGGTTGCGGCGCTAGCCTGGGCCATGAGCGGATCGACGGAGCGCTGGTGATGGGTGGAATGGACGGGGCCAAGTCGAGCTTTGCGGAGGCCGCGGGCGGAACGGCGAGCCAGCCGATGGTGGCATCAAGATCGTCAAGTTCCTCGTCCACGGGGACCTCGGCTTCGGCACCGGCCGTCTCCCCCTCACCGAACACGAAGACGTTGAAGCGGCAGCAGACGCACATCAATGGACTGCTGGTGACGCCTCTGCCAAATGGGGAGATGTCCGGGCAGATGAGCAAGATGAACCTGACGGCGATCCCGGGTCCTACGACGGACGGCCCGGTCTTCAATCAGGACGTGGGCTCGATGATGACGGGGGCGCTGGCGGAGGTGAAGAAGTTCCACGAACTGCGGCATCAAGGAGTCCCGAACGGTTATCGGATGGAGATCGCCTTCGAGGAAAAGTACTCGGATAAGGACGGGCCGTCGGCGGCGGTGGCCTGTGCATTGTTGTTGGAGTCAGCCATCACGGGGCAGGAGTGGGCGGCGGACTTTGCGGTAACGGGGGACATGAACGCGGATGGAGCGGTGAAGCCCATCGGCGGCGTGCCCGCAAAATTGCGAGGGGCATCCCTGGGAGGCTGCCAAATCGTGGGAATTCCCTGGGACAATGCGAAGTCGCTCCAGGATATGTTGCTCTTGGAAGGTCCCGCCCCACTTCTGAAGGTGGCGGTGTTTGGGCTGAAGCAGTTTGAGGAGGCGGCGGCGTTGGCACGCGCCGATCGCGATCCAAAACTCGCGGAGGCTTTGTCCGAGTTTGAGACGTTTAGCGAGGTTCTTTTGCGCGATCCACGAAGCACGGTGCCAATCCTGAGGTCGCCCCACTCGCCGCCGAGATTGAAGTCCATCTTGGAGAAGGCACCCCACTGCCTCTCGGCGCTGTATCTATTGGCCTATGCGGAAGGACGCCTGCCGAAGACGTTGACGCTCGCGGGATCACTGGATGCGGCTCAGAATCGGGCGCAGGGTTTGGTGAATGCCATTGATGACGATGCCTCAAGTTCAGGCAACAATCTCAATGGAGACCAAGTGGGGGCCATGATCGGCCGGCTGAGGAAGCTGCGTCCGCTGCTGGATTCGCGCGTTTGGATTTACTCCGATGCGGTGGTGGACTACGGCGAAGTCATCCGCGAGGTGCTGCTCAATCCGATCCGGTCAGGGGCGCGGTATGAAACCTTCATCAACACAGCGAACCAAAAGGCCAGCGCGGCGAGATCGGCTTACGATCGTCTGTTGTCGAATCCGGCGATTCGCGAGGAGTTGGGTCTCTAGAGGGGAAAGGCTTCACAAACGGTTCCCGCTCCGGTGGCTGGAAGGGGGGCGCGCCTTGGGGGCGGATGTGGATTGTTGTGAATGCGGGAGCGCTTCTTCCCGTCGGAGGTTGCGCGTTCCGCCGTCTGGCTCTTAAGTAGAGCGCTCCACGCCCAAGCATGTCAGATCATACTTTCACACTCTCCAACGGCCTCAAACTTGGGTATGCAGTTCATGGCGATCTGGAAGGGGTGCCTGCCTTTTACTACCATGGCTGGCCCAGCGCGAGATGTCAGGGAGCGCTGATGGATGCAGCGGGGAAGAAATATGGGCTGAAGTTCATTTCGCCGGATCGGCCGGGCATTGGGCTCTCCAGTTTTCAGAAGAAGCGGACGCTGCTGGACTGGCCCTCGATGCAGTTGGAACTGGCGGAGCATTTGGGGGCGGAGAAGTTTCACGTCTTCGGCTGGTCAGGCGGGGGGCCGTATGTGCTGGCGACGGCGCTGAAGATTCCAGAGCGCCTTTTGAGTGCCAACATCATTTGCGGCGCACCACCTCTGGGGTTCTTCGGGGATGAAGAGATGTTTTGGCTCTACCGGGTCATGATCCGTCTTCGTCACACGATGCCGTCCGTTTTGGGGCTGGTGCTAAAGATGGGCGAGGTGGTCTCGCGCGGGTCCGTGGAGAAGCCGCCATTGAAGTGGTTCATGGGCATGATGGGCGACGAAGATCGTCGCGTGCTGACCGATCCAGCGATCTTCAACGTGGTGCGGGCGGGGATGCTGGAGTGCCTGCGCCGTGGTCCCAAGTGCGTCATCGCTGACGCGGACATCTACCTCAGTGAGTGGGGATTCGAGGTGAGTCAGGTGAACTATCCGATCCACTTCTGGCACGGCAAGGAAGACCGCAACATCGCGTGGACCTATACGGAAAAACTGGCGGAGATGATTCCGCAGGCGACACCCACCTTCTTTGATGAGGACGGTCACTACTCTCTGCCGATCACCCGGGCGGATGTGATCGTGAAGACGGCCGTGGAAAGTGTCCAAACGGCGGCGTGATGGGCGACGCGGTCAGCGGCTCGGTGGGAGCTTGGCGCGGTACTCGGCGATGGCTTCTTCAATTTTCCCGATGCGGTTTTCAGGATTCGGATGGGTGCTCATGAATTCCGGGGAACCGGCTCCGCCGCCTGCCTGGGCGAGGATCTTCATGACGCCTATCATGGCTTCGGGCTGGTACCCCGCCTCGATCAGGAAGCGGACGCCGACGCGATCTGACTCCAGTTCATCATCCCGGCCAAACTTCTTGATGCGCAGGTTGGCGACCATTTGGGCCGTGTGAATGCCCGCGTTACTCTGTCCATCGCTGATGAGTAGCCCGACGCCTTGAGCGAGCCCACTCCAGAGGCGTGAGGACGCCATCTGTTCATTCGAGTGACGTCCCAGAACGTGTCCGATCTCATGGCCGAGGACGCCTGCGAGTTGGTCTTCATTTTCGAGAAGGCGGAAGAGGGCCTCCGTGATGAAAATCTGGCCGCCTGGAAGGGCGAAGGCATTCACGGTTGATCGGTCGCTGAGGAGATGGAAATCGAAGGCGTAGGGTGTCTGTTTGGCAAAGGGTGTTTGGAGCAACCGCGCACCGACCTGATCGACCAATGCCTGAGCCTTGGGGTCTGGTGATTCACCGCCGAACTCACGGATCATCTGGGGGGCGGACTGGAGACCGAGGGCGATTTCTTCCTCGGGTGTTGGGATGGCGAGCCGTTGTGTGCGGCCGGTAAACTCGTTCGTGTACTCGGTGGTGCCGAAGTAGTGGTAGGCGAGGGTGCCCAAGATGAAGAGCAGCGCGAGAATCACCCGCGGACTGCATCCGAAGCCTCCGCGTGAGGACCGACGACGGCCGGACGACCAGGCCGTCGGAGCGGTGGAGAAAAGGCGATGGAGGGTGGCGATCATGTGTGCTGGTGGAGGAGAGGATTACTGAACCGGTGCTATTTCTCCTTCTGATTCTTCTTCGGAGGTTTTGGGACGGCCTTGAAGGCGAAGTGATCCGTGGGTGTATGGTTGGCTTTCATGAGCGCCAGCATTTCCGCGACGACCTCGGGGTTCTGGTCCGCGACGTTGGTCGTTTCAGCGAGATCGGTGCTGAGGTCGTAAAGTTCCATCAGGGGTTCTCCCTTGCCATAGATGCCGGAGTACTGCGCCTTCCACCTTTCTTTGCGGATGGCTTGGACGCCGTTGCGTGAATAGCCTTCCCAGTAGAGAAAGGAAACGGGCTTCTGATTCTCTGGATGCCCGGTGAGCAGCGGGGCCATCGAGGTGCCATCGAGTCCCTCCGGGTAGGAGGTGCCCGCGAGATCTGCGAAGGTTGGAAGCATGTCCCAGTGTGCGGAGATGTGATCGGTCTCGGTGTTGGCTGCGATCACGCCGGGCCAGCGGGCAATCATCGGGGCGCGAATGCCGCCCTCCTAGAGCTCGAACTTGATGCCCCGCAGAGGGCCGTTGCCGTCGAAGAAATTCGGGTCAGCGCCACCGGCGGACGTGGGTCCGTTGTCACTTGTGAAGATGACCAGTGTGTTGTGTTCGAGGCCGAGCTCTTTGACGTGGTCAAGAATGCGTCCGACATCACGATCCAGACGCGAGACCATCCCTGCGAAGGTGGCGTGGGGCTGGGGTTCGTGTCGGTAGTGCTGGCCGCCGGGGGTGCCATACGGTTCTGTTTCTTCAATGGTGCCGACGTAGGGCTGCTTTGATTCGTCCGGGACATCAAGATCCACATGGGGAATGGTGTAGGCCATGTAGAGGAAAAAGGGGCCGCCGCGATGATCGTCGATGAACTTGAGGCCTTCTTCGGTGAAGAGGTCGTGGCTGTAGTGGGTGCGCGCTTCGGGATTGTTGGGAAACTCGATTTGAGAGTCGTTCCGCCAAAGAAAGGGTGGGTAGTAGTGATGGGCGTTGGACTGATTGAGGTAGCCGAACCAGTGATCAAAGCCCTGTTTGTTGGGGACGCCGGTCGTACCTTCCTCTCCCAAGCCCCACTTGCCGACGACGCCGGTGGTGTAACCGGCTTCCTTGAGGACCTCCGCCACGGTGACGTCTTCGTCGTGCAGGGAGATGCGGCTCTCGATGCCAGACTTCAAATGGGAGCTGTTCGCCCGCACTCGCGCGTGACCGGTGTGGAGTCCGGTCATGAGGGCTGCACGGGTAGGCGCGCACATGCAACTGCCGGAGTAGTGCTGGGTGAACTTCAGTCCTTCCGCCCGCATCTGATCGATCCGGGGTGTCTGGATGACCTGGCCACCGTAGCAGGCGAGATCGCCATATCCGAGGTCATCCGCGAGGATGTAGATGATGTTGGGCTTCTCAGGGGCGGCTTGGACTGGCGCAAAGGCGACGACCGCCAGGGAGACAATCGTGAGGATCTGGGGCAAATGAGGCATGAGACGAAGTTAGCTCAGACGCCTTTGGAAGAGGAGCGGAAAATCTGATCTCACGAGAGTCGTGAGGGCATTTTGTCAGACGATCACGAGACCATCGGCGTAGATCATGCTACACAGTGAAGAAGATGAGAGAAGACAAGAGGCGGCATTTTGACATATTGATCGTTGGCGGAGGGTTTGCGGGCATTTATTGCGCGAAGCAGGTGGTGAAGCGGCTGGGTCACACGGACCAGAAGATCGGGCTGATCGCCGAGACGAATCACATGGTGTTCCAGCCGATGCTTGCGGAAGTGGTGGGTGGGTCTCTGTCGCCCCGGCATGTGGTGAATCCGATCCGTCTTCTGGTGCCTGGCGTCGATGTGTTGAAGGGTAGTGTGAAGCATGTCGACGTGGATGAAAAGGCCGTGGTGGTGGATGGAGGTCCGTTTGCGTCCAAGATGTCGATCACCTACGGCCACCTGATGCTCGCGCCGGGAGCGGATGTCGATTTGAGTCGGTTTCCCGGAATGGCGGAGCACGCCTTCCTGATGAGGAATTGCGGCGACGCGATGAAGCTCCGGGCGACGATCATCTCCCGGATGGAGGAGGCGAATTTGATCGATGACCCGGTCCTGCGAAAACGTCTTCTCGCCTTTGTCATAGTCGGCGGTGGCTACTCTGGAGTGGAGACGGCGGGCCAGATTGCGGATCTGCTCTCGAGCGTCTGCCATCACTACGAGTTTGTGGAGGAGGATGAGCCAACGGTGACTCTGATCCACAGCCGGGATCACTTGTTGCCAACCTTGGATTCCTCGCTGGGAGCCTACACCAAGAGGCAGTTGGAGAAAATGGGAGTCAAGGTGCTCTTGGAAACCCGAGTGCGTGCAGTGACGGCGAGTAGCGTGCAACTGGGAGACGACACGCGGATCGATGCGACGACCGTGGTCTGCACGATCGGAAACGCTCCGAATCCATTGCTGGCCCAAGTCGGAACAGACGCGAATCTGCCAATCGAACGAGGGAAGGTCATGGTGGAAGCCACGGGCCAGATCAAAGGGCGGACCGACTTGTGGTCGGCTGGAGATTGCTCGGTGTTTCCCAAGGCTGATGGCGGATTCTGTCCGGAAACGGCTCAATTTGCGATGAGGCAGGGAACGTGTGTGGGCGATAACATCGCCTCCGCTGTGTTTGAGCAACCGTTGAAGAACTTCACGTTCACCGGGCTGGGAGAACTGGCGTCCATTGGTCACCGAACCGCCGTGGCCAACATTTCAGGGGTCAATTTTTCAGGCTTTCTCGCCTGGTTCATGTGGCGGTCCATCTACCTGATGAAACTGCCGGGATTGGATCGAAAGCTTCGGGTGATGTCGGAGTGGACGTTCGACCTGTTTTTCCCCAGGGACATCAATTTGCTCACACCTGACTACTCTTCGCCGCTGAAGGAGATGCACCTGGCCGAGGGGGACTTTGTTTTCCATGCCGGGGAGCCGGCCTTTTCACTGTATGCGGTCAGTTCTGGTCAGATTGAGATCACGGATGCTGGGGGGCGCGTGGTCAAAAAGGCAGGGCCGGGAGATCACTTTGGTGAGCGTGCATTGCTCGAAGACAAGATCTGGAGGTTCGATGCCAAGGCGACCGAGCGCACAACGCTGGTGGCCATCGGGGCGCGGACGTTCGAAAAATTGGTGGGGTCGATGGGGCAGCTGGGATCCCTCTTTCGTCGCACGGCTGAGTCATACCATTCGGTGGAAGAAATGGATCGTACGCTGGCATGTCTGCCCGAATCCGTGACGAAGAAGACGGTAGGGGACGTGATGACCCCTGATGCGATCACGGTGACATCGACCAACACCATCGAAGAAGTGCTGGGGGTCTTTAAGGCGCACCATCACAGTGCGTACCCTGTGGTGAGCGGCGACGGGAAAGTGGTGGGCCTCTTGAGGCGGTCCGCCCTCTACGAATGGCTACAGACACACGGCATGCAGAAGGATTTGCAGGTCGGAGAGGTGCCCTTGACTCAGCCCATGCGCGTGTCGCCTGATCGCCCTGTGCCGGCGCTGATGGAGGATTTGATCCGAGCGGGTGCAGCAAAGGCGGTGGTGGTGGGCACCGATGGGCGACTCAAGGGCATGGTCACGCTCATTGACCTTATGGGGACAGACGCGAGCGTGGAGTGCCAAGTCATGGCCGAGGAAGTGGACGCAACCTCTTTCTGTTTCGGATTGTTCTTATC
>CAXBNA010000050.1:0-31947 GCA_963976915.1 uncultured Verrucomicrobiales bacterium
TCATCGAACGAGGTGAGTGCGCGGGTGTGCTCCCTTCCATTGGATTGCGCGGCCTTTCTCCGACAAACACGACCATCCGAGAGTTCAAACCCTTCCGAGACTACGGTCGCCAACTGGTCCTTCACTGGAACGCCCGTCAAATGCGCCGCAGGGATGTGGCCGACGGCCTGCCCAACAAGATTGCCGAGGCATTGCGCCCAAGCGGCACCAACATCAACATCTCGGCTTAGACGGCCTTCCACTGCATCTGCAGGGCCAAACGGCGTCCAAGAAGTTCGTCCATTCGGCCCGTGATGCCCTCGCGGGTCTGCGGCATTGGCTCGGCCCTACTGATATGACCACGGTCTTGCGCCATTAACCATGCCCTTACAGCCATGACATCGGGTTGCCGGAGCAATCGCGAGACGCTGGCAGACGCTCCCCGCCGACTCTTCGCGGATGGATAGACCCTCATGTAGATGTCTGTGAAGCTGCCCATTCCAAATCTGGACGCCAAACGCTTCCCGCATCCCCATCCGTGTCGATGCGCTTTGATGGATTGTCTGGCAAATACGAGATGGCGGATGCTGATTTGCTTTGGAAACCAAGAGCGATGTTCCGGGCCTTTCGCTTGCTCAGTTTTGCTAACAGTTTTCGCAATCTTTGCGGGCCTACCCGTCCTGGGTTTCCGTGTTTCAAGGGTGATCCAGCCGAGTTCGCAAGCCTCATGGACTTCCCATCGATGAATTCCATAGTTCCATTCCAATCGCCGAAGCGTCTCCTCGCCGCCCTGCGCTCTCAACACTTTGAGCAATCGCCCCAGCCGTTCCTGGCAAAGAACCTGACCTCGAACCAACTCCATGTTCATGAAGAAAGTTCGATGAGCCTCCATGCGACTGTCAACGCACTACCCACCTGAGTTAAATTGTGAGGACTCACTTTGTTGCTATCGGCCAGCTCTCAAACCTTCCGCCAGTTCAACTCGCCGCATGAAATCACTCCGCACGAACTCAACCAGAAAATCATTCAATGCACAGCAAATGATCACGAGGTTGCCTGCAGGAAGGCGATAGGGATTGGCGGTCAAATGCCCATGGGCAAATATGTGCCGGATGCATGCTGCGAGGGTAAGCACCGAAAAGTCATGACCATCTCGATAGCGACAAAGATGGGTTTCATGAATGGGCAAAAGTGACTGCTTGATTAGGAACTCAATGAGGTTGTGATCGGGATCCTGCGCTCGGCAGATGGTGGCCAAGCCTCGGACTTTTAGTCGAGGATGGTGTGCGAACAGAGAACGGAAAGGCGGGCGATCGTTCGCCAAGTCGGCATATCGTTCAAAAGCCGACCAAGTGAAGAACACTTGAGTCAGGGCATCATATCCTGCCGCCGTTTCGTCAGAGAAGCCCTTCAAGTACATTCCGCCGAAGCTAACAGCCAACCGAAACCGGTTTGTAAACCGATACAGTTCCTGCTTTAAACCGACAAAGCCCAACACCGACAGTGAGTCGCCGGCGGCTTTTACAACGGATCGCCCTCGGTGGAATCCGGGAAGCGCCGTCTCTAGATATGGGTACTCCAAGGCAGCGTCACTCATGGATCAATCGATTGCTGGAATAGCGTCCGGCGGCAAGTTTCTTGCGTGCTCTAACTCAACTTTTGAAAGCGCTGGTTCCATGAAGAGACGATATTCAATCATTGGTTCAGTCCTCTTGGCTACGCAATTTCTGGGGGCCAGGGTGCCTGAGTGCAGTCCCCGACCTTGGCTAGGTAGCCAGTCGGTTCGACGCTTCCGATTGCCTTGATTGGAGTGAGCGTCACTCCAACCTCTGAGTAGGCATCAAGATTCGCGACAACCCAGAGCATCCACGATCCATCTGTAGTCTGCTTCTGAGACAGTCCCAATTCAGTCGGTGTGATATTGAATTTGGAAGGCTGCTTACGGTGGCCTTTCACCTCGACGAGAATCTCCTCACCGTTCTTTTTTGCGAGCAAGTCGTAACCTGGATTGTTGCGACTCATCTCTTTCACTTGGAAGCCCTGTTCCTCCATCGCTGCCTTCACCCAAGCCCGGGAGCAATCCTCAATCTCGTGTTTTTGGCTTGTGCTAAGAACGTCTTCACTTTGAGATTCATCGCCCGAAAAATTGGAGGATGAAGAGTCTGAACGAACGAAGCCCTGACGGCTATTCTGTGGTGTATCCTCTGGGCGGCTTGGAGCCAATGTTTGGGATTCGGTGGGCCGACAGCAGCCAATCTCGGCAATGCACGAACCGGGCATGCGCAAACTAAGGTGGACCGGCAACTTGGACTCTCCCTTGTCAGGCGGGCTCGGCGCATGGCGGGTGACGTGAATGCCGGGCTCTCTTGGCTGGGATGAAGGTTCTAACGGGCTTTGATTCACCGGTAATGAGGACACAGGTGTGGGTGGCGTCTCAGGAGGCGACGTTGCAAGCGTGGCAGGCTCTGGATCAATCCCGTAAAATTCATCAATTCCCTCCTGTATCTGATAGTCGTCAATTCCCTCCTCCAAAAGCCTCACCTTCATAGCCTCGTGATCAGTTTGGCTCAAAAGCGCCTCCAACAACATTCGGTCTGCATCCGACAGCACCAAAAGGAGAGCAAGACCGTCTGCTAACGTTTTCCCCGAACCAGCACTTCCTTTAGCAACAAACAAGGTTGGCGGATTCTTTTTGACGAAGTACCTCCTTTCTTCATCGAAAGCGTGCAGAACCCTTGATTCAGAGATCAACCTACAGTTCACCCTAAGATCGGAAGCAATAAGGCAAGAGATCTCATGCCACCGCCTGTTGCCACCTTCAACATCACGCTTAACGCGTCGGTAGACATGTAACAAGGCCAAGCCCAATCTGACTTGCTTCTCAAGCTTTTCGTCTACTGTCGCCTCGATTGAAGAATCCAACTCCTCGGTCAAAGAACGTGACAGCAAGCGAAATCCAAACGCCTCAACAAGTCGCTCTCCGTGCCGCTCCTCGATCAACAGGACGTGCAAATGCTGACTCCACCTGCGGAATTCGGCCTCAGTTCTAACCACCCATACTTCGTTGCAGGGCCAGCTCTCGATCCCTTCCCGAAACCAGCACAACGCGTCATGCTGTATTTCATGCTTCAGTCTTTCGCCTGACAGGCCATCACGATCCATCGCGATCTTCAACCGAGACATAAAGCCATCATAGAACATCCGAATCGTCTTCTGAGCCTCTTTTTCAGGCATCCCAATCAACACCTCACTGCATCGCTTCGACCACTCAATCCACTCGGACAGTTGGGTATCCTCTGTCTTGCTTCTTACTGCATTGGAGTCTCGCAGAAGCGCCTCAATATCGCGAGGTGTGCCCAGCGAAGCAGTGTCTATCTCCGGGAAAAGACATTTGGCCCAGTTTGGGGACCGTCGAACCCAAGTCTGCCCCAGTGCGACATGTTTACCCAATGCTCGAACCTTCTGCATTGGCTTCACGATCTGCTTGATTTCGTCCCACCAGATGTTGTCGGCGGAGATCGTGTGGGTGCCATAGTACGAGTATTCTGCCTCAATATGCATGGCAGGCCGGAAGGATTCCCAACATTCAAACACAAGCCTCAGAAGGGCTTGGGCCTGTAAAGAGTTAAGTTGGGGCAGCCTGATCGAGTCGAAGATTCTGAGTTGGTCTCGGACTTCTGGACTGTTCTGACATTGCGCTTCGGGTCTGGCCCGGTTCGTGGACCAATATCTGGGCATTCCATCAGCCAATCTTTGCCAAAGCTGATCTGGAACACCGTATTGAGCCTTCACCAATCGGGGCGCTCTTGCGACCCCCAGCACCTCGAACAATTTCTGATCGAATTTGTCTCCCGACCGAAGCCAGAAGCATTCCGATTTGTCTCCCATGACGAGTTCGAGATCTTCGTTGTCCCATGCTGAGCCAAAATAGACTTTGTCGGCGGGCCCCCAAAGTGCCTGCCCGCAACTACTGGCCGGCACTGGGACTTTCCCCAATGAAACGCCGTCGAAGTTGGCTTCGAGAGCATTGGAGAGCCACGGTTGGCGTAGCAAAAAGCTCAAGAGCCTTCCCGGATCTTCACTCTGGCCCTCTGGGGTGGACCAAAAATCTGACGCAACTTTGGCCAAGGCTCGCAGAATGTCGGACCGGTGAAACGGGGTCACGCCTATCATCTTGACAGTCTCCAGTATCGTTGGGCCGGAAGCTCGCAACAAACGTTCGGCCAATACTTCAGGCAACCAAGCTACCGGAAGCCAGTCAGGAAGCTCTTGGTCGCCTTCAATGGCTTCGGCTCGACGATAGCACCAATGCCTGCCCGGCGACTCAAGATCGTCCTCACCCGGCAACACTTTCAGCCGCTTCAGACGCTCGTCCCTTTCCTTTTTAGGCTTCCAGCCATTGTCGTCGTGATACCAGGAATCCAAAAAGTTCCAGGCACTCCACACCCAGTTGTTGCGCTGGTCAGCCGGAAACCCAGCGGGTGGTTTCTCCAGATGTTCAATGACCGTTTTGTCGTCCAGAACTCGCACTCCAAGATCCCGGAGAATTTTGCGATCCGTCTTCTCAAGTCCCAGTTCTTCAATCGCGATTCTCGCATTGGGCCAAATCAACTCTCCAAGAACCGCCAGTTCTGCCCGCGGTCGGTTTGGGGGCAAGACCACCAGATCTTTGGCGAAAATCCACGATGGCTCTGGCCCAGTGGGAAACTGCACACGTTTGGCAATACTATCTCGGAGTTCTCTCCAAAGGAATCCGCACGGCTCTTCGTTTCGCGATGTATCAACGCCCTCGCGACGCATGAGTAGCGACAGAGCATCCTTCCACCGCCCATCAAGCGATAGGCGGTTCGCCGACTCAGCGAGGAAAGAAGCCAACTCCTTGAGCAACCATTCGTTGAATTTGCAAGCTCTTGGCCTCAGTAGATGCTTGCGGTTGCTCTCAATGACGAAATCCGCATGAAGCAGCGTTTGAAAGGGCGAAGGGTCTTCCGTCGGATAATAGACGAGGAAGGTCCGGTCATGACCCGAGGTCGCTCGCTGAAGATTTCCCTCCTGATCAAGCGGGTAAGCCAACCGCATCCGGACCTCTCTCATTGCGCTCCGAGTAGAGCTCTCGGCGAACTGCTGATTAAGCAGTTCCTCGGACGGACGGACGATTCGGTTCCAGACCCGGAACTCTGTCAGCTCGTCAGGGTGATCTCCCCGCTTGACGCGAAGCTTCCAAACCAGGTCATCAGACCCTCCGTCTTCTGGCCCACAGGTAAGGGAGACTTCAACGACAGGTACGGCCGAGGCATCCCGAACAACGACACGTCGAAGGTGAGCAAAGTTGAGCAAGAACGTGAAATCAAGGGTCCTCAAAGCACCCACCTCACGTTCAACCGCGTCGGGATCACGCAAACGAAAGGCCACGCGAGTCCCACCCTTCAACCCCACGTCGGCCAGCAACGGCAGTTCCTGTTCTGCATCTTCCGCATTTATCCCGAAGGGGACCAAGGCATAGAGGAATGGGAAATCTTCGGCGTTCGATCCAAACCGCTCAATGCCCGGCTCGTTTTGAAGCCAGTCCGAGAATCTCCGCTTTGAGAAGGTAACGGCTTCCCCCGCTGATAGAAGGACGGGTTCATCGGTGAGTTCGTAGACCGCACTGAATCCGACCCCTTTTCTGCCAATGGTGCCTTCTCCTGATTTGTCCGATTGAAATGGCGTCGCCAGCGACTCCACGCTTCCGGGATTGAGACCTGAGCCGTTGTCGGCCACGATCAAAGTTCCATCGCTGACGACGATCTCGCACGTGTCTGAACCCGCATCGTCGGCATTCTGAAGCAACTCAAACACCCAACGCTGGAGGTGCCCCTCCGCATTGGCGGTCAGCGCCTTGGACAAAGCGGCCGCCGTCTTGAAGTGATCGCGTATGAGAGCTGCCCTCTCTTGCCGGAAACGCTGAGATTCGCTGATCAGTGACATGCATGTGAGGTCGTTGGTATTACCTTAAAGCGCAACGGTTTGATCTTCTTTCCAGCGTGCTACTTCCGGAGCACTCGTTCGCATTCCTTATGGTGCGTCTAACGATTTATCGGGGATCTGAACTCAACTCCAATCCTACCGATAGCTATCATCCAGGCCGAAAGCCCTGAAACACCTTGGGGAGCCAAGTCCGGAAGACTGAGCGCCTTTAACTGATCTATTCGTCTTGTGACGAGGGCAACGGCACCTGAATCTCAAGCCCTCATAAGGAAGGAGAAAAGCCCTTGCTTACACCCCTATCGCACTTCCTGTGGAATAGCAGAAATGGGTCAATTCCAGTCAAACCCATCGTGCCGGTCGGACCTCTCAAGTGCGAACGAATTAAGAAGGCGAGCTGCTTCCTTGACCGATAAATCTTCCCTCGCAGAGATGTCCACTTCCTCGATTTACCGGCACCCACACAGCATCCGGAGTCCCTCCTCACTCCGATCCTTGTTGGAGTCATCACTCACAATCCCGTTCCCAGCGAAGTCGAATTCACTCTGCGCGCTCATGTGTTGGAATGTGTGCTGCCTTCCGAGTCGAGCAAGATGGATCTCGACCCAGTTGGACGAGTCCAATGGGCGATTTTGTCGTACCCCTTTGACCGTTGAATCTGCAATCGCTGCGAGGGGGGAATCGCTTTGTTGAGCCTGTGGAAAATCCAAAAGGGCTTCCCCTTCGGGTATAAATTGGAGAGAATTGTGAACGCCCAACCAAAAAGCTTATGCGCACGATCACTTCTCTCGTCGGCATGCTCTCTTTGAGCATGATGTTTTCATCCGATGCCTCTCAGGTTGCCTTGTGGGACTTCGACACTGACTTGGTGACAGACAGCTCATCCAATGGTTGGACCCTGACCACCAACGGCAGCAGCGTGGGACATGTGGATGGAGTGCGAGGGAAAGCCGCTGCATTCACGGGTGGAGTTGGGACGACTCCGAACGACTCCAATGTCACCCACCTCGAATCTGTACTGACCAGTCCAGCCACCGGTTTCAATGGAGGATTCTCCATCATGCTTTGGGTGAAACTGAACTCGCTCCCAGGTGGCGCATCTGAACAAGCGACTCTCATCAGCCACCACTCCACGGGGCTCAACACAGCATCCGATCTGTTCAACGGCTTCGCTGCTGTGGTCTATGGCGATGGATCGTTTGGATTCTTCTTGGACTCAAAGACCGCGATTGCCAATTCAAATGGCCCGCTTCGGTTTCGCAGTGATCCCGCAGTTGTTGCTACGAATGAGTGGATCCACTTGGCATTCACATGGGATGGATCGACGAGTGGTGGAGGCACGCTTTACCTGAACGGCTCATCTGTGAGTGCCACGATCACTACCGACGCAGGGAATCCCTTTTTGGGGCTGAATACCGGCGGCCAACTCCCCTTTCGCTTGGGTGCCAGTTTCATCGACTCATCACTCACCTTCAAGGGCTTGGATGGGCTCATCGATCACGCTTCCATTTGGGATGACGTGCGCACCGCCCAGGAGATCCATGACGACTACATCGCCACCCTGCCACCGCCCTCCATGGTCATCACCAAAGCCATCTGGCTCGATTGGCCCTCAGTGGCAGGGGCGGTCTATCAACTGCAGTATTCCACGGACAACATCGTCTGGACGGACTTTGGCAGTCCAATTCCCGGCACGGGTGGAATCTTGACCTACTGTGAGAAGATCACGACGAGCCGACGCTTTTTCCGAGCTAGGCTGGTGAACCCATGACAACCCCGTAGCCTCCAACGTCAACCCCAACTCAATGGGGACATGCCTGACGGATACGATTCTGAAGGCAATTCATTCAGCCAAGAGTTGGAAAAATGCTGCGTTGTCCGGCACAGTGAAACGCAGTTCTAGTTTCCCATCGCCGTTGACCATGATTTGGGTGGGCATCAGCGGGAAAGGATCGAACTGCGAGAGGTCCATGCTCTTTTCGAGTCCAATGGTAAGCACAAATTCCCCGCTCGTTGGATCTCTCACTATTAAAGGCGTTTCGACGTTGAGAGCCTGAAGTTGCGCAGAGGTGAAAAGGCCGTTGAGATTGGCCATTGAATAGTAGGCAGCTACATGATCAGGATTCGGAATTTGCCAGTCGAATCCGAGAATGGACAAATTCAGCTCCTGCCAATCGTTCATGCCGTCTTCATCCGTGTCCGACTGACTTGAAAACACCGTCCCTTGCAGAGTCAAATCGAACGGATTTTCGTCGATGTCATTGCTTCCCACCGTCAAAGTCGCCGTGTGAACACCCTTCCTCGAAGGGGAGAAAACGATCCTCAAAGAGCCTTGGCCGAGAGGAGCAATACTGGAGGGAAGCGAAGACTCATCCAATACAAAGGCTGCCGGGTCTGTTCCGACAACACTCGAACCAAGGGCCTGCAAGTCTGTGATCCCGATGTTCCGAATCACCAAATCCCTCTCTGGCATAAGGCCCTCCAAAAGGACGTTCCCAAAATCGATCACGGAAACCCCGTCTACCAAGGCGACTCCAATGGGATGCTCCACGACGATCTCAGGCCCTTCGATTCGAAACACGTAAACACTACCGTGATTGAACACAGAATATCCAGGCAGGAACGTGTCGAATGGGGAGTCATCAAGCACCGCCGAGACTATCAGCAAGTCTTGATCGAGGGCAATTGAGTAGCCCCCAAAGAAGTCTCCGACTCCAGCATCTGGAGCCGATATCTTCTCAATTTGGTTCCAACCTGACACATCCCGTTGAAATGCATAGACTGCACCCGCGTTCCCCAATCCGGGCAAGTCATGGCTCCATGCCCCAATAGCCGCAACATCTCCATAGAGTGCGACACTGTGACCAAAATTGTCACCTACTCCGGGATCATTCGCCACAAGCTTCGCCTCCTGTAACCAAGTCCCGTCAGAATACACGAATACATATGCGCTTCCAGAACCAGAGAGTCCACCCAAGTCATGATCGTCGGCCCCGATCAGCACCCGGCTTCCGAAGATATCGAGATCGTACCCAAAGCCGTCGCCAAAAATTCCGTCATCTGGAACCAATGTGGTTTCTTCCGTCCACGAACCCATTTCGCGCCGGAACACATATGCTTTGCCGGGCCCTTTGGTATCTCGCCACGAAGTCACCACGATCAGATCGCCCTCGATCGCACAGGGTGCGAATCGATCATTTGGGCCTGCATCACTTGCCGTCAATTGCTGGGTGAAACTCCAAACCCCTTCGGCCCTGTCGAATACGTAGGCACTGCCTGAGTTTACACCGAAGAGAGTATCATCCTCTCGTGCACCCACCACAATAGTGTCTCCATCTATTCCAACACTATCGCCAAACGCGTCGTTACTCGCAGCATCAAAGGCTTGAAGTTCGGTCTGCTCGATCCAAGCGTTCTGGTTGCGTACAAAAACATAGGCAGAACCAGCATTTGCGTGAGCCCATCGTGCGCCTACCACAATCGTTTCGCCGCTAAGCGCAACACTCGAAAACTCGTCGCTTGCATTGATCCCGCTGCCTAGCAAACGTGCTTGAAGCGTCCAATCGCTAGATGAATCAACAAACACATACGCCTCCCCGGAGTTAGCGCCCTGCAACGTGTCTGCGTACTGGCAACCCAACACCAAAGTTGAACCTTCAACGTCCAAGCTGAGCCCGAATCGATCGTAATCAGCACCGTTTCCCACGCTCAACTGTATCGTTTCAGACCAGACTGCTCCTGAGCGATCAAATACAAATGCGCTTCCGGCATCCATTCCTGCTGTAGTGTCATCGAAGTTCGCTCCAATGATGGCTGTATCTCCGTCCATAGCGAGATTCACGCCGAACTGATCATTGAATTTGCCACTCAAATCAATCAGCTTCGCTTGCTGCGTCCACACCGCTTCCGTTCGGACAAAGACATATGCGCTGCCAGCTAGGACGGAAATCGAAGTCGCATCGTCGATGGCTCCAACCACTGCAGTATCTCCTGACAAGGCTGCAGAACGCCCAAAACGATCATTGGACGCACCGTCTCCCGCCGTCAGCATAGCTTCGTGAGTCCAATTGGAGCCGAGCCGAACAAAGATATGCGCACTGCCGGCTTCATCACCTGCTTGGGTATGATCCAAATAGGCCCCAACCAATAGGGTGTCCGCATCGAGGGAAACTGAGAAACCGAACCTATCGAGAGCTTCGGGACTAGGGTGGAATAATTGCTCTTCAAGGGACCATGTCACCCCAGAGCGAACATACACATATGCAGCACCGGCATCATCTCCAACAACCGTGTTCTTCTTGTGCGCGCCAACAACGGCACTACTACCGCTAATCGATACACTCCAACCGAACAAGTCGCTGGCTTCCCCATCGAATGCGGTGAGTTTTTGCTGTTCTGGCCAAGTAAATGATTCGGTGCGATCAAATATATATGCGGCCCCTGAATCCGCGCCATTTATCGTGTCCGCCAGATGAGCGCCGACAATCAATGTCGTGCCGTCGATATCCACTGATCGTCCAAACTGATCACCCAATGTATGGTCGCTGGACATAAAACGGGCCTGCTCTGGCCACGATCCACCGGACCGAACAAACACATAGGCGGCACCATGACTCGCTTCACCAACAAAATCCTTTAGTGGGGCACCGACGACGGCGATGTCCCCTGACAATGCTGCTGCCGCCCCAAACTGATCGCCCGCTTCAGCATCACTTGCCGTCAACTTGGCCTCAAGAGCCCACTCCCCACCACTCCGCACAAACACATAGACACTGCCTCCATTTGTAGCCCCTGGAAGATCGGCACTCTGAGCGCCAATCAAAGCGACATCGCCGTCGATGGCCACCGATGCACCAAATTCATCGCCCCCACGTCCATCTCCAGTCATCTCCGGGACCAGCTTAGCTTCCATCGTCACGATCAGTGGATCGATGGTCACCGGATAAATTGCGCCTTCGTCTTCAACACGAATTTCCACGCCTTCTGCAGTTGAATGCATACCAGCCACCAAAGCCGTCCCACCAGAGTCCCACACCTTGAGTTTCCCATATCTCGCGACGAGGTGTCCACTGTCGTCAGCCAAGCCAATGTCTCCATTCTTCAAATCTGACGTGGCAAGCCCTTGCACTTCGATTCGAACTACTGCAGGACCGTCTGGGGCACCCATCGGGCGTTGGAGCAGAGTCAAACCATGTTCGATGCCTTCCACGCGGTTCTCAAACCATTCCACAAGGGCAGAATCTCGATACTCCACACGATTTGAACCTGTGGCCCGAACTGCGCGGCCATCCTTCCCACTCTTTGCTCGAAAGAGACCAGCCCAGTCTTTACCCGGTTGTCCCGAATGAAGCCTGGCTCCAGAGTCCAGAAAACGCATGGTCAAGTCTTGGCCCGGGTTCGCGATGAAGTATCTGACGTTTTCATTTTCTGGATTCGTGAGTTGGCGCGGTTCGGGGACTACCACCGCATGTTGGGCTTCGTGGAACGCTCTCCAGAGTGACTGTTGCTCATTCGCGACACTTGGTTCTTCGATCTCCATGTTCTCCGACGAAAGCGTAGACTGCGTTGGCGTTTCGCAGGACGCATCATCGTGTTCATACCGATCTGCAGGCTCCTGAAAGCCAAGTGACTGATCCTCTGACGAAGAATCGGTCAGCTGGACTTCCCCGCGCTTTGTAGCTTCTGAATCGGACAGCCACCATGAACCGAGAATCGAGCACAAAAACAGAAGCCCGAACCAGTGGTAGTACCGACACCAAATTGAGCTGGAATGAGCGCGCGGATGCATACGATATTCAGAGTGTCACGAACCCTAGTTAGATAGCCTAATGACTTAGTGCTAGTTTGGCAAGTAGTCTCAGGCACGCCCTTGGCATTTCAACTCTCCAGGTAGGCGTGGGCCCGAAGCACCTCCGCAACTTTTCGAATGATTCCTTGTCGTTCCAGATTTTCGTAGAAATTCACAAACACAGGCCAGACCGAATTCGCAGACTGGGACGAAGATCGGTTTTCGTCGATCCGAGGCAGTGTCTCAATCATGAGCGCATGAATATTCGATAGCTTCTTTCTCTTCCTCATGCCTGGCAGCCTTTGAAGATCCCCCTTTAGCTCTCCTTCTTTGGTATCCTCTCCCGAAGCGACAAAACGAAGCTTGGGTGGATCGGCGTCCTCATAAAGATGAATCGCCACAAAGACCAATGGGTAGCCAGAGGATGATCGTAGCGGAATGCGTGATTCAGGTATCCAGTTTTTTGGCACAAGACGGACAATCCAATCTTCACCTTTATCTACGACAACCCATTGGCAAACCTCTTCCAGAGATTCTGCCCGATCTCGCAAATGGTTCGTGATCTTTTGATGTAGCTCGGATTTCATTCTCAATGAACACTGCCGAACAGATCAGACCGGCACAAGGTCCGATTTCTCTCCAGTGGTCGGGTGATTGTTCAAGGGGAAACCGTGGACGGGCGCGGGTGACAGCAAAGAAGTCGAACGAGATCACTCTCCTCTAACCCCGATCTCCCTGTCGCTATCGTAGAGTGAAAACGTGACCGCCAAAACTGCCACAAGAGTGCATTCGTCAGTTTTGGCAGTGCCTCGTTGATATGACGTTTGAGAACCTGTGATCTCACAACCTAATTCATTGGCCCTTGAAGACACGAGCTAGGGCTGGAGTTGTTGCACCCTCAATCGAATAAAACGCAGTTCTTGCGAGCTTAGCGGAGAGCTTTCCCTTATCTTTACCCGCTCTCGGATCTCATCCACCGGCGTCACTGACACCTCATCGAACATCCCGGGTTGCGAATCCCAATGGATGAGATCATCGGAAAGCTCAATCACATACACGAGGTCCGCTGTATCCTTCCGGCGAATGTATGTGAAGGTCAGATATTCATTTTCAACGGCCGCTGACGGGTTGATTTCGCCGAAGTCACTCTCCCATGGATTGGTTCCAAACGCATATTCGAGAAGGTTGACCAAGCCGTCATGCTCAGGATCAGCCATCAATGAACTCACCAACGGGTCACTTCGTTCGGGGGAAGCGAAGTTCTGTCTTTGGTAGGACCCAAAAGTCTCAACGGTTTTGAAAGTGGTACCCTTCGAAAAGACACTCCATCCCCCTTGTGTATCTTTGTACCGGACCCGCCAGATGTAGTTCGTGCCGAACTCGAGAACACCGTCAGCAACCAGCATGTTGATCTTGTTGATGCTATCCTCGCCTGAATCCCATACCACCACTTGGCCGTCGTCGCTCAGTATCTGCCATTGGCTTGCGTCGTGGCCGTCATCATCCAAATCGACAAACGCACTCGATTCCAAAAGCGGGCTCGTCCATAGCGTGCCCGCAGCGTTCAAGGGTAGCAAATTTGCTGGCTTTGAGGGTGAATCGTTCACTGAGTCAACCGTGAGCGTGAAGGAATCTGAGGTCGTATTTTCACCATCGCTCACAGAGACGGCAATCGTTGTGGACCCATGGGCATTGGGGGAAGGCGCTATGGCCAATGCCCGTTCAAACCCTGCTTCTTGCCATGAGAGGCCCGACAGAGGCACCAACGAGGTGTTCGACGACGTTGCTGAAATAAGCAGATCTTCGATCGGGGTATCGTCATCCCCAATGCCGATCAACAAGACTATCGCGCCATCCTCTTCCATAGTTTGATCACTGATGTCGTCCACGCGTGGAGGAAACTGAATCACGGGAGGGCCGATTTCGCCAATCAAATGGTTTTCGCCGTTCACAGGTATTGGGTCAAGCCCCGGCAACCTGGCCATTCCATAAAACCGGCCCGCGATTCTTACTCGATCACCACTGCCCACATGCATGCTTGTGAGTTTACCGCCATCCAGCGCGTATGCAGGTATCGCCCACAATGGTGTGCCCGAAGCATCGATCCTTGCAAAAAAGACACTCTGCGTGTCGGGCGTCGATCCTTCCTGCAGAAGAGTGCTTCCTCCAAAAGTGGACTCGCCAGCATAGTGCCCTCCAAATACCAATGAGTTGTCTGCCCCCAAGACCACACCGCAAGTAGCTCGGGTGTAATAACCTGTGGTCGTTGGACCCTGCCTCAACCACTCAAGGTTGCCAGTAGCACCAATTTTGCCCACAAAAGCACTTTTAGAAGAAGCAGCAGGCAGCATATGTCCCTCAAGGTCAACTAGGCCGCTATGTGTTCCTCCAAACCAACAGCTTCCGTCTTGGCCAGCTACGACAAACTCGGGGTAGTCCGCTGAAATCGATCCATCCGCACTGCCAAAGCGCTTTGCCCAAGTCACGCTGCCGGTGGGATCCAGCTTGGCAATGAAGCCGTCATAGTCCGGGGAACCACCCTGCACCATCAGGGTGTGTGCACCGAAGGTTGCCTGCCCCTCAAAGAAGCCTCCCAGAAAAAAGTTTCCGTTCCCGTCGGCAGATGCGCAGTACAGATCGTCGTGGTCGCTACCGCCAAATGACTTTGCCCAAAGCAAATCACCGTCTGCGGAGTACTTGGCCACATAGACATCTCTGCTCGACCCCGCTGCAGACAGCGCGATGGCTCCCCCTCCGAAGAGGGCCGATGTGCTGAACTGCCCGGCAAGGTAACAATTGCCCGCTCCGTCTACGGCAGAATACCCCCCTTCATCGTGCTGGCCTCCACCACCACTTCTCACCCACATAACGTTTCCGTCTTCGCCGAGGCGCAGGAGGAATGCATCATCTCCACCCGAAGAAATCGCACTCTTGCTACCAAATGATCCAGTTCCATTGAACTCCCCCGACAACAGCCATCCGCCATCTGGATGCCGAGCACAGCTGGAAACAGATTCCCCCGCAGAGCCTCCATACTTCTTCACCCAGGTCACCTCTTGTGAGGAGTCCAGTTTTACCGCGAAGAAGTCTAACTTGCTACCCGAAGACGTAAGCGTCTGCCCTCCAGCGACAACCGACCCCGCAAAAGATCCCACGAGCAGAGTGCCTCCGTCCGAGGCTGGCGCTGTCGCCACCACCTCTGCAGTGCCGGTTCCACTTGCCCATTTCCCTTCCCATGGTGTGGTCGGAGGAACGCCACTCACATTGACGGTTACCGGAATCGAAACGGGTGAATTGGAAGCCACGGGCGAGGACACCTCGACTGTTCCAGAATGGCTGCCAACGGCCAATGCGCTTGTCTGGAAACTCACTGTAATTGACTCCCCCTCTCCAGATATGATTCCACTACTTGGCGAAACCGCGAGCCATTCATTGCCGTCTGTTACCTCCACCGAATAGCCCATTGTTCCACTGCCTAAATTGCCGACCGCAAAAATCTGATCAGCGCCATCATGACCACGCGCAATGCTCTGGCTTAAGTTTGTGGGAACCGCAGAAATCTCGGGACTGGTGGGTGTGTAGACCACCGTGAGAGTATCGATTCCAGAATTCCCAACCGTGTCCAAAGCTGTGATCGTGATCAAGTTTGTTCCACTCTTGAGTGGAATGCTGCCGGCCGTCCAAGTAGTTGAGCCAGATGCAATTCCGCCACCATCTCGATCATTCGACCACACAATCTGGCTGATCTGGTAATTGTCCGAGGCTGTGCCGGAGAGATCGAGCGTGTTTGAGTTCGTGCTCCAACTTGTTCCTGTCGTGGGAGACGAGATTGTAACCACGGGTGCTGTTTCATCGACGAGGAGTCCTTCCCCACGAATCGAAAAGGTATAATCACTGATATTCGAGGCATCACTTTCCACATGAACCGTGGCATTGTGAACACCCTCGGTGAGTGGATCGAATCGAATCTTGAAGTAAACGTATTCACCGGCAGCGATCAAATCGGAAGACGGGGATTGTCCCACAGTGAAGCTGGAACTTCCTACGACTCGCACTTGTGGATTGCCCGCGAGATTGAGAACTCCATCACCTCTATTGGAAATACGAAAATTGAAAAGAGCACGACTCTCTCCGATGATCAGCTCGCCGAAGTCAGTGTTGTTCTCTATGCTCGTGTTCGTACTACCGTGCTGAATCACCTCGCCACTCCCCGTGACCTCAATTTCCGGGCTGGTGGGCTGCGTGCCTCCGGGAATCACAGCCACAGCACTGACATCGTCCAACTTGAAGCTCGTCAGTACACTGGCATCGGTTTGAGCCAACACATGAAACCGCACCGTCTGCCCTTTCCAAGGCATCAGGTTCAAGCTCCCCTTAACATAGTAGGGATTGCCCGGCCCGTCGGCCTTGTCCAAATTGGATCTGCGTTCAATTAGAACCAGTTCGTCCCCGTTTGAAGTCCGCAAACTCGTTTCGACAATGTCAAATTCGGCAAACGAACTTTCGGCCGACACAATGTTGATGAAGTAGCTCAACGTGGCGCTCGTCGCGTCGTTTGGGATGGCAAACTGCTGATACATTACATCGGCCGTGTTGTCCGTTTCCCCCAAAACGGCATAGTTGCTTCCGCTTCGTGGATAGAGCCCGTTCAACTTTGCAATGGGTCCCATCATCGTCCATCCAGTTGTCCCGGACTCGAACCCCCCGTTAACGATGAGTTCAACATTCTGTGGGCTTGACCCACCCGAATTCAGGATCGTCACCGTCTTGTTGGCAACCAAGGTCACTCCATTTAGGGTGAAGCTGGCAGCGATCGTCAATGACACGTCCGCCGACACACTCCCTGCCGACAAGATGCCGCTCTCGGAAATAACGGTATGAGAGCTGTTTTCGCTCCACGTAGGAGACACTGATTCAACACTGCCATCCGCGAACTGCGCCTCACAGGCATACTGCGCGTCGCCCCCTTCTGCGACGGATGAGGCGCCATTGATACTGAGCGAAACCAGCTCTCGTGGTTGTGCGACTTTGCGTAGGTAGTATTCCCCGAGAGCAAGGTCACCCTCCGCCGACCAGAGGCCCAGGGTCGGGAGATGCTCAAACCTAACTTTCCAACGTTCGTAGCCCTCACACCATTCAGGACCGGCCTCAACAGTGCCGCGAGTTCCATCTTGAATGACAATCGACGACCCAGAGCAAGGGTCAGGGTAGCGACCCTTGAGGCCAACAGTGGTTCCGAAAACCTCCACCAAGTCACCAGGTTGAAACCGGGACGACCCCGAACCCGGTCGGTTCGACAGTGAAGATTCCATCTCAACCACGAACGTGGCGATATTCGTTTCTTCCGCACTAACCAGCGCATTTGGCGCAAACCCCGCCGCACTGCTTTGTGATTCAACGTCTGGAATAAAAGCTCGCTGGAAAAGCTGATAGCCCTGCCTCCATGCCGACAAGATACTACCCTCAATCGCTGAGCGGGGCAAAGGGAACCAACCAAATGGCATTGTAGAAGTTTGGTAGCCACCCACATTGATCTGCACCTCCGCAAGCCCCACACCCGTTCCTGCGGCGACGGCTTTACAGATTAATGGTCGGTCGCTGGTCGGCGTCGCTGGTCGATGGTCGTCAATGAAGTCAGAGGGATCCAGCCACCCCACTGGGCGTGGAGTGACAGAGTAACCTCGGCCCACCTCTCCCCAACTGCTGCTTGTGGGAAGCCGAATCTCGAAATGAAGATGAGCTTCGTCCAGGTAGTATCCGTTGGCATCTCCAATCGTGCCAATCGGAAAGATCCGGTCAACACTCTCGCCAACCACCACTCCGATGTAATCCAAATGCGAATACAACGACTCGATCTCGCCACCATCGGGCAGTAAATGCCGCACAATCACCACTTTTCCCCAAGCCCCACCAAAATCGTCGGCTTCGACAACGGTTCCGTTCCCAATGCTATAGACTGGTAACCCCATGTCTGTACTCTCTCCAGTCTCGGCATTCCAATCCTCGCCCAAGTGATGCTTGCCGTTTTCATGTAGGTCATTGAAATCGCGGTCGCACTTCCATCCGTCACCGTCATTCGCAGCGGTGTAAAAACCGTCCGAACCGATGGGATAGTCAAAACCATCCGCAATTTCAGCCGCGGCCGCCGGACGGCCTGAGTCGAATCCCAAGAGAACGCAGAAGACAGACACCCCCACCTGAACAAACCTTGATTGACGAACTTGGGTCTTTTTCATGCCACAGTCTATATGGAATGGATTTGCACAAGTAAACCCATCCTCCAAACTCCTCCAAAACGCTCCTCCAAATGTCATGCTCTCGCCCAAACTTACCAAAAAACAGATAGACAGTCTCTACGGACTTCTAGAGCGAGCAGCGAGTGAGTCGGCAGACAAATCGGCAGACAAATCGGCTGACCCAATCAGTTGGGCGACAGCGATTGTAGAAAATGCGATCCGCCAGGGGGGGCAAGACAAATCGATCAAATCGATCAAAGAGGAGTTCCGCCGATTCTTCACGGGAGATCGCAAGGCTCTCACACCGACCGTCAGTTCTTATATCGGAATCGCCCTGAGCATGACCACTGAGCAAGTATTGGAACTTGCCAAAATTTCTCCAATTGGCGACGGTAACTGTCCTCTTCCGAGCTTTCGGGTGGTTTCTTACTCCGAGCTTCTTGCCGCAGGAAGAGACAAGGAGGAAATATGGGACGCCTGTGATTCGATTGACCGCGCCATCGCACGGGAGGAGTCGAGCCTTTTCGGAGAGCGCCACTGGCTTGATCTTGATGTTTGCATGGCTATCGCGGCGCGCGACGATTGGTCAATGCTCTGCCTCGTCGATTCCACTGGGAGAATATGGGGCTATACTTTGATGGCCGCGCTACTTCCCGAGTATTTTGAGCGGGCCCTCACTGGAGACTACTACGAACCCCATGTCCGCCTCGAACACACCGTTCCAATTTGTCCTCATTCCGATCCGCTAAACATTTTTGTCTTCGGAATCGACGCTCATCCAGTCATGTGGAAGGATTCTAATGCCGCAAATATTTTGGGCACCTATCGACTTATTTATCGACTTTTCGATTTCCTCAAAAACATTCAGCGCTCGAACAACTACCGCGTTTCCCAAATAGGGGCATTGGCGGTCACAGAAACAGGAAGAGATTTATGCGACACTGCGTCCATGACGAAGATTCACTCATTTGAGCGAGACGGAGTCACAAATGATGTCTATCGACTCATTCCGAATCCGATCCCTGAATGACCAGTCAAACACAGAGCGCACTTCTATCGAGGACGCAAATAGCCTCTGCCAACAACTAGCGATCCCGCGTCAAGACGATGGTTCCTCATACGTGGGGAAGAGTCTGTTGTTCTTGAGTCGTTTGAGCCATTTTTGCTACCATATTAACTGGAGCCCCGGATACTCCACGGCTCAGGGGCAAATCTCAATCCACTCTGGTTGAGTGGGTGTTGGCCAATCAAATCTCGTTGACTCCTACTGGAATCGTTTCAGCAGACCAGCTAGTTCCCATTTTCCCCATAGCCAAAGACCGCACAAGAGTGCTCAGATCCTTGCATGAACACATGCTTTCTAGTGCCTTCGCACGGGCACGCGCCTGCGTGGTGAGTGTCTCATTTGATCTATGGCCCTACTTTCAATTTCGCCGGAGCCCTGGCCCATGAGGCACTTGGAAGCGGGGCGTCGGGTACGGGCGATTATCACCCGATTGACTGGGAGGACGGAGACCGCGAAACGGATGGTTGTACCATGTTTGGTAGAGGCGCTCATCGGCGAACTCGCGCTCGTAGTTGAGCACCATGGATCGAAACTCCGCTTTGCGCTGCATCCACCGATAGAAGGTCGCGCGGCTCAGGCCCGCCTCCTTGCACGCGCGCCTTCGGTTGTAGCCTTTGGCAAGTGCGTCCACAAAGCGAATTACCACCTTCATTTGGCGAAGACTCGACATCTCGTTCATTCTTCAACAGCATTCCCCATCGGTCTCGAACTGCAAGGCGGTGATCATCCACCTTTGAAATGATGGATTTTGAAGAAGCTAATGAGTACAGGCCCGTCCGCATAAACTACCGAAAGTACCCACGATAGCTACGCATCCTGAAAGACGATCACTTGGCTACTCTTTTACGTTAAACAGTCAAAACTGACGGAAGGCCCTTTTGTGAGTTTTGATAGCGGCCTTCCCTCGATTCGGTCTTGTTATCCCGAATCGAAGCGGGCCTGATCGCAGCGAGGACCTTGGCATTCTCTCGCATCGTTCAGAACTCCTGCGACTATACAACTTCAGCTAAAATGACTCCACGTATGCCGATCTCAGGCACACCATCGAACAGGCAACGCATCCGGCATCATTGAAAGACCAACTCGCGTGGATTCGGATGCCGAAACAAGGAAGTCTTTGCAAATACTCCGACCGGTCGAGATCCGTGCTCCCCAGCCTTTGCATCCCGAAGAACTCCAATCGTCATGCTCCACCTTTCAAAAGCACTTCTCTCCGCGAAAAGGGGCAACAAAGGGGTGTCAGACTCATTCATCTGAAATCCCTGATAGAACACCCCATGAGCCAAACAGGCCAATGATTTAGCAGCCACCCCTTCAGAGATTATCCATCCACCGGAAGCGGCACGTAGACCCTTTGGAGCGGCAGCACTCGCCGGTATCGTGAATCAAACTTCTCGTAGTGCTGGAAGATGAGATCCACAAACTCATCCCCATCGACCAGTCGGAGGTTGCCCTTCGCTTGCTCAAAGTTCCGAGACTGTGGTGAAATGGTTCCAAGGGTCACAAAAAGCCCAAATTCTCCAGACGAAAGTTTGCCGAAGAGTGCAGACACATCCTTGTCGCTTACTGTCCCGTCGCCGCTTTTTACCTGAACTTTGATGATGGGTGGTTCTACACCAAGCAAGTCCTTATGGGCAATGATATCCACACTTGGCTCATTCTTCCGGGTCAATCGTGCCTGGTATCCCATGCATTCCAGAACGTGCCGAACAAAGTCTTCCAGAGGAATCCCTTTGAGTTCCTGCGAGAGACGCTTCAGCACAAAGTCCCGTGTGGTTTCTTCGATCTCCGAAGCGACAACCGCGACCGATGGATCTTCTTCGATTGAAGGAATAATCTTCTCTCCGCGAAGTGCGGCCCTGTATTCATCCGCGTAGTTCTTGATCTGGAAGAAACTCATCGCGCTCCCAACTTCATAAAGCGCGCCCTGTGAGAATCGAGTGCGATCAAAAGCATCCAACCACTTCACCTTCCTCACATGCGGATATCCTTGTTCCGAAGGCAGATACTTATAGTCGCCCTTCACCACACCGATGTGGATCTTTCTCGCGGCTTTGGATGGATAGGCCACCAAATCACCAACCTGAAGCTCGTGAACGAAGCGAAAGAGCTGCCCCGCATTGGTTGGGATAGCTCCCGGTTTGACGTTTGGATAAACCTCCGTGAGGCGGGCCTTGAAGGCTTCCCGATCCGCACCCAACATCGAGAGGTCTCCCATTTCTTCCCAGCCCAGAGCAATGCAGTTCTCACCAAAGAACCGTCGTTCTGCATCACCGGTCTTTCCCGCGTGAATCCCCCATATCGTTGCATCGATGTCGGCTTTCATGATGGCTAGAATTGCTATTCCACAAGCGCCTTGAAGAAGGCATCGGCGGCGTCCCCGTAGAACTCAATGTTGATCTTGGTCCAAATTTCGTCCGGCAAGTCGTTGAGTTGGCGTCTCGCGGACACGGGCATCAGCAATACGCTTGCCTGCTTCTCGACGGCGATCTCGACCAGCGCACAGGCATTCGGAATCATTTCCACCGATCCGCCAAGATTGAGCGACCCCACAATGATCAATCCCCCTCGGGTGCTGCGCTCCAGCAAACTACCCGCCAAGGCAATCAACACCGGAAGGCTCAATCCTCCCCCTGACTTGTCATTGTCCATGGCCCGCATCTGAACGCTGAACTCGTGAGTTCTCGGGTCTCGATCACCGACAAGCTTCTTGCCTTGGGTGTAGAGGTTCTGCTCTCCCACCTTGACGCTCTCTTTGAATCCGGGCGGAGCCGGCGTGTTGAGAATCCTCACACCTCCCCCAGGGCCGGATGTCACTTCGATCCGATAAAGCCCCGCCCCGGAATCCGCTCCACCGGGACTGATGGCCCATACTTGTCCGGGCGGAAGTGGATCGCTCTCAATGGCTTCATCACTGTGCAACTCTGGCGTCGAGACAAATTGCTCCACGCCATCGAGCCCCATCGTATAGCTAAAGTGGGTGTTGCGGAATTCACTCTTGAGGCATCGCTTTTGCTGTTCTTTCACGCGCCGGCGAGCCTCCAGAGCCATGCGAACCACAGCCTCCAATTCCTCCTCGGGAACAGACATGTCAGGATCGGGAAACAGCAGCTTCAAGAGGCCCGAGACCGTCTTGTTCACAGCTTCGATGTCCCGACCACTTAGAGCACCCCCAAGATGCACGCGCGACTGCATGACCGAAACCCGGCTGGATTGCCGAAGCATGTGCCAGCATTCGCTCAGAAAGTCACTCACCAATCCAAAATGATCGGTTAGATGGATGTTGGGGTTCAGCTTTGGGAAGTCCCAACCCGCCACATAGGCGTGGATGCGATCATGGAAGGCAGTATCATCCCGCATTTCTGGAGGCAGCGGACTCAGGAGATGCCCGATTCGCTGCTGCTGTTGAACATCGACATCGAAGTTGCCGACCATGACCACCCCGCCTTCAGCCCGGATGCTTTCCTTGCCCCGACTGAACTCTCCAGAGGCCATGTAGCCCTTGAGGATGTTGACGCCATCTTTCTGGTCAAATGACACCCCCGAGACTTCATCAAAACACACCACGTCGTAGTGGCAAAGCAGCCCACGCTGCCCGTTGGAATTGTTGACGAACATCTTGGCCACCGTGGCCTTCCCTCCGGAGATCAAGTGGGAGTACGGTGAAATCTGCTGAAACAGGTGGCTCTTGCCCGTGCCCCGCGGCCCTAGCTCCACCATGTTGAAGTTTCGCTCCACAAACGGGATCATCCTCAGCAGAACGGCTGTCTTGGCCCGCCCTGTAAGTTCACTGGCCTCAAGGCCAATCGAGCGAATCAAGAAGTCTTTCCATTCCTCGGTTGTGAAGGCGTGCCGACCTTTCGCAAGAGCTATCAATGCATCCGACTTGGAAAGCTGAATCGGTCGCAAGGCTTCGATGGCAAAGGGTCGGCCGCCATTCTCCTGAGCAATGATCGAATCGTAGCCAAGTGTCACCTCACCGTAAAAGCCGTCCGTGAGCATCCTCTCATGCTCCTTCACCAGCGAATCGCCGATTCTAACATCACGGAGTGCCAGACTCGGAAGCTCGGCCAGATAACAGTCGTTCTTCGTGTCCAACCTGGCGCGCACAATGTCGATCAACTTGACCGAGCCGTCCTCGCGCGCTCTCGCCTTGAAAAGTTCTTCCTGCCCAGTGCGCACGGTGCGATTGGAAAGCTGTTGTTCAACAATCTCCAAACCTTCCTGGATCTCCTGATCATCGACTGTCGCGCAGTATCGCCCCAAAAGAAACTCCACCACGTAGGTGGGCACCGGATACTGGCGCGCGTATTTGCGCACGAGATCCTTGCGCACCAAGTATCCGTCAAAGACAGAGGCGGCGTGTTGATCGAGTAAGTCCAGTTGCATGATTCAGAATCCTTTCAGCTTTCACCAACAGTGGTGACTTGTTTAGAAATAAGGTGTCCAGCCGCATCGATCACCACCACGGTAGCGGCCGTGCCGGCGCTATCTTCGTTGGGCACCATAAGAGATACCTGCCCCTTTGCATCGGTGGGCTTGGGAGAAGCAACGAGCGATGAACCGGACAGATTGGCTTTGGTGCGAATATCGATCACCAC
The DNA here is from genome assembly GCA_963976915.1 of uncultured Verrucomicrobiales bacterium. Lineage (GTDB taxonomy): Bacteria > Verrucomicrobiota > Verrucomicrobiia > Verrucomicrobiales > Verrucomicrobiaceae > CAXBNA01. The sequence goes on from CAXBNA010000050.1 coordinate 23,635, forward strand.
GCTCTTCGTTGGAGGATTGACTGTCACCCGACAGCGAAGCCGTTGCCACTCAACCCCAACAATGGAGACACCGTGCGTCGTCGTTTCAGCCCGGTTCACCGTCAGCACAGGGATCAGGCACTCCTGAAGGCTCACGCCCCCATGCGCGTATTCCTGCCCGGCAACAAATGCGCATACATCGGGAGCGACCGCCGTCTCAGCAGCGGGATTCCAGTACCATGGCATCTTCGGAACTTTGACTTTCGATTCCCCTTTGATCACCGCGCAGCGTGACCAGCGCGATGCAACGAGATAGCCTGGTAGTTCCGCCTTTGGCAGCCCACCGGGGATCAGCAACCATCCGTGATCGGTCACCACACGGACTTTCGCCCAGCCTGCATCCAAGAGTTCGATGACTCGGTCCGCCAACCGTTCCAACTCCTCTGGAATCTGGCCGGCAAGGCCAATCTGCATGTCATGACCACGTGCATCGATGCTGCCGCATTCCGTCCACGCCTTTCCGGAAGGCTCACCCGTCTCAGCACCCGTCAAATAGTCGTGACCGCATTGCGTCAATGCTTTCCGAAATCTCGCCGTCGTCATCTCTTTCCCGTCCAGCGTGGGGGCAAAGGTTTCGGGAAGAGTCATCCCACCAACAATCTGACCGGCCAATGGAGAAACCGCCGGCTTGGCCGTGGCTGTTACTGTTGGCAAGGCCGCCCAGCGCCGATCAAAAGTCACCTTGAGTCCACGTTCCTCGAAATGAGCACGCAGGTGCTGACCCAGATCAAAACGCAACCCATCCGAAAAAACCAGGCACTCGCCGGGCTGGGCTTCGATTGTCGCCTGCTCGCCCTTGATCGGCAACGGCTCGGATGCGACCAACTTCTGAAGCAATTCGGCAGACGCTCTCACCCACGGCAGATAGAGCACCCTCGCAGCCGTCTGGACGGCCGCCTTGTCGGCGGCGGTGCGGGGAATCGCCAAAGCCTGCAACAACGCCGCATCAGCCTCAAAACCGCTCTCGGCATAGCGCACGGACAGATCGTCAATAGTGGCCGCGCTGAGCGGCTTTTCCGTACGTTCAGCCAGTCTGACCAAGGCTTCGAGAGCCATGGCCATCGGAGATCGTCGCAGCCGGCTCCAAACCCATTGACGCCGGCGTCCATGTTCCTTCTCCAGAGCAGCGATACGCTGCCTCCCCTTTCCATCGTCGATCCCCTCAAGCTCAAGAAACGCCTCCCGAAGCTGGATTTCAGCCTTTTCGTTTTCATCCGGCCAGGACTCCGCATCAAAGACCAATTCATTCTTGGGTTTGGCTTGATTGAGCAGTTTCGGGAGTGCCTTGTAGCTGCCGGGGGCCTCACAGAATCGGTTCCACAAAGCCTGCCAGCACTCTTCCTTGCGAAGTCCTAGACGCTCGGCGGCTCCAAGCGCACCGTCAGCCCCTGGATCAAAGTCATAGTCCTTCTTGCAGCGAGACCGGAAGGCGTGCCACTTCCCGTCAGGCCACTTCTTCTGCGCCGTTTCAGGATCATTCATCCACTCTAGCAGGTCTCGCGGGTGGTCCCCGACCATCAACTTGTCAAAATCCTCTGCTTCGAGGCGCTTGTGGCGCAGTGGGTCAAGTGGGGCCTCGGCGAGAGCCGGCAAACTCGCATGAAGGGAACGTCTTGTGCCCTCGTCCTTGGCCATATCAAGACCCAATGCATCATCCGACATCAGAAAGGCTTCCACGGTCCAGTCCTTGCCGTTCCGTTGTGTCCACACAGTCCCCCGGTACTGCAGTTCCACCATGGGTTGCAGGAGCAACGGGCAATCCGCAGCTGCCCGCAAGAGTTGCCGGCTGACATTCGGCATATACACGATGGGGACGGCATCCGCTGGAATGCCGATCTGGATCGTCCCAGCCAGCACACACTTGAGCCAAATCGCCGGGCCTTGGGCAAGATCGGGCTGGTAGACGCCGAATGTCAGCAATTGGGGCAATCTCGACCTGAGCTTGGCAATCACGGGTTGCCACTGCCCGTCGGCATCGGTCCAGAGGATCGCCGCTGGCTTCTCCTCCACCCCCGCATGGTATCGCCCCGCTGCATGCAGCCCCTGCTCCACCGCTTCCACGAGGGTGGCAGGCACCTTGCTTTTCTTCTTGTAGTTCGTCGCCATGATGTTTTCGCGCCGCTTCACTCCTTCAGTTCAACCACACCTTGGAAAGATCCTGTGCCTTCAGCAGAGCCAGCAATTTGGTGTCCGCTCCCGAGCCAAACCATGCCCGCTGTAGGCGTTGCTCGGGCAGCTCAGCCTGCTTCGGCTGCTTGTAGTCTTCCATACGTGTGATGGCATTGTAGGCACCCCAAAGCGTCCCCCGAACACCGGGCAGTTGCAGGTCCGGCTGCGTGTCAAAGGTCTTGCGGACTTCCGTCCAGCGTTGCGACTCTCCACCCTTTTTCTTCTGCGCCGCGGTCTTGGGAAAGACCGCCTCCATGTAGTGACTCAACTTCTCCTCGGTCAACTGCACCTTCGCCAGCCGCTTGAAGGATTCCTCCGCTTCCTGATACACCTGCTTCGTGATCGCCATGAATTCCGACAGCTCCTTGAGCTTGAACTGCATCTGCTTGCTGTGACGGATCCTGTAGGCTTTCTGACCATCCTCCATCGCCAGCGTCAGTGTGTTTTGGCACACCACCCGGACGGAAGTGAATTTCACGATCACTGAGCCATCCCCCGAGTGCGTGTTGGAAAGCAGCAGATACTTGAAACACTCGTCGCCTTTTACGATCTCCATGGCATCCGGCATCTTCGCCATCACCCAGATCCGCTCACCTTCACCAAGTGATCCCGCCGTTTCAAAATAAGCCGACTTGTCCTCCACGATGGGATCAAAGAACTCAAATGCCTCCAGGTTCTGGAGCGGTTGGTAGCGCCGGCTCACCACGCCGAGCAGCACTTCCTGTTCATTCTTCCCTTCACGAGGCATTCGCAGCACCTCGTAGCGGGAATACTGCTGCTTGGCATTGATGATCTGAGCGCCCCGCGCCGGCTTCAATGCCACCTCCCAATCAAGGCCGGCCGCTCGTATCATCTCCGAGGCATGAAGGCCTTTCTCCACTTGAGTTCCGAGCCCGTGCCAGGGCACGGCTCCGTAGTAGGCCATGGATTGGACGTTAGCAGGCATGTGTCGTATAGGGGAAGAGTTGTCGGTTTATGGATTTGTGGTGCGGGGTCAGCGCTCCCGGACGCGTGCGGTCTTGGCGATTCTCTTCCTCGCCACCCGTTTCTTGACGGGTTCTGGATTTGCCAGCTTTTCAATGGCTTTGAGAACCTTAATCACATCAGCCGGCACCTCCGTCATCTTCGTGATGATGTCGCTTTCCACTAGTTTTGTGCGAATCCCCCGCTTCTGAAGTTCTCCACGAATTCCACTCAGCAACTTCTTCGCATCGCACAAACCGAAGCCATCACCCCATTCCTCCGCCATGATCCTGTCCACTTCCTTCGTGGTTTTGACATAGTCACCCCGGTACTCATGGGACTGCTGTTGCAGCTTGCTTCCGATTTGAAGGCGCGCCGCATCTTTCAGCTTCTCGATTTCGGCCGGAATGATCTGCTTGAGCGCCTTCTTAGCCTCCACTTTTTGTGCGCCATCAACCAGTCGGCTCACGACTGCTGCCTCGATCGCAGCTGGGTCCACAAGATAGTTTTCAATTTCATTGCGCTCCCAAATTGAGCAATTCAGGTCCATGTTGAAGTTCTCACCCTGAGCCTTTTGCTCAAGTTCCTTCTTCGCCGCTGCAGCCGCACTCTGACTGCGATAGTCACGATCTCCCACAACAAGAAATCGCGGTGGTGCCCCCTTTGCCAAGTCCCTCAGTGAAGGAGAATTCAACAGATCCTTTACTTGGCGAGCCAAACGTTTCACGTCGGCAGAGATAGGCTCTTGGTAGGTGAACAAAAAGCCTACCTTCTCCCAAAGCTCATTCGCCTCCGGCTCGCCCCAATGTTTGATGGCAAACTGCTTCAGGTAGTCCCTATCATCCCGATTCTCTGTAAATACGACTGCCTTCGTCTTCAGCAATGGGATCACCTCCATGCGATCAAAGGCTCCCAAGGAGTCCAGTACATCCATCTGCTCCGGCGTTTGGGCGAAGCTGTGCGCCCGCCCCTCGATCATCGCCCTCAACGACCCCGACGGCGCGGACGCCATGAGGTGCGGTGAGTGAGTGGCCATGATGAATTGAATGCCAACCTCTTGGGAAAGCTCCTCAAAGACCTTCATCACGTCCCCCTGCAATCTGCCATGCAGGTGGGCATCCGGCTCATCCAGCAACACGATGTTGCTGCCCTGAGACAATACCCCGGTGAAGATTTGAAGGACCTGCTGAAACCCGGTGCCAGAGACGACCACATCCAGACTCTTGGAAAGCACTTGGTCAGAGTAACCAGATCCGATGAATCGGTCCACGTCCTTATCAAAGTTGACATCAATCTCCGCCGATGGATAGAGGCGTGTCAGAATCCAAATCAACCTCTTCCAGCCCTTCTCGTCATTGGTCTTCAGTTCCCACAGCAGATTACGGATGACAGCGCCGTGCTCCAAACGCTGCAGACTATCCGCAATGGCGGGTGCCAGGCGAAACTCTTCCCGTAAACCGAGACCCGAGTGAATCGGCACGTACCGAATTCTCGTCTGCTCGATCAATTCGCTGCCCTGCCCAGTGACCGTCGGGTGAATGCTGAACCGATTGTATTGAAACTTGATCTCAAACTTGATCTTCGTCCCCGTCTCGAACACCGCTTCAAACTCAATCGGCTTCGACGATTGGCCGTTGCTCCACAGGTCTTTGGGGGATGCTACAGGCAAGGCCCCAAACTCATCTGGGCCAATCGTCTTGGTCTCCAGAGTAAAATGGCCGTTCTTCTTTTTGCGCGTGTTGTCCAGGCAGTACTGAAAGATGCTCAGAGCCTGAAGCACCGTGGATTTGCCGGAGTTGTTTGCTCCCAGCAAAATCGTAATCGCATCGAATTCGATCTTCGTCTTCTGCTTGAACCGCTTGAAGTTCTGGATGGTGAGAGTCTTGAGCATGATCGTAAGGGTTCGGGTTCAAGAGGAAGTTTTTTGGCGCAGGCGGGCAGCCTGTTTGGCAGCGGTGGTGTAGTGGAGATCGTTGTGGCGGTTACCGTCGAATTTGTTCCCGCCGGGAAAGTTGGGAGTCTTCTCATCCCAGGTCCAGAACCATGGGAAGTCCTCCTTCGGCCGCATGGGCTCCTTGCCGCGGTCCTTCCTCCAGTGAAGGGGGCCGGGTTTCGCGCGGAACAAACCGGCTCCCTTTTTGCCGCGACTGAGATCGGTGGCTAGGAAGGGGCGGGCGTTGAGCCGCACGCCGTCATTGAGATCCGGCTCCCAGCCGATGGGCTGCTGGTGCAGCGGCTTCCAGCGGATGAAGAGATCGTGGGGCGGTTCACCGGCGAGGATCCTCTCCAGCAAGCCGTGCAGCTCAAGGGCGGCAGCAAGGCGGTCTTCGGCTCCCGACTCGCCTTGGGCCACGGCGTCCCGCTGGCGGGTGATCCAGTCGCCCAAGTAGCCGTAGGTCAGGGATTCCAGCGTGCGGCGACCCGCCCCATTCGGGGCGACGAGCTTGTGATAACTCACCAGCGCATGGAACCCGTCTTTGCGGCCATCCCAGAGGTGCCAGAGGAAGGGCCTGCTGTGAAAGAGATCGCAGTGCTGCTCAAAGAACTCGTCCCGCAGCCAGTCCGCCAGAGTCTTCGATTTCGAGCCCTTCTTGCCGGCGCCTGCCAGCAACTCGCGTTCATCGAAGGAGCCCAGAGCGGCCCCCAGCAATTCACGCAGGCGGTCGGTGGCGTTGGCCTCGCCGCGCAGAGAGGTCAAGCAGACGATGCCATCGTCATCCGCCAGCGTTTCCAGACCATCCGGGCCGAGGGCCGGGCAATCGGGAAAACTGGAGCCGGTCTGGCGCGGCCACTGGTAGCCGAGCAACCGCGCCACGGCCACGTGCAACGGCTGGTCTGCACCGGCAGGGTGGCCGTTGAACAGCCATTGAGTCGGGTCGCTGGAAAACGGCATCGGCAATCCGTGCGGATATTTCTCCGCCGCCACCTTCTGCCAGTGCGCAAGGTCGAACTCAACCTTCACCAACGTGCTGTTTGTGACGGCCAATTTCTTGTCAATGTTTCGGACGGCAGTGGGATAATCAGGAGACGAAATGAAACACCACAAGGCCGGCAAGATGGAATCATCGGTGGGAATGATTGGTGAACTGCCGTGGGCAAATATCTCTCCGGTGTAGATAGTCCCGGCAAGACTGCGGACCTGTGAGACGAGAACTCCCTTTTTACCAAGCGCAGATGGTGGTGGGAAATTGTGTGCCTTCCCATCGCTATGCAAAGGCCCACTTCCTTTCATCCAGTGAATCACGTTCTCGCGACCACCGTAAATCCTGCTCTTGGCGGGACTACTTATGAATGGAAGCCATCCGTCCCCCCACACCTCCCAAAAGCACAACATGAATCGCGGATTGTCTGCGGTCACTAGGCCTTGCCAGCTTTCACAGTGAATGCTGAGCAGGTTCTGCGAATTGACCTTGTCAAAAGCAAGGCGGGAGTCTGGATTCGCTAACAAATCAGGCTGGAGGAGAGGTATCAGCTCTCCAACTTCAAGTTCTTGTATCTTTCCTTCGATCGTCTTCTTGGGAAGCGCATCAAGCGCCGCAATTCGTTGAGCGCCAGTCGGGGTTTGCCGCACTACGATGACCAATGAAGCAACAGGCCCGCGATCGCCAAAGCTCTGCCACGCCTCTTCTCCAAGTGTGGTGAGGAAACAAAACTCATCCCGAGAGAGCAATTGAAGTCGAAATTCGTGATAGCCGGGTGAGAACCACCAGTTTTGCGGAGAAACGAGCGCGGTGGTAGCGAACTCATCGCAAAACCAAAGACACCTTTCGATGAAACAAGTTGCCAAGTCAGATTTGGCTTGGGGATGCATAGACTCGCAGAAGTCTTGAAGTGTTTTGTCCTGCTTGCCGCGTCCGAGGTAAGGCACGTTGGTGGCGACGAGCGTGAACTGGCTGGCGAGAATTTCGGCTGCCTTGGCCAGGCCGCGCGCGGTCACGGCCATTTCATGCGCGGTGTCGTCCTTGGTCTCCTGCGCCAGCGCCTTTTCCAGCAGCGGCTGGAGTTCATGGAACGCGGCCACCAGCAAATCGCCCTCGCCGGCGCGCGGGTTGATGAGGCTGCCCAGCACCGCCGCCTTTTGGAACAGCCGGTAAAGCCGCTCCATGCCGCGCTGGAGCTTCTGGTTGTCGCCGGCAATCGCCAGCCAGTCGGCTTCGCGGGTGTTCGGCGCGAGGCCGGAGCAGGCCAGGTTCATCGCCGGCAGCTTGCAGTGGCCCACGCGCCGCCACGCGGCCAGCGCCACGTTGAACGCGCCAATCTGCGTGCAGCGCGGGTCAATCTCCAAGCCGAATAGGTTGTCACGGATGACCGCCGCCACCGCCGCCGCTTCGTCGAGCTTTTCCTCGGCCAGGCGCAACGCCACCAGCCGCTCGAACATCGCCACCACGAAATGCCCGCTGCCCATGCACGGGTCGAGGGCTCGGAGGGCGTCCGCAGATTTGGGCCAGCCCTCGAATGTGCCGGCGGCAGGAGTCCACTTGCCGTCCTTGCCTTTGATGAAGCGGAGATATTTCCACGGGCAGCCGGGGAGTGCGCAGGCTTGGCGGAGTTCCTCCTCCGAGTTGAGAGTTGAGAGTTGAGGGTTGAGAGCCAGTTGCTTCCCCGCCCACCAAGCGCCGAGCGTGTTGTCCAAGAGAAAGTCCACCATGTAATCCTCGGTGAATAGTTGGGTGACGGGTGAGATCTCGTCTGCCCCGATCTTGACGCCGGACTTATTGACCTCCTCTTTCCGCCGCGTCTGCCAGAACTGGTAGGTCCAGCCGAGGCTGTCGCTGGCGGTAAAGACGGCTGCTGGCAGTTCGTTGAGCAGAGCCGTCAGTTCCTTCCTCGTCTCAGTGGGCAGCCTCACCTGAAGCACCGGATCATCCTGCCGGAACACCTCTGGCAGCATGTGCTGGGCGTAACCCGCCGCCAACTCCCAGGGATCGATGCCTTCATCCCGTGCCAGTTCCGCACATTCCTCAAGCGAAACGGCGACCCCCATGTCCGGATGAATCAGCAGCTCATTCTCCGCCAAAAACCGGGCGAACAGCATCCGGTGCCAGTGCTCGTAAGCGCACTCCTGAACCAGATGCTTCGTCTCCTGCGAGTCATCACCCCGCCTCACATCCCCCGCCTGCCGTCCCCGCCCCCGCAGCCGCC
>CAXBNA010000051.1:0-31935 GCA_963976915.1 uncultured Verrucomicrobiales bacterium
CCCGCCGTGAATTGCGTGAGCGCGATCGCGCCGAAGTCGCGTCGGCCCTCGATTCGTGGGTCGCGGCGCTCGACAAGAACGATCCGCGTTTGCGGCATCATCAAGTTGAAGCCCTCTGGGTCTATCGCGGCATCAATGAGAGTCGCCCCGCGCTTCTCGACGAACTCCTCAACTGCGACGAACCTCTCGCTCGTGGTGCCGCCACGCAGCAGCTCCGGCACTCGATGGCAGATGTGGGACAACTCGCGGAGCGCGCCAAAGATGAGAGCCAAATCGTCCGTTTGGAAGCCGCCAATGCGGCCAGCTACATCGGCACCCGCGCAGCGCTGGATGCCATCCTCCCGATCCTTGATCAACCGATGGGCGATCACCTCAAGTATGCCATGACCTGTTCTCTTGGCTCTGCTGCGTTGTTGAAGCACTGGCAGGCCGACGCTGATTTGAAGGGGAGGATCGAACCCTTCCTCAAGGTCAACACTGCCGCCGAGAAGATCACCTTCGCGAAAGCCACCGGAGCCGACAAAAAGTTCGACCGTCAGAAAGACCTCGCCGACATCGAAGTGTCCTGCCTGCCGGAGCGCATGATGTACACCAACACGAAGTTCACCGTGAAAGCCGGACAAGCCGTGAAGCTTACCTTCGTCAATCCCGATGCCACGCCTCACAACCTTGCCATCGTTCTGCCGGGAGCTGTCGAGGAAGTCGGCATGGCCGGCAATGAAATGGCCAAAGATCCGAAGGGCATTGAGCGCGACTTCATTCCCGAGTCCGACAAGATCCTGCATCACACGAAACTGATTTTTCCCGGCAATGGCGAGATCCTTCGATTCAATGCACCCACAGAACCGGGGACTTATCCGTATCTTTGCACCTTCCCCGGCCACTGGGTCGTGATGAAGGGAGAGATGGTGGTGGAATGATCGATCGCGGGCATGTAATTCTGACTCCCGTCCCCGATGTCAGAATTGTCCGGCTACTTTGATCACAACGCCACGACTCCGCTTTGCGAGGCGGCGCGCGAGGCTTGGTTGCGCGCGCAGTCGGAGGCGTGGCAGAATCCTTCCAGCCTCTATCGCTCCGCAGGACGGGTGCGTCGTTTGCTTGAGGATGCGCGTGAAGAAATGGCAGCGCTGTTGGAGTGCGATCCCGCGAGGATCGTCTTTACCTCCGGTGCCACGGAGGGAAACAATGCCGTCTTGAGATCGGCGGCATCGGTTCATGGTGCTGTTGCGATCAGTCCGGTTGAGCATCCGGCCGTGACGGAGCCTGCGTTTCAATCCTTTGGCTCGGAACGGGTTTGTGTGCTGACGGCCAATGCCAATGGGCGGGTCGATCCGTCGCAGGTGGATGACTTGCCGAAGGAGGTAGCGCTGGTGAGTGTGATGGCCGCCAACAATGAGACTGGAGTGGTTCAACCCTGGCACGAACTGGCGGTGCGATGCGCTGGTCGCGGATTGGCGTTTCATTGCGATGCCGCGCAATGGGTTGGGAAGCGTCCCCTGAATGGTCTGCGCGACTGTGCATGGGTGACCCTGAGTGCTCACAAATTTGGCGGGCCCAAGGGCGTCGCCGCCCTCGTGGTTCCCGAAGATCAGTCTCTGCCATTGCGACTCCAATCCGGCGGGCCCCAGGAGTTTGGTCATCGGGGAGGAACGGAAGATTACGCAGGGATCGCCGCCATGCTCGCTGCCTTGAAGGCACGCCAAGCGTGGCTTGAGAAATCAGGCGCTCTCGATTCGGCCGCGAGTCTGAGGGACGCATTTGAGCTCAGGTTGCTGGCAAGTGCCCCGGGGATGGTGGTGGTCGGGGCGGATGCTCCGAGACTGGAATTGACCTCGATGGTGATCATGCCGGAACACTCCAATTTGAAGTGGGTGACGCGGCTGGGAGAGCGGGGGTTGTGTGTTTCCACGGGATCCGCCTGCAGTTCAGGGAAGGGGAACCCCTCGCCGGTACTGCAGGCCATGGGATTGGACTTTGACGCGATGGGAAGGGTGTTGCGATTCAGCGCGGGCCCGGAGACGAAAGCGTCTGATTGGGAAGCGCTGCTGCAGGGGATCGTGGAAGTGCGGGACCAACTCGCATCGGGTTCCAAGAGCCGGCCTTCGCTTGATCTTGGTCGACTTTGACATTCTCGGTTCGGTCGGGATGGTGCCCACCAAACATTTTCCAGCCCATGACACGAGACCAAGCCATTCAGCAGATTCAAGATGCGTGCAAAACGATTGCCCTCCAGATGATGAAGATTCATCCGGCCGTGGGCGCTCTCAATGACGCCGAAACTCAGGGCGATGTCCTCAAGGCAGCCCATGGTTTGACGGTGGAACTGGAGACGATCAAGAAGAAGCTGATCCGCCTTCAGCAACGTGACGGCTCGACCGAGCTTTGAGAGCCGATAGGGCTGCCATCGTCCAAACGACGGGGTAGAGCTTCTCGTGGTACCAAAGCTTGGCGAAATAAAAACCAATGGGTGACACCGGGAATTGGGTGCCATCTTCGGTGGCTTGGGCGAGCCATTTCACCGCCCTCGACAGGAGCGATGCAGGCAACGTCACGCCTTGGATGTTCTCTGCGCGAACGAGGGCTTCGATGGCGAGCGCGGTTTCTTCGATCGAAGAAGGGCTGCCATGGCCCGATCCCCAACCGCCATCCTCATTTTGGTTCTCGATCAACCATGCACACCCACGCTTCATCGCGAACGACGGAGCGGCTGCCTCGCGGGTGCCCAATGGCAGCTCAACGAGCGCCAGCAGGACGTGTGTCGTGCCGTAGGTGGGATTGGTCTCGTCCTTGAGATGTTGATTTCCGAACCACAGGGGATGCCACGATCCATCGGGGTTTTGGACGTTCATGAGGTAGCGCAGCGCTCGCCTGAGTCCCCGGTCGATCCGGGATTGAATGGCGGTCGGCATCTCCGCGCGCCACAGGGACCACGCGCGAACCGCATGCGCGGTGATGTCCGGACTGGAGCGGTCGAAGGGGAGGGCACCCCAACCTTTGCAAAATGTGGGAATGCCACCATCGCCGTTTTGCAGGTTGAGCAGCCAGTTGACGGCTGCAGTTGCGGAGTCCACGACCTTCGCGGATTCGAGGGCCTCTTCGCCCCGCAGCCGGTGGATCGCGAGGAGAGCGCCCGAAGTATCGTCGGCGTCGGGCACCCCTCCGGGAAGATCGGTCCATGCCCACCCGCCAGGAGGCGCATCCGTGTACGCATGTCGGACCCGGTATTGCTGACTGAGGAGCCATCCGAGCAGCCGCTGGCGGTCATCAACGGCGAGAGCCAGGGGATCATCGAGACTTTTGATCGCAAGGGTGGTTCCCCATGTGGCGAGGTTGGTATCAATCGGCCATGACCCATCTTCACGGACGGAGGCATGGAGAAACTTCAACGCGCGTGTCACCACCGAATGTTCGGCCTGGCCGGACGAGGCGAGCGCCATCGTGACAAAACTGGTCAACGGTGTGGCCTCCAAAAACCCTCCATTCTCAGGTTGGATCTCATCGAGGAGGACCGAGGCCCGACGCCACGCGATTTTTCGAACGAGGCACCACGGTGGCAGTGGAGGTGCATGCCGGGAGCGGGCGTAGCCGATCGCAATCAGAGCGGGCAGAGCATAGCTGACCACCGGGAGACGGAGGGCGCCGAACCATGACCGAGGAAACACCGCAAGTTCAAAGGGCAGGGGCAGGACTCGCTTCCATGCCGCTTTGGGATCGCTTCCAAGCAGGCCACCAATCGCGCAGGCCATGAGGATGGGCACCGAAAAGGTCTTGTCCTTGCCATAGCGGGCGACGACGGCCCGGCAGAGGTCGTCCGGGTTCATCGAGCCTGCATACCTCGCAATCCACGCGTCCGCATTGCGGGCAAGCTGGCTGTCATGCTGGCCGCAGACCCCGAGCGCCGAACGGCACAGCAGCGTCGTGGAGATGTTGGAAAAAGACAGGGTGGTGTCCCCCCAGCCGCCATCTGGATTAACGTTGGACTCAAGCCAGCGTCGTCCTCTTTCAATCAAGTCGGCATGGGCGTTTGAGTCCACTGTTCCCAGAGCAATGACGGCCGTCGCCGTTGAGAGCGCCGACGAAGAGAGCTCTCCCTCCCAGTGACCGGACTCTGTGCGTTCGGCAAGCAGTCGCTCCCGAGTGGTGTTCAGCAGTCTGTTGATGACCTCCTCCATCATCGTCAAAGAGCCAGGTGGCCAAGCGCGAGGAGTCCGTAGTAGGTGTACTCGACGTCGAGCGTGTCGTCGTCCCAGTTGCCAACAAACCCTCCGTCCGCAGTCCAAAGGGAGTCGATGAAATCGAGGCAGGGCTCCTTGATCGAGGCGAGATCCGCTTGCAGCCCATCGAGTGTATGCAGCGCCACCGCGGTGCTCAGAAGGTCGGGCAACGGGGCTCGGGGGAAGGGAACAAATCCACCGGCCTTGGCGTGGAAACAGGATCGAACAAACCCCTCGGTGGCATCAGGAACGGGAAGACGCAGATTCCTGTAGAGTGTCATGGATGCAGCGGTCGACGGAACGTTGGCGATGGGGAGGTGCCGGTCGTTGGACCAGCCGCCGTCTGCCTGTTCAAGGTGGCGCATGCATTCGACCATGCCCTCGGGATTCGGCGGCATTCGGTGGTGGTCGGAGTAGGCTCCATAGGCAACGAAACAGCCGTAACCGGAACCGGTTTCGGAGCCTTGGTTGGCATGATAACCGCCATCTCCGGATCGATAGGCCTCGATGAGTTTAAAAATGGGCTCAATGGCCACTGGGGATTCGTTTCCGGTCGAGGAAGCCACCGCCGCCGCAACGCGCGATAGTGAAGCGAGGTGAACGAGGTCCAGAGACGTCGGATCGATGGTTGCAAGCCAGGTGCCCAAGCTGGGTGGCAATTCGACCTGAAGTGCCGTCAAGGCATCCACGGCAAAGGAAGTGTAGTAGAGGTCCGGCTTGCCTTCGCGGTCACGGAATCCCCCTTCAGGGAGTTCGGTGGAGCGGACGAAGGCTTCGATGCGTTTGCTGGCATCCGGACCGAGCACCGCAGGTGCGAGGCGGGCCACCTGCAGCATCTCAAGACGCAGTGACATTCGTTGGGAAAAAACCAGGTGTTGTGGCTCAGGCGTTGACGACCGCCGCGTTGAGCCCGGGGACCATCACTGGTGGCTTGGCTTTTTCACGATCCTCGTCGGACACGCCGTTCTTCTCCTCGAATTCGTGGCACCAGCCTTTGATTTCGAGATCGTTGAAGATCTTGCCCATGACCCGGCGGAGAAGTCCCTTCAGCGTCGCGTTCTCCAGTTCCTGAAGGGATCGGATGGCTTGTTCCTTGTAGGTTTCGAGGAGGAGCATGCACTTGTCGTCCGCTTTGACGTCGTGAACCAGTTGGCGGATCTTGTGCGGGGCCATGTTCTCCAAGGCTTCATGAGTCCAGAGGGACTCGAGGAGTGCTTTGTCGTCGCCTTTGGCTTTTTCGCGAGCCACCGCCAGAAGGATGGAGGGCCGCATTTTTTCCAGTTCGTTCTCGCCTGCGTCGGCAGACAGGTCGTCCATGTCGTCGCGAATCTGGTAGGCGATTCCGAGATTTTCAGAGTAGGCCTCGATGACTTTCTCGACCTCCGGCAATGAACCCGCGTAACTGGCCCCCAGCTTCAGGGCGACCTCGAATGCGGGTGCCGTCTTTTGGCGGAAGATCTCGAGCACTTGTGATGCCTTGAGGGCCGTCGGGTTTCTTGCCCAGACAAGTTCAGCTCCCTGTCCACGGCAGAGTTCGCGCTGCCCCACGGAGGCTGCCAAAACCATTTGCGCCTTCTGCTCGGCTGAAGCGGCGCACTCGCCAATGAGGCGATAGCCCTCACCAATCAACAAATCACCTGCGTTGAGGGCGACGGCGACACCGTGCTGGGCGTGGAGTGTGGGTTGATCGTAGCGGCCTTCGTCCTCGTCCTCGATATCGTCGTGGATGAGCGACGCTTTGTGAAAGCACTCGACGGCGAGCGCGATCTTCTTCAGATCCTCGGGCAGGGCTTCATTAGGGTCGGATCTCAGGGCCTGATAGGCGGCAACGGCGAGGAAGGGGCGCCAGCGTTTGCCTGCACGACCGAGCCACTCGCGTGCGATCTCCTCCTGCTCACCGGCTGCGGGTCCCATGATGCTCGCAATCGACTCGGGCTCAAACCAGGTCCGCACTTCGTCGTGGAGGGAGTTGAGGTTCAAGCGGAAGGTCTTGTCCTCGGAGGTGAGGTGCAGGTACTCCCACACCCAGTCGATGTCGACCGTCGTGTTGATGCAGTCGTCCTGCAGAAGCGGCACCGCGATCGAGGGGATCGCAGCGGCCTCCACGTAGGGGAATGTCCTCTCCAAGACTGCAAGGCAGGAGATGCCGACGATGGCTTCGATTTTGCCCGTCTGGATCAGGGACATGACCACTGCTGAACCTTCCGCCACGAGCACGGCATAGCCGAGACGTTCCGCCTCTTCTTGAAAGTCCTGAATTGAGCAGAGGCCGCACTGTTTGCAGAGGAGTCCAAACTCATCGAACGGCGCCGGGCACTTGTCCTCGACCCGAAGGCACTTGGGCATGAGAAGCAATCGGCGTTCGTATGGGATGGCGGCCAACGTTTCGCGCCACATTTCATTGTTCAGGCAGACCGCCGTGTAGTGCAGGTAAATTTCGTCAAGCTGGGCCTCCTCGAGAATCCGCCGTGCGTGAACCTCCAATTCGTCCAGCGGCATCGGGGGCACTGGGTTCTCCCGGGCGATGTAGTCGCGGATGATGCCCAGAACGCGATCCCGGTCCGCCTTGGTCTGCGGGATGTTCTTTTTCGGAGCCCGAAACCGAGTGGTCGTCGGGGGAAGCATCTTGGGGATTTTGACGGTGAGAAGATCTGACATTGTTGGCGCGTTGGGGGGTGCGGGGTGAGGCGGCCTGGACTGCGAAAAAGAACGGGTGAGAAGTGGCGTTTATTTCGACGAGGCAGCCTGACGCGCGGCTTCGGCGCGGGCTGCGGCTTCCTGGGCTTTGCGCTGGATCTGATCTGGCGAGGGGAGATCCGTGAGGTCGATCTCTGCGAGGACCTCCGCAGGAATCAAGCCATCGGTCTGGAGTTTCGTCAGGCAGCGTTTTCTCTCGGCGAGCGCCTTGTCAGAGCTGCGCTCGAGCGAGAAACGCGATTTGGCGGTGTCGGAGCGAGTGCGGAGGGTGGAGTAGATATCGCCCCCGAGCAGGGACGAGATGTCCACTTTCATCTTCTCACGGCTGAGGTCCTGATCGCTGACGGGTTCGCCATTGATCGGACCTGCCGTGTACTTGGGGAACATGATGGCCACCTCTGGACAAACACGAGAACATGCGGGGCAATTGGTTTTGCAGTTCTCGTTGTTCTGAACTTGGATCTTCTGGTCATCATCGACGCCGTAGACATCAAACAGGCAGAAGCTGAGGCACTGCATGCAGTTCGTGCAGCGGCTGTAGTCGATCACGGGAAACCAGGGTTTCCAATAGCGGGCACCGGTTCCATTGGCCGTGTCACTTGTGGGAGACTTGGGGGTATTTCCCGTATGTGTGGACTGATGGGTTCCATCCGTGGACACTGACACTTGGAATCCTGTGTCGAGAAGGGAGGCGATTTCGGTGAAGGCAGCAGGCATAGGAAAGGCTCCGGATTTGAGGCAGTTTAGGGATTCTCGCGCATGTTGACAATCTCCGCGTCATCAGGAAGGGGGGAGCCGGCTTGCGAGAAGAGCCCCTTCACGGCACGTGGATGGCAAGCAATGATCCGAAGGCCACCGGCAGCAGATTTGGCGAGTTCTCCCAGTTTGGGATCCCGACGGGCGGCCATTTCACAAAGATCCGGTACGGCTTCGAAGGGCTCACCCGAGGCACAGAGTTCCTCAAGGTGCCGGTTCTTCACGTCATCGGGGATGACTTGGGCATAGGCGCAGCGGCAGTAGAGAGTGCAGGGCATGAAAACGCGCGTTGAATTCGAGAGGCAGGTGAAACACCGCGGTTAGGCGGCGGGTTGCGAAGCTGGAGGAGAAACGGTCGTGGCTCCATCGGCGTCAAGATTGGCATAGGCGCCGAAGTCGTTGAAGAAGTACTTTTTACCGAGGCGGTACATCCAGTGCTTCTCGGGGATTTCCTCGTCGGGCTGGTACTGGCTGGTTCTCGGCTCCATGGAGTCCAGTTCAGCGATTGCGGTCTGCCGGATGGTGGTGTCCTTGGCACCGTGCTTGACGGCCAGTTCCTTCACCAGATCGGGGCGCTCGAGTACGATGCAGCCGCGTGTGTGCTTGGCTGATGTTTCGCGGAAGTCCTTGAGGAATTCGGACTTGGTGATGGTCTCAAAGACGCCGCCCTCGTCACTGATATTCTCCGTCGCAAACTGAATGATCGGGCAGGGTTCGATCGCACCCGAGGGGGAAACGTGATGAGAAATGCCGGTGGCCATCGGGCAAAGGGCTTTGCCGTTGTGATCGTAGTAGGCGTCGATGATGCCGATCGGCATCTTGGCGCGCATGTCGACCACAAACTGGCGGACGCGCCGGGCTTGGTCGCGGGTGAGTGCCAGTTCCGGGTGGATACGGGGACCGACGGGCCGGTAGCTGTGGTACCAGGCGTAGTGCACGCCCCGGTCGATGAGTTTTTGAAGCCAGCTTTCCTGCAACAGATCGTTGATATTGGTTTGGCAAAGGCTGGTCGCCACGCCCGTGAGCAGTTTTTGCTCAATGCAGTGATCAAGGCCCCGCAGGGTCCTCGTGAGGACGTGAGATTTTCCACGGCGTTCGTCGCTGACGATGTCGGTTCCCTCGATGCTGATCAGGGGCGTCGCATTGCCGAGGGCCCGGAGGCGTTTGGCCGTCTTCTCGGTGATGAGCTGTCCGTTGGTGAAGACTTGGAAAAAGCAGTCCTGATGCTCGGCCAGGAGGTCAAGCAACTCGGGGTACATGAATGGCTCACCCCCGAGGATTCCGAAGAATGCGTTTCCATGTGCCTTGGCGTCATTGATCGTCTTGTTGAGGGTGTCGAGATCGATCTTCACCTCGGGTTTGTCGACGTCCACCCAGCAGCCCTGGCATCGGAGGTTGCAGGAATTGAGAACGGAGATGTAAAGAAACGGGGGGAAGTAGACCCCCTCGCGCATCCGCTTCTTGAACAGTTGGATCGACCGCATGCCCTTGACTCCAAAGTTCCACGTGAACTTCATCAGGTGGCTGGGGTCGGTGGTGGTGAGAATGCGGCTGGAGAGTTGGAGAAGCATGAAGATAAAGGTGGGGCGGGCGTTCCGAAAAATCTGAAGCCTCAGGCAAGATTGGCAACCCGGTGGGTCGGAGTTGGCTGTCCGGGGCGGAAGTGTTCGCGATGGGTTTCGTTGAAATCGAGGCCGAACTGATCCTTTACGACCGCCTTCAAGGCGGCTCGCGTCAGGCGGTCAAGAACTTCAGGGGCGGCTTCGCACCGCATGTTCAGCAGGATTTCTCCGGCCTCGATGGGATCGACAAGCTGGTGTGAGAGATCAGCGCTGTGGTCGCTGCGGACGAGGTTGATCGCGGCGACTTCGATCGGATCGCCCATCGGGTTGAGCGTCATCTTGAGGTGCGCCACTTCGATCCCTTCTTCGAGCACGGCGTACTTGAGGGCCACGGCCAGCGCGCGCAGGAGATCGTTGCCATCGAATTCCCGCCCGTCGGGTTGTTCCACGGAGATCGTGGCGTTGAGCCACCCCAGCAGAGCCTCGCCTTCACCGTAGCGTTGGTAGTCGACGTCCATGATCCGGGCAGGGTTCATCTGGTGCTCAAGAACCCAGTCGAACCATGCCTCCATTCCCTCGCCCGTGCGTGCCGAGACCTTGAAGATCTTTGCCCCCTCATATCGCGACTCCAGTTCTTTCTCCAAGGCACTGAGCTCTTCCTCCGAAACGAGATCAACCTTGTTGATGACGATGACCTCCGCTTCTTCCAGCTGCTTCAGATAGATGTAGGAGACATTGGCGGAAAAATGCTTTCCATCGTCCAATCCCAAGATGCGGCGGGCGCGGACCGGATCCACCACCACACTCAAGGGCGTCACCTTGAATTGTTCGCCGTAGATTTGGTGCAGTGGCAGGCTCACGGTGGCGACGAGGTCCGTGCAGCTGCCCACTGGCTCCGCAAGGAAGACATCGGGACGGTTGCTGGAGGACAGGTTGTGCGCGGCATCGACGAGAGAATTGAACCGGCAGCAGAAGCATCCGCCTGAGATCTCCTCGACGGGAAATGCCTGGGAGCGCCCCAGGGCGGAATCCACCAGCCCAGCTCCTTGATCGTTGGTGATGAGTCCGACCTTGACCCCGCGTGCGTCGAGGAACTGGGCGAATTTTCCGATCGAGGTGGTTTTCCCAGCGCCGAGAAAGCCGCCGATCATGATGTACGAAGCCTGAGTCATGGTTGGAAGGGGTGATGTGGACTTGAGACTAGGATTTGGAAGCGTCTTCTTCCTGAGCCTGCATCCGAGTGATGATTTGTTCGAGAAGGTCAACGTAACCACCCACGTCCATGCTTTCAGGTTCCGGCTGCCCTTTCGCAGAATAAAGCCATCCGTCGATGTACGGATCCGACCGGACAATGCAGGCGTCCGCCTCAATCATCGGATTGGTGCCCCCGAAGGTCCCATCCATGACGCAGTAAACATCGCTCGCGGCCTTGAAGCCCTCGACCGATCCGATTTCTTCTCCGGGAGCGATGGGGTCGCCCTCGGTGACTTTAAACTCCGCTTCCACCAGTTCGCCGAGCATCCGGGTGGCGAATTTGGTGAATCCGACCTTCCAGAGGGTGGGGTCTTCCGCATCCTGGGCCATCCAGTAATGGGCCTTTGAATAGCGGTAGCTGGCCGGAAAGCGGGCGGAAAACCTTGAGTGTTTGAATCGAACGTATTCCATGAGTGGCTATCCCTGTCGCGTGGCGGGGAGGTTGGATGGAAACGGCGAGCGGGTCAAGCCACTGAGCAAAGTCAATGCTCGGAGCCGTCGATTCTTGGACAGGTTGAGGGGCGAACCTTCGTTTCGAGCGATTCCAACCATGCGCTTTCTCACTCTCCTCTCAGTCTTGCTGGTTTCTCTGTCAGCCTTCTCAGCCGACCGACCGAACATCCTCTTCATCATCGTCGATGACCAGAGCCCCTTCGACCTCAGGGTTTATGATCCGAAGTCACCGCTCGATTCTCCCAACATCGACCGACTCGCCGCCGAGGGGATGGTTTTCGACGGTGCTTACCACATGGGATCGTTCAGTGGTGCCGTCTGCACGCCCTCGCGGCACATGGTGATGAGTGGGCGCACGGTCTGGCACTTGCCAATCGCTCCGAACGGGAAAGAGCTCTGCCCGCCGGACATTGTTGAAAACACGATGGCTGCCGTTTTCAATCGCGCGGGCTACGACACGATGCGCACCTGCAAAAAGGGCAACAGCTACGCCGGGGCGAACGCCCAGTTCACCGTGGTTCATGACGCCACCAAGCGCGGCGGCGACGACGAATCCGGCAGCGCCTGGCACGGCGACCAAGTGATGAACTACCTCAACGAACGCGAGGCGGCCAAGGATGAAGACCCCTTTCTGATCTACTTCGGCTTTTCCCATCCGCACGACACCCGGGATGGCCGGCCCGAACTCCTTGCCAAGTACGGGGCTGTGAACCACACCGACAAAAACACGCCGCCCTCTCTCCATTCCCAACAGCCGCCGCTGCCGCCCAACCACCTCCTGAAGCATCCCTTCGAAAACAGTCACTCCAACGTGCGCGATGAGGTGTCGGTGAGCGGCGTCTGGGAAAAACGCGACGAGGCCACGATCCGCAATGAACTTGGCCGCGAGATGGCCTGCGATGAAAACATCGACATCCAGATCGGCCGCGTGCTGAAGAAACTCGAAGCCATGGGCGAGCTCGACAACACCTACATCGTCTACACCGCCGACCACGGCATTGCGATTGGTCGGCATGGCTTGCAAGGAAAACAGAACCTCTACGAGCACACTTGGCGCGTGCCTTTCATTGTCAAAGGTCCCGGGATCAAGCCCGGCTCGCGAGCCGAGGGAAACATTTATCTCCTCGATGCCATCGGCACTTTCTGCGACCTCGCCGGTGTTGCCGTTCCCGCAACCTTTGAGGGGATCAGTTTCAAACCCGTGCTCGAAGGCGAGAAGGAGACCGTCCGCGACGTGCTCTACGGCGTCTATAGCGGCGGTTCAAAGCCGGGGATGCGCTCCGTTCGCAAGGGCGATTGGAAGCTGATTCAATATGAAGCCAACGACGGTGCCCTTCGCGAAACCCA
The DNA here is from genome assembly GCA_963976915.1 of uncultured Verrucomicrobiales bacterium. Lineage (GTDB taxonomy): Bacteria > Verrucomicrobiota > Verrucomicrobiia > Verrucomicrobiales > Verrucomicrobiaceae > CAXBNA01. The sequence goes on from CAXBNA010000051.1 coordinate 12,287, forward strand.
ACTCTTCAACCTCGCGGAAAACCCCAACGAGTTTCTGCCCGAGCACGGCAAAGCGGAACCCATGCTGACCGACCTCGCCGAGAATCCCGACTACGCCGACAAGCTCGCCGAAATGCAAACCCTGCTTTTGGAGGAGATGCGCGGCCACGACGATCCCTACCGCTTTTGGAACCAACCCGACGACGGCCTGACCCCACCCGCCGCCGCCAAACCCCGCGAGAAGAAAGCGAAGAAGGCCAAGTCGAAGACCGAATGAAGCCGATCCAAGGAGGGATGGCATTCTTGCCGTCCCCATGGCAGGCCCGCGAGACAAACATCCACGCAGCCACCTCCTGAGGGGCTTAAGACCACGACTACCATGCGCCCACTTCTCCTGTTCATCCTCTCGGCATTCGTCATTCCGCATTCGTCATTTTCAGCGAGGCCGAACATCCTCTTCATCATCGCCGACGACCAGTCGCCGCTCGACCTCCGCGCCTACGACCCGGACTCGCGGCTCGAGACGCCCACTCTCGACCGCCTTGCCCAGCAGGGCATGGTCTTCGACGCGGCGCACCACATGGGCTCGTGGGTGGGCGGTGTCTGCACGCCCTCACGGCACATGATCATGAGCGGCCGCACGGTCTGGCACATTCCGGACAAGCCCGGCCGGCTCTTCAATCCGCACGCCGCCGATCCCGCGCGCGTCCCGCCCGATCTTGCCGACTTCACGATGGCCGCCGTTTTTAATGCCGCCGGTTACGACACCATGCGCACCTGCAAGAAGGGCAACAGCTATGAGGCCGCAAACGAGAAGTTCACCGTCCGTCACGACCGCTCCAACTACGGCCCCGATGACGAAGCCGGCAGCGCGTGGCACGCCGACCAAGTGCTCAACTTCCTCAAGGATCGTGAGGAGACTGCAGACACCGACCCCTTCCTCATCTACTTCGGCTTCACCCATCCGCACGACCCGCGCTATGGCAAACCCGGGCTCAACGCGAAATACGGCGCGACCAATCACGATGATCCGAACACCCTGCCGTCCCTCCACTCCCAGCAGCCGCCGCTGCCCTCGAATTACCTTGAGGCCCATCCCTTCCATCACGGCCATCCGGATCTGCGCGACGAAGTCGCCGTCGAGGGCGTCTGGGAGCGGCGCGACGAGGCCACCATCCGCAACGAGCGCGGCCGATACATGGCCTGCTCGGAGAACATCGACCTCCAGATCGACCGCGTCCTGAAGAAGCTCGAGGCGATGGGCGAGCTCGACAACACCTACATCTTCTACACCGCCGACCACGGCATCGCCATCGGCCGCCACGGCCTTCAGGGAAAACAAAACCTCTACGAGCACACCTGGCGCGTGCCCTTCATCGTTAAGGGCCCCGGCATCGAGTCCGGAACCCGCGCACCGGGCAACATCTACCTGCTCGACGTCCTGCCCACGCTCTGCGACCTAGCCGGAATCACGATTCCGAAAACCGTCGAGGGCACCAGTTTCAAACCGGTCCTTGAAGGGAAACAACCCACCATCCGCGACGTGCTCTACGGCGTCTATTGCGGCGGCACCCGGCCCGGCATGCGCTCTGTGAAAAAGGGCGACTGGAAGCTGATCCAGTATGACGTGCTCGACGGCAAGGTTCGCGAAACCCAGCTCTTCAACCTCGCCACCAACCCCGACGAGTTCCTCCCCGAGCATCAAAAGGCCGACCCGATGCAGACCGACCTCGCGGAGAATCCCGCCTATGCGGAAAAGCTCGCCGAGATGCAGAGCCTTCTCCTCGACCAGATGCGCCACTACGACGACCCCTTCCGCCTCTGGAACCAACCCGACGACGGCCTCCCCACTCCACCCGAACCCGTCGTCCCCACACCGAAGAAGAAAAAGTAGGCCAGCACTTCGGCGCTGCAAATCAGGCCGTTTCTCGCAAATCCTTACGGGGACGCAGAATCTCCGCCCTGCGTTTCGATTGGTTTTTTGCTCAAATGCGTCTTCGGCACGTCGTAGTTACGAAACCACTGCCGCTCCCCAGCCGTCGTATTCGATCCCTAGATCCCTACAATGGTCATGATGAGACACGCTCTCTTCAAAAATCATCCCAAGGTCCAACGGCAGGCTACGGGCCATGATCAGTCGTCCCTCGTTTGCTGACATGGCAATCAACGTGTATCCCCGGTCCATCAGAGCGCTCTCCATCAGCCTCAGCTTTGACTCGTCACCTCGAAAGACAAATTCCAACGAGTGAGGTTTTAATGGGTCGCTGCCAGCCTCTCGCAGATTCTCAACCACACGGCGATCCATAATCATCAGCCACGAGGTTTCGGATGGCCAAACCGACTCGAAAAAGAAGTCCCATCCGTCATGCTCTGAAACGTCAGTTTCGTAGGCGTCGTGTTCCGCCATCCACCTGCCCACGGGCGGCCTGAAAGGTTCGTAGTCGCCTACTTGGAATACCAACTCTCGAACTCCACCGTGCGTTAGGCGGCCCAGCAACAAACAAGGAACAGCTTCAACATCAAGATCCTCAACCAACTGATCCTCCATGTTCCAAAGCACTTGCGCTTCGTCCTGTTCGGGAAATCCGTTTTGGTTTGGCGACTTTATCGGAATGATAACTCTGGCACAAAACGGATACTGGCTTTGATCAATTCTGTTCGATTGAGTATGGAATCCAACGATCACAGGGCCATCATCAGTATTGTAGGAATAAGTGTCCCAGTTGTGGTCAGGGCAAACGCTCATATTGGCAGGTGGAGGATTGGGAGTCTGTATAACTCGAGAGTCACCGAAACCGACTTTAGGTTTTCGGCAGTCTTGAGACGAAGCCTTGGTTTTACCGTTCGCTTCGCCCGCCAGGCAACTAGTTTCTGATTTGCGATCTCCGAATAGGGAAGCGATTTGTCCCAAGCCTTGGGATCGCCAAAGCACCAAATTTCTTCTTCAGGACTTTCGCAGAATTCTTGATGAAGGTCGGTATGGAATGAGGTCTCTCCGCCGTTCACAGCGAATGAAGCGGATTCTTCTCCTCCTTTCGTCATTCATCATTCTTCATTCGTCATTTTCGGCGCAGCCGAATGTGATCCTCATCATGGTCGATGACTTCGGCTACGAGTGCGTCACGGCCAACGGCGGCGAGTCCTACCAGACGCCCGTTCTCGACAGGCTCGCGGCTTCCGGTGTGCGGTTCGAAAACTGCCACTCCCAACCGCTGTGCACACCCACGCGCGTGCAGCTAATGACGGGCCGCTACAACGTGCGGAACTACCTGAACTTCGGCACGCTGCGCCGCGAGGAGACCACCTTTGGCCACATCCTGAAAAACGCGGGCTACGCCACCGCCATTTGCGGGAAGTGGCAGCTCGGGCACGAGATCGATTCGCCCCAGCACTTCGGCTTTGAGGAATCTTGCCTCTGGCAACAGACGCGCCGCCCGCCGCGCTACGCCAACCCCGGTCTCGAATACAACGGCGTCGAGAAAGACTTCACCATGGGCGAGTACGGACCCGAACTGGTCAACGATTTCGCGCTCGGCTTCATCGAGAAAAACAAAGGGAAGCCCTTCTTCCTCTACGACCCGATGATCCTCACGCACAATCCCTTCCAGCCGACGCCGGACAGCCCGAATTGGGATCCGACGATCAGCAGCGAGCGGAAACAGCAGGATCCCAAGCACTTCGCCGACATGACCGCCTACACCGACAAGATGGTCGGACGCATCGTCGGGAAGCTCGACGAGCTTGGCATCCGCAACAACACCCTCCTCCTCTTCCTCGGCGACAACGGCACGAACTCCGGCATCACCAGCCGCTTCCAGGGCCGCGAGTACAAGGGTGGCAAAGGCTCCACCAACGCCCACGGCAGCCACGTGCCGCTCATCGCCATTTGGCCCGCCGTGATGAAGGAGGGCCGTGTCTGTGCCGACCTCGTCAGTTGCGCCGACTTCCTCCCCACCATCTGCGCCGCCGCAGGCATCGACGTGCCGGACACTGTGGACGGCATCAGCTTCCTGCCCCAACTCAAGGGCGAAACCGGCACCCCGCGCGAGTGGCTCTACATCTGGTATTCACCCCGGCAGCGGCAGGACCTCACCGTGAAAGAGTACGCCTTCGACCACAGCTTCAAACTCTACCGCACCGGCGAGTTCTACGACCTCGGCGCCGACGAAATGGAAAAACAGAACCTCGCCGACTCCGCACTCGCCAGCGACGCCGCCGCAGCGAAAGCCAAACTCCAACGCGTCCTCCACCAGTTCCAAGACGCCCGCCCGAAAGCACTCGACGAGCAGTTCATCCAATCCGGCGTCGGCAAGGACAAGCCGGAGAAAAAAGGCAAGAAAGCAAACGCGAAGAAGGCTGAGTGACTAGGTCAGCGTGCGCCGCCTGCCGCCCATTAGTGCGACCGCTCCTCTGGACGAGATTCAGTACTTTGGGGGTTTTCGCGCTTCACTTCTAGCGTGCTAGGTTCGTCAGTGCCTCTTGGCTCAAGTCGTTTTGTTGGTTCGGCAAAATCAAAAGGAGACGAAATATCTTGGACGATGATCCAATAGATGAGCAGCAACAACAAGGAATAAAAGAATGATCCGGTAACGCTTGCTAACACACTAGACCAAAAGCTGAACCTTGTGGATTCCTTCTGGACCATTCGCAGCAGCTTCCTCTCTGCATCATCAAGCATCTTCTCCGACTTCGCCACATAGCCCTCGATATTCTCGGTCGTTAGCAACGTCTCCAAGATAGTAGTCTGCGCCACAGCGCCTGCTGCAGACGCCCTGTGTGCTTCGTACTCTGCAATCGCTTTTTGATAAGCTAGAGCGAAGTAACAATATGCATTATTCCGTATTGGAATGCTCTTCTCATGAGCATTGCAGTAGTCATCGATACGCTTGAAAGAGTCTTCAATCATTTCGAATCCTCTTTTGCCGATTTCTCCCAAGATTCTTTAAGCGCCGCCTCCAGTCCTCCACGCACCTCGGACTCGGATTTGTCGATCGCACTCAACGTCAGCAGGTATCTGGCGAAGATCATTCTCTTCAGGAAAGATAGATAGAAAAGGCTAATGAAGTAGACCATCTGAAATGCCAGATTAATGGCCACTAAGATTTGCGGGATTTTTTCAGCATAGAGACCTAGCGGAGCCCCGTCCTCGGTCACGAACATAAACGCTAGGAGGACAACCGACATGTACGCAATCCAGCCGGCCGCGCACCTCACACCGTCGATTACTCCAAAAATCCGGTAGGCTATCCGGTCATAGCCTTCCAAGCGTTGTAGCAAATAGTCTTTCGACCTGGGCGAGAGTTCACCGAGCACACTGGAACGTGCTGCCGCTTCCAAATGTAGTTTATCGAAGTGGGAGCGATCACCGAGTTTTGCAGTCTGAAGGCTCCGCACGAGATACTCAAATCCTGCGTGAAGGCCGATAATTAGAATGGCAGCAATTGTCATCAGCGGTAGGTCTTCGATCAATCAATCCGGATGGTGAACACTTCTGGGAGTTTGTCAGTATTTTTAGAGAGGCGCCAAAAATGAGCCAAGGCAATAACCATGGCGGTCAACCGTTTTGATTCACATAAATCGTGTCGAAGGTAATTGCTGGACAGAAATCACGCTAGTCCTCGTTTTCGGCTGCATGGATCACCGATGCCTAGCCATTGTCGCCTACATTTCGTCGTTCTTCGGACTCGCACTACCGTCCCTTCTTCATAGCAGAATTCGCTTCGCAGTGCTGGCTGTCTCGTTTTGTTCAGCTTTTCACTCATCCTTCGCCGCCCCGCCGCGCCCCAACATCATCTTCCTGATCTGCGATGACCTGGGCTATGGCGATGTGCATTGCCTGAATCCTGAGCACGGCAAGATCGCCACGCCCTGCGCGGACAAGCTGGCCTCGGAGGGCATGATTTTCACCGACGCGCACTCGGGTTCCTCCGTCTGCACGCCGACGCGCTACGGCGTGATGACGGGGCGCTACAGTTGGCGGACGACGCTGCAGTCGGGCGTGGTCACCGGCTTCGCGCCGAGCCTGATCGATGCCGACCGGCCCACGGTGGCCGGTTTCCTGAAGCAGCAGGGCTACCACACGGCCATCATCGGGAAGTGGCACCTGAATTTCCAATACCTCGACCCGAAGTCGGGCCAGCCCTACAGCGCCAAGCGGTTCGACACGCCGCCCGTCGGCGCCACGATTCCCGACGGCCCGGTGAGCCGTGGTTTCGATTCCTACCACGGCTTTCACCATGCGCGTGACATGGAGGCCGTGATCGAAAACGACCGCGTGATCGAGCACGACGACGTGATCCACATGCTGCCCCGTCTGCAGCGGAAGGCCGTCGAATACATCGACTCCCGCAAGGGCCAGTCGGAGCCGTTTTTCCTCTACCTGCCGCTTGGCTCGCCGCACACGCCCATCGTCCCGAGCCCCGAGTGGCAGGGGAAAAGCGGGCTCGGCGATTACGGCGACTTCGTCATGCAGACCGACGCCGTGGTGGGCGCGGTGTCGGACGCGCTGGAGCGCAACGGCCTGACGGAAAACACGCTCATCATCTTCACCAGCGACAACGGTTGCTCAAAGGCCGCCGGGATCGAAAAGCTGGCCGCGCAGGGCCACAAGGTCAGCGCCCACCTCCGCGGATCGAAGGCGGACATCTGGGACGGCGGCCACCGCGTGCCCTTCATCGTCCGTTGGCCCGGCACCGTCGCCGCCGGATCGACCAGTGATCAACTCATCTGCCTCGTCGATTTCTTTGCGACCGCGGCGGACATTGTCGGCTCGCCGACGCCTGCGGGAAGTTGCGAGGACAGCGTCAGCTTCCTGCCCGCCCTCAAGGGCGAGCCCATCGACTCGACTCGCCACGGCGTCATCCATCACTCCATCAGCGGCCACTTTGCCTACCGCCAGGGACCGTGGAAGCTCTGCCTCGCCCGCGCCTCCGGCGGCTGGAGCTCGCCCACCGAAAAGCAGGCGCCCAAGGACGCCCCCAAGGGCCAGCTCTACGACATGCGCGATGACATCGGCGAAACCACCAATCTCTTCGAGTCCAAGCCCGAGATCGTGAACGAACTTCTCACCCTCCTCCAAGCCGACATCGAGCGCGGTCGCAGCACCGAAGGCCCCGACTCAGCTAATGACATCGATGCCATCGTGCTGTGGAAGAGTGAGGGCGGGAAGAAGGCGAAGGATCGCAAAGAGTAGGCCGGACACTCCTGTCCGGCTTGGGCAGACCCAAGGAAGTCGTTCGGCCTGCCGGTCGGACAAGAGTGTCCGGCCTACTTCCGCAGCGACTTCGTTCCGACGTGAATTATTGGATCACACCGCCCATGGTCTCTCAGCCGACCGTTGTTTGAAGCGGGTTTCCACCGGAATGCGGGCTGATCGTCCATCTTTTGACTTTGAGCCTTTTTGAGCCCATGAGTGACACCACCTTGTTCCGGGCCAGGGTTCCGACCGCTCGACTGCGCAACGCCGAAGCAATTCTCGCTCGCTTGGGGTTGAAACCCGGGGAAGCGTTCAATCTGTTTCTTGCCCAGGTGGAACTCCGCAATGACCTGCCGTTTGCGGTGACCACTCAGCCAGAACGCTTGATGAGCACCGCCGAACAAGGGAAGGCATGGGAGGACGCCTTGGGTGAGTACTGAAGCCACGCAGGGCGAGGCGAAGTGGATCTCGGGCACCCGCGCTGGCTCCAAAACCCTCGGCCGTGAATGTTCAGGGGCTTGCCAGCATCGATCCGCACTCACTGATTCGGAGACTGGGAAAGATCACGGCAATCCAGTTGAATGCGGCCAAGGATGCGCTTCGCGATCTCATGGATCTCTGAACGGATTCTCGACACATTCCCGCATGTTCTCCGTTTTGATGGGATGCACCGCACGTTCGCCATCCTCGTCCTCGCCCTCGCCACGCTTCCCGTTCTTTCGTTTGCCGCCGAACCGGCGCGGCCCAACATCATCTTCGTCATGGCCGATGACATGGGTTGGGGCCAGACGAGCTACTACAATCATCCTCGTCTCAAGACGCCGAACCTCGATGCGATGGCGGCGAATGGCCTACGGCTGGACCGTTTTTACGCGGGCTCGGCCGTCTGCTCTCCAACTCGGGCGAGTGTGCTGACGGGTCGTTCGCCCACGCGCAGCGGTGTGCCGAGTCACGGTCATGCCTTGCGTCTCCAGGAGAAGACCATCGCCGAGGCGTTGCAGGCGTCGGGATATGCCACGGGGCACTTTGGGAAATGGCACCTCAATGGCCATCGCGGTCCCGGTGCGCCGATTCTGAAAGACGATCCGCGGAGCCCCTCTGCCTCCGGCTTCGGCACCTGGGTCTCGGTCTCGAATTTTTACGATCAAAACCCGCTGATGTCGCGCGAGGGTGAGTTCGTCGATCTGAAAGGCGACTCCTCGGATGTCGTCGTGTCGGAAGCCCTGCCATTCATTGAGAAGCAAGCTGCCGCCAAGCATCCCTTTTTCGCGATCATTTGGTATGGCACGCCGCACAGTCCTTTCCGCGCTCTGCCCGAGGACAAGGCACCCTTTGCCGATCTCGACGAGACCTCGCAGGACCACTATGGCGAACTCGTGGCGATGGATCGAAGCGTCGGCACCCTGCGGCAAAAGCTCCGCGATCTGGGCATCGCCGACAACACGCTGCTGGTCTTCAATAGCGACAACGGCGGTCTTCCCGGCATCAAGCCGGACACCGTCGGCGGGCTGCATGGTTTCAAAGGCAGTGTCTATGAGGGTGGCCTCCGCGTGCCCGGCATCATCGAGTGGCCCGCCGTGATCAAGCCCCGCGTCACCAGCCATCCGGCCTGCACGATGGATCTGTTTCCCACGGTCGCCGACGTTTTGGATCTGCCCTCCGATGTTTTGCTCCAACCCATCGACGGCAAGAGCCTGAAGCCGCTCTTCGCCGGGGAAGTCGGAAAACGTGAGAAGCCCATTGGTTTCCGCTACGGCGACAAGATGGCCTTGATCGACAACAACGTGAAGATCCTGAAGGACAAGGGCGACTTCGAACTCTACGACCTCGACGTTGATCCCAACGAAACCCAGGACCTCAGCACCGAGAAGCCCAAATTGTTTGCGAAAATGAAGGCCGACCTCCTCGCTTGGAACGAGACCGTCGAGGCCAGCGTCGCCGGAAAAGACTATCCCGAGGGCGAAGTCATTCCGCCCGATCCAGAGCCGGTCAGTTGGTACGAAACGGAGGCCTACGCGCCCTACCTCGATCAGTGGCGCGGTCGCTGGGAGTTTGATCGCTACCTCAATCCGAAGCCCAAGGGAAAAGCCAAGGCACCGAAGAAAAAGGCAGCCAAGGATGACTGAGCCTCGCTGCGGTCGGTTGGAGTTAAGGCTTTAGCCGATCAATTCAAATGCCCAAAGTCATGCCAGTCGGTGGTGATGGCCCAAAGGCTCGACTCCAACCCACTTCATGAAACACCTCTTTGCTTTCCTCCTGCTGCCTGCCTTCGCGCTTGCTGCCGACACTCCCAGTGCCATTTCCCTTTGGGCCAATGGTGCTCCCGGATCCGAAGGCCGCACGTCCGAACCCGAGAAGATCGAGGGCGCGAACGTTTGCAACGTGCACAATCCCACGATCACGCCCTACCTACCCACGGAGGGAGCCACCGGTACGGCGGTGATCATTTGCCCCGGCGGCGGGCACCGGAAGCTGTGCCTCGGTCACGAGGGCTACGCGCTGGCGGAATGGCTTCAACAGCGCGGGATCGCGGCCTTTGTCCTGAAGTACCGACTCGCGCGCGAGGAGGGCAGCACCTACACGATTCAGGATCACGCCATGGCCGACACACGCCGGGCCATCCGCATGGTCCGAAGCCGCTCTGCCGAATGGGGCATTCGGCCCGACCGCATCGGCATCATGGGATTCTCAGCCGGAGGCGAACTCGCCGCCTTCTCCGCCATGGAAAACGACCCCGGTCAACCCGACGCCACGGATCTGATCGACCGAGCCTCCAGTCGCCCGGATTTCCAAGCCCTCATCTATCCGGGCACGTCGGATCTGTTTTCCGCCAAGAAAGGAATGCCGCCGGTCTTCATCGCCTGCGGTTATGGCGACCGACCGGACATTGCCGAGGGCATGGCCAGCCTCTACCTCAAGTACAAGGCCGCAGGCGTGAAGGCCGAACTCCACATCTTCGCCAACGCGGGACATGGCTTTGGTTACAAACCGGATGCGAAACCCAGCGCAGCCGCCCGTTGGCCGGATCGGTTCGCCGAGTGGCTGACGGACAGTGGGCTGTTGAAGTAGACGACACTTCTCCAGCGCACGTCTGGGACGCTTACTCCTCTTCCTCTTCCTCGTCGTCGTCGTAGGCTTCGCTGTCATCGGGATCAGCGTCGTCATCGAAGTCCGGCACGGCATCCTCGTCGTCTTCGACTTCGATGTCTTCGTCCTCCGCCTCGGCGGATTCAGGTGGGAATTCATCAGGATCGTAGCCCAGCGCTTCGATGGCTTCCTTCCGACGCTCGAACGGTCCCTGGGAGCCGCTCAGGCTCGAGAGGGTCCAGTAGGAGATTCCGTCGCCATCATCAAAGGAGAGAAGCTTCTCGCTATCGACGCCCTCAGGCACCTTCTTTGTGTCCGGGTGGCTTTCCCACTCGATTTCAAGCTCGACCGGATCGCCATCGTTGAAGGCACGGTTGAAAAAGGCCTCAAACCATTCGTCGGTGGAGGACTCCCCGTGCTCAGCGTAGGCTTCAAAAAAAGATTCCCGAAATTCGTCATTCGTCATGGGGGGACTTTTGGATCGACCAAACGCCCGATTCAACTGGATCGTGAGGAAATTCTAGCCACTCCCCGATGGCACTCACACAGGGCCCTGGGATCCCCATAGACGGCACCCAGGCAGCCGTACTGCTCCCTTCGTGGCTCGGCACTGCAGTGGCCATGAAAAGGAGCACTGTCGCGAAAGGGGTGGCGGTACCGCATGTCGCCTGCGTCCGCGACTTCGGAACCCTCGTGCTGCCCTTTCAGGTTGGGAGCCAAACTCGTGTGAGGGTGAGGCAGCGGCCCATGGGGTATCTGGATCACAGCCCGGTGAATGATCTGGGAACGATCCGCGATGGAGCGGGGAAGGAGTCGCTGGTTCGTGCAGTTCAGCCACACCTCATTGACTCAGGGTCCTGGGCAGGGCAGGCCTGCGGCAGCCGGTCTCTGCGACGCACCAGATTTTCCTCGCAAGCCACCCTGATCCAGAGGTCTTGGCCTCGCGTCTGAAGCAGTTTTCGAAAGGCCTCGTGTTCCATCACGAGATGGGATTCATCCGAGAACGGCAAAGACCGCGGGGAGGACACGCGCTGATGAAAAGCTGGATCGTGAAGGTAGCGCAGGGCGGTGCTGTAGATAAGCCTTACCAGTAGCTGCTTCTTCAGCCTGCGCATAGCTTTGGTCCAGTCCTGCGCTTGATGAGTGCCAGCCGCGGGTTCTTTAACGGTTGAAGCCAAAATCCATCGCGTCATGGCACGCTGACCGTGCGATTCCTGTCGTTCGAGGGTTGGATTCATCGTTCATTGATGCCGCTTGGGTTGTGTCTCAGGCGTCAAAGCCGAACCCTCCTACTTCTGAGTCAGAGGGTGCCTGCAACAGCCCATGGTTCGTGCGTGGCGTTGAGGAACGCGCCGACAGCATTTGAATGCGGCCGGGCTTGTTGGGTGTGGACGCAATAAATGCATTTAATTTTGTCCGAGGGGGTGTTGTTGAACTGGGTTGCGACTTCCAATGGCCTCAATCACAGGGCTCGTCGGCGATCTCCCTCAATGGTGGAACGCTTGTTTCCCCCACTTTTGGAAGCGCGTTTTACGTTTTGAAGTAAGCGCCGGGCGTATCATTAAGCGCAGGCTGGAGAGGGCATCAAACGGATGCGATTTAGGCGCTGAAAAGCTTGGGAATACGAGATTTTGGGGGCCATTGGGTATTTTTGGAGCATGGCTGGAGTATGCCGAAACCTGGCTTACGAAAGCGCTTGGAATACGCCATCCATTGCATTTGAGTAAGTCGCGGCTAATGCCGTGGTTAATCCTCAAGAGTTTATTCTCGCAAGGTGGTAATCGGGTGTGAAGACATAACCAATCTCCAACTAGGCAGTTTTCAATGAGTGGCTAGTCTCGGCCCATGAAAAAAAGTTGCCCAACCAGGAAGCATCTTCAGTCGCGAGTTTTTGAGGCCTGTCGTTCAAGGATTTGTGCCAGAATCTCGGTGCTGATCACAGCGTGTGCCATTGGGATGTTTGCTGCACAAGCTCAGTCCCAAGCAGTCGAGGGAACGTGGAACGTGAATAGCGGTAACTGGAGCGCTCCCGGCAGTTGGACAGGCGCCATCATCCCCGGCTTCAACAACGGGCCGACGCTGGGCATTGATGACATCGCCAATCTGCGGCGCGACTTCACGGCGAATTCGACGGTCACGATCGATGGCGGCGTGCCGGACACGAACGTGGTTCTGGGTTCGTTGATCATTGGGGACACCACGGGCAATCAGTCGCTCACCATCAACGGCGGGACCATTACCTTTGACACCAGCGGGGCGAACTCGGTTCTGACGATGGAGAACGGGGGCAACAACGTCACCATCAATTCCAACATCGAGATCAACGACACGCTCGATATCACGATCAACGATGGCAGCAACAATCAGGGGATTGTTCTCGGTACAGGCGGCGTGAAATCGGGTGGTGTCAACGGGACCACGACCATGACGATCAACGATGGTTCGGCGGGCGGCATGAACTGGGTGATTTTGCGGGGAGCGAACACCTTCGAGGGGCAGATTCAGGTCAACAGCGGAACCCTTCGGTTGGAGACAGATCTCAAGGCTGCCGGTGCGGTTGGTGTTGGAAACGAAACCATCGTGATGCCGGGTGGTTCGGTGGACCTTCGGAATCTGGACCTCAACATTAGCGGACAGGATGACACCGAAATTTTCCAGATCAGCGGGTTTGGGTATGCAGGCAACGGCAATGGAGCCATCCGAAACACGAGCGGCACGGCGAACATCAGTCACCTGATTCTGAACGGTGATGCCTCTTCCGGGGGGTACAGTCGTTTGGATTTGAACACGTACACCGACTCCGGTTCATCCACCGTGTATCCGATTTTTGACATGGGCGGGTTTGAGTATTCGAAGACCGGTACGGGTGACTTTGTGCTCCACAACGCGACCATCCTGAATGCAGGTGTGATCAATGTTCGCGAAGGTGAACTTCGCCTGGAGAACAATGGCGGTTCCTCAACGAATGCGACGCTGCTGGACGGTTTGAACGTCAACATTTTCTACAACAAGGCGCCGCTCGACACGACGACCTTTGTGGGCAGCGATCCCGCGCAGGGCAGCCGCACGTCGGACCCGTTCAATCCCAACAACGGATTCAGCGCGACGGTGGGCAACACGGTGACCCCCGGGCGGCTGGAGTTCTACTATCAGAACGATACGCACACCGGGGTGACGTTCAATTTGGCCAATGGGTCGATTCAGCGCAATGGCCCCACGACAGCGGGGGTTGGCATCACAACGACCATTGACTCGACGAGTGTGATCAATCTGATCGGTGGTGATGTCACGAACAACATCTTCCAGAGCGATGGAGGTTCGGCTGGCATCAATGGGACTGCTTACGACAATCCCGGGTCCTTGCTGATTCAGGCTCCGATCGGCAACACCGGTGCATTCGATACCGGTACGGTCACCGGCACCAATGCGGGAACGGGTTTCCAAGTCCGTGGCAGTCGGTCGCTCGAGTTGCAGAACGCGAATGCTGGATTTGACGGAACCGTTGTGGTCAAGCAGAACACCGGCCGCTACCTGCCCACGAGCTTCAACATTGCGGCGAACGCCCCCGAATCCCAGTATGCGAGCCTGATCCTGTCGGGTGCGAGTGGTGGGCTGACGGCGGCATCGCGGATCATCGTCGAACGCTACGGATCGATCATGCTGGCGAACGACACGACCGAGTCCAACAATGACCGCATCGGGGACACGAGCATCATGGATCTACGCAACGGGATGCTGGTTCTCGAGGCCGACGGCGTGACGGCCACGGAGAATTTTGGCAATGTGGAGCTGAATCGCGGTGCGAGCTTCCTCTTCCTCGACAGTCGCGATGCCGGCAGTGCTTCGGACGGTGCCGCCGACATCACGATCAATTCACTTTCATCGACCAACGGCGGCGTGCTGTTTTTGATGAGCCCCAACAGTGGAACGACATTTGATGCCAATGCACCTGCTGCCAATAGCGGTGACACCCGTGTCGCCCTGACGAACACGGGCAGCGTGACGACCGTGGGCAATGCGACGGGAACCACGGATCGTGCAGTGGTGCTGAGGGTGCTGGGTGGAGTCGTGGATGCGCCTGGAACGGCGAGTGTCACCCGCCCGGGATGGTCGGTCGAGAACGAACTGGCTGACCGTGGGACGGGGGCTGAGTTGATGACGCTGGACGGCGGCTACCTCCGCCCCCTGCTGTCGACGGAGTTTGACACCAGCGCGGCGGACCCGGCATCGGGGACCAACTGGCGGATTGAGAACCGGCTTGGAAATGCGGGTGCACGGGCGCAGACGCGGAACGTGACATCGGATCTCACGATCAACTCCCTGACGATTGACCACGCGCTTTCGACAGCTTCCAGTGACGTGCTCATGATGGACCCGACCACGACGCTGACGATCAATTCTGGCATCATCAACATCAACAGCTTTGCCCAGGCGGACAGCGCCAACATGGAGGCGGTTCTGCGGGGTGGCACGTTGAACATGAATGGTCAAGTGGCGCAGATCAATTCGAATGCCAACTGGGAGGATCTCAACCGCAACACGGTGAACAGCTACCAGTACATCACGGGCAACAATTCGTACATCCGGTCTTCGATCATCAACGCAGACGGCCTCATCAAGACCGGAAGAAACAACCTGTATCTCGAAACGGCCAACAGCTTCATTTCGGGATCGAAGGCCTACGTGACGCAAGAGTCCAGCCTGGTCTTGCGCCACAGCGATGCGCTGAATGGCATTGACGAGGTGATCCTCTCCGGGCAGGGGAATTTCCTCCTCGACCGCGGCGTCAACATTGCGGGTATCAACGTGAGAGCCCAGCCGCAGGATACGACTCGTACCGCCCTGCGTTCTGAGACCAGTTATCACTCAACCTTCGCGGGAGATATCATCATCGACAACGCGGACAGTACGGGATCGAGTGACTTTGATTCGATCTACATCACGGCCCGCAACAACGCCACCCTCAGCGTGTATGGGAACATTTACGTGGATCCTGCCTCCAGTGCAGCCCAGACAGACATCGACTCGTACAACGATCCGTTCCGCGTCACCACCAGCTTGGCTGAGTCCGGAACGATCAATTTCCGGGGCCAGTTCCGCGATCTTCCAGGAGGAAACCTCGCCAACGCAACGGATGGCAACACGGCCATTACCCGGGTGAACCGGGCGGGTGGTGACTCGACAACATCTCTGGACGTCAATCATTCACTGGCCTTCCAATTGACGGGGCATGAGGAGATGAACGCCAACATCTTCCAGCAGTGGGATGCCACCGGGAAGATCGAGGCGAGGCAGGGTTATTTCCGGGTGATGTACGATCCTTTGGCCGCAGGCAATGACGGGACAGGTTTCTTCACGGATGCCACGGATGCCCTGCGCAGTTCCAATGAGTATTGGTCCCGAGTGGCTCTCGGTGCCGATGGTGCGGCCAACGGAACGTACAACGGTCACATTATGCTGACGCAGGACGGCCAGGTTTTCAATTCGCGCTACATCTACGCCTACAACAACAACCGCAATGGCACGCTGACTCTGGGCGGTGAAAATCGCACGGGAACAGTTTACTGGGGCAGCACCGACAACTCGACCAATTTTTCCCTTCAGTTCGCAAATCAGCAGGCAGAGCGGGATGTGCGCTTCCATCAGGTCTTGGGAGGCACGATGGTGTTCAACGGGCGGCTGGATGACGAAAACGGCACGGCGCAGAACTTCAATGCCTCCGCGACGGTCTCGGGTCCTGGAACGGTGATCTTCAACCGGAATGCCATTGGTGCCAGCGACATTGATCGCTGGAACTTCATGGCAGGAACCGCCATCTGGGACGCGGTGGGCATGACGGGCAACAACCAGTTCGCCAGCAGCAGCACCAATGTCGATGTTGGCAAGTCCACCTGGGGCGGCGGTCACCTCCACTTCCAGAACAGCGGCTCGACTGCCCGGACCCAGATCCTGAACAGCAATACATACGTGACCAACGGGGCCAGCCGGATCACGACGGACGCGAACACAACTTTCAATCTCGGATTGGCGACGACGACGTTCAATCGAGATCAGGGGGCGACGATGGAGTTCGTTGAGAACGGCGGGACCATCAATCTCTCCGCCAGCGGGTTCTCCACGACTGCGGGTGACTTCCTTGGGTCCTGGGGTGTGTACGGCACGGCTGCGGGGATCACGGATTGGGTGGCCCGTCAGGGCACGACTGGCGTGGCGGCTTATGCGGGCTATGCGGACGACGCGCTGGCCACGGGAAATCACACGAATCTCACCACCGACCAGACGCTCGCGGGCCCCACGGACACCGCCACCCTCCGGTTCGGTGGGACGTCGATGCTCGACCTTGGATCGAACGTTCTGCAACTTGAGGCGGGCGGCGTCCTGATTCCGGCCGACAATGCAGGTGCCAACTCGATCTCGAATGGTTCCCTCACCAGCACTTGGACGGCGGGGGACAGCGATCTCATGGTGCACAACTTTGGGACCGGATCGACCACCATCGGTGCGGACATCGTGGATGATGGAGCCAACCGGGTGAACTTCGTGCATTCCGGAGATGGAACGACCGTGCTCTCTGGTTCAAATTCCTACAGTGGTGATACTTACTTCAATGGCGGCACGGTGAGTATCTCCGACATCGGTCAGTTGGGCACGTTCTCGGATGCGACGATCCTCCAGGTACAGCGTGCCAACATTGGCAGCAACAATGGAGCGAGCCTCTCGGGGCAGGCGCTGACATTCACGAGTGCCAATGCACCGTCGACAGTTGCCGCAGGTACGTACAATTCCAACAGCTCCCAGCAAGTGACGGCGTTGACGCTGGCAGATGGTGGGTCGGGTTACAGCACGGGGGTGCATGTCACGACGGACAAGGATGCCAGTGGAGATGCAGCCGGGGATGGCAATGCCGGATTGTGGGCGATCTTTGACAGTGGCAACCTGCACTTTGACGGAGGCACGCTGAATGTGACGGACACGATGACGCTGGGCGGCGAGCGCACGATCTGGCTGGGTGGCAATGGCGGCACACTGGATGTGGATCCGGGGAAAATCCTCACGATCAACGGCTACATCACCAGCGAGTACAGCCATGTGACGACGGCCAACGGTTTTGATGCGGCAAATCATATTGGTGCCGCGTATCAGCCAGCCAGTGACCGCAATCCGGACATTGGCGATCTTCACATCGCTGGCGGAGGCATGGTGGAACTGCGCTTTGATCCTGACAATGACGGGGCCGCAGAGGGCAACATGGGGCAGACCTATGGAGGCATCACCTACATTGACGAGGGGATTCTCCGTCTTCGAGGTGTCGGCAGCAGCGGCACCAACGCCTTGGGAACGAATCGTTCCTTCTCAGACAGCACCATCATTGGCCCCAACGGGACGCTGAATCTCGCCTTCACTTCCTCCGACCCTACGATTTTCGAATGGATCACGATGTCGGGAATGGGGTACGAGGGAGGTGGGGCCATTTCCTCGGGAGCTGGCTTCACGACGGGTCGCACGCTTTATCTGCGAGGGCAGTTGTTCATCGAGGGGGACACCCTATTGAACAACCGCAACAATAACCTGCGCCTCAATTCGGGTGGCGGTGCCCTGCAGGGAACGGGGGACATCATCCGGAAAGGGAACGGAGAATTCTACATCTACAACAACTCGCCCGAGTGGACGGGTGATCTTCGCGTGGCATCGGGAACCGCACGCTTGAACGATGCTGCGAGGCTCGGAGGAACGTCGAACATCCTGTTGCAGCGCAACGCCTTTCTCGCCTTGGGCAATGCGGACAGCAGCATCAACTTCTTTGATGATCGCATTCGCGACGACGCCACCATCACTGGGGATGGTTATGCTCGCATGAGGATGGAGGCTGGAGGCCTTACCTACACGGGCGTGGAGCGGATCGGCACCGTCACCGCCGAGCAGGGTGTTTTTGGCTTCGAAAATGACCGGAGCATCACTCTCAGTGCGGGTGTTTACACGACTCCTGAAAACAACTCCTCCGGCTTCCGCGTGGGCACGATCAATCGCACTCCAGGAACCACGATCGCCTTCCGTCAGTTGGATCCCAATGATGGGGCAGGCTTCTCTGAGTCCGGCCAAGGGTTTGCGGATGGCTCCTACTCATTGTCGAGTGCGCAGAACAAGTTCATCGTGATGGTGGACAACGCACCGACGACGGTGGGTGGCGATGGGTCAGCGAACAACCATTCGATCATCCCGGGCTTCTTCGGTGGAACGAGGCTCGATTGGCTCGGCAATACCTCCACCGGGGCGAATCCGACTTTCCTCTTCAATGAGGATCGCATCGCGCGGAACCTGATGGTGTCTGAATCAGGAACGGATCCATTCACAGGTGAGGCAACGAACTACCTGCGCCCACTTCTGGAGTCGGAATATTTCACTGTCGCGAATTCTGGCACCAACGCCAACTCGACCCTCAATCTCGATGCTCAGTTGGGTGGTTCCGCCGATAAGAACGTTTCAATCGTCGGTTTGACGACAGATGCCATCGGCACCGGTTTGACGGCCCGTCGCAACTCGATCGTCACTCTGAGTGAAAATCAGACGGTGAACTCCCTGAGTTTCCGCAATGAAGCTCATGCACTTGACGGAAATGGACGAGGGAACACCACGACGCTGACGATGGATGAGGGGACGGTTCTGACCATCGCGAGTGGCGTGATCCAATTTGCCAACACCGGCACGATGGATCAGGACGGCAACGACTCCAATACGAACGACAACCTGGACATTCGCAGCTTCATCCAAGGCGGTATACTCGACTTCAACGGGCGTGAGGCGATCTTGAGCAACGACAGCATCTGGGTCCAGATCAACACCACAACGAATCCAGCGACCGAGCCGTTCAGGAATACCGACGGTGACAACACCGTCGGTTACATCAACTCCGTGATTCGCAATACGGGTGGAAACGGACTGACCAAGACGGGTGCGAGCGCCATCTTCCTGCAGGCCCCCAACGAGTACTCGGGACCCACAAACATTGTTCAGGGCTTGCTCTATGCCCGCGACAGCCGGGCGCTTGGGCAAAGCACGGAGGTGCGTGTATCGGGTGCGGGTGGTTTTGTCGTCGGAATGGGATCGAGGATCGAAGGCGTGACGGCTCACATCGACGAGATCAGTGGCAACAACGGAGCGTTCGTTGGTGAGCAGGGTTCCTACTGGGGTGGAGATGTCATCATTCACAATACCGATACCTCCGGCAGCGCAGGTGGCTACGTGCGTAGTTTCACGCCACGGATTTACAACAACAGCAGCTCGATCTTTACCATTGCCGGCAACCTGTATGGCGGCGCTGAAGCCACGGCGTCTGGCATTTATGGCGACGGCAGCCGGATCTTCAGCACTTACACGGGAGCGTCTGGCA
>CAXBNA010000052.1:0-31722 GCA_963976915.1 uncultured Verrucomicrobiales bacterium
TTTGGGGATCAGGGCACGGTGCGCGGTGTGATCGGGAATGTGGCCATCCACATTCGGGATCGCGAAGATGAGAAGGTGCCGAAGGTGCACGAACTCTGGATCGATATTGGGGCTTCAAGTGTCGAGGAGGTGAAGGCGGCGGGCATTCGAGTTGGACATCCTGCGGTCTACGCCGACACCGCGGAGGAGTTTGGTCAGAACATGCTGCTGGGGCGAGCCATCGATAACCGAGTGGGTGGCTTCATCATTTCTGAGGTGATGGATCGGCTGTCCAAGCGGAAGAAGCGACTCCCCGCGACCGTGATCGCCGTGAATGCCGTGCAAGAAGAGATCGGCGGTCATGGTGCCAAAATGATGGCCCACCGTTTGATGCCGGATGTGGCGGTCGTGCTGGATGTCACGCACGCGACGGACACTCCGAGCGTGAACCAGAAGCAACATGGGGAAGTGACTCTGGGCGGCGGCCCCAGTCTCACTCACGGAAGTGCCAATCATGTCGAGGTGGTGAGAAAGCTCATTCAAGTGGCCCAGGCACGGAAAATTCCACTCCAGCATGAATCGTCCTCACGTTTGACCGGGACGGACACCGACTCGATTTTCTACCAGCAGAGTGGCATTCCCAGCGCCTTGGTCTCACTGCCGTTGCGCTACATGCATTCGGTGGTCGAGTTGGCCCACCTTGGTGATGTGGAGCAGGTGATTCAGCTGCTTCAAGGCTTCGCTGAATCCGTCAAAGCAGGTGAGTCATTTGCGGTGAAGATTTGAGGGCTTCGAAACAAGCCTCCAACGCTCCACGGAATAGCTGCAGTGCGCCCGGGGTATGGTCTATCCTTTGCCGCTGGTCACGTTCTTGAGGGCCTCCATGCCCTGAAGGACACGGACTTTTCCATTGCGGGCGCGGCGGGCGACGTTCTCGAAGTGCTCTTGCTGGGGGATGGTCTTTTCGTCTTTTCCGATGAAGAGAACGAAGTTGATCTGGGGCTTGGTCTTTTTCTCGCTGGAGTAGATGACGCGAATGGCGTTGAGGATTTGTTCCTCCCGTTCCTCAGCTTCAATGTTGGGGCCGGGTTTGCGGCGGACGTTGGGAAGGATTTCACGGACGATTTCGTGGATGTCGCGAATGACTCGTTGGGGAACTCCCTTGGCTTTTCGTTTTTCGTTTTCCTCTTTGAGCCAGGCTTGGGCTTCGGCCACGGCTTCCACCCACTTTTCCTCGTCCTTGTCGGTCCAGCGAACCTTTTTGTAATACGCCTCCATCTCTTCGGGCGTGTCGTACTTGCGCATGTGGCGCCAGCCGCTCGTCATGATGAAGACGGTGTCGCACTCGCTCTCGAGTGCATACTGAATGGCGAGCATGTAGCCTTGGAGACGATTGGTGGGGACGGGCTCGATTTCCCGAGTGGGTTTAACGGCGGGATAGCCGATGGGTTTGAGGCCGATCTTCGTGAATTCATTGTTCACTGGAGCCAGCCAATCGCGGATGGCGGCCATGTTCGCGCTGGTGCCTGGAACGGGCTTCTCGCTGAAGGCCGACAGGTGGTAGTGATCGAACATCAGAACGTTGAAGCTGGTCTGGACGCCGAACTTGCTGATCATGTTGGCGATTTCTTCCTTCACGATGGCGTAGGCGGGGATGCCGCCCTTCGGGTCAGTGAGCATGTAGCGCTCGGCCTCGATGAGGAAGGCGATGCGCTTGCCCTTGGATTTGATACCGAAGAAATTGACCTCGACCGTGCCCTTGGCGGCAAAGGCCGGGGAGAAGGTGGAGCCTAGGTCCGTGGTGGCCACTTCGGTCACCGCTTCGGCGGGTGCTTGAAAGTCGAACTCAGGGAGAGAGACGGCAGAAACTCCGACGGCCGTGATGGCGGACGTGGTGGGTCGGGCAACGGCAGCAGTCGCGGGAGCGGGTTGAGGAACGACGATTTTTTTCGTCTCGGGCTTTTCCTGGGCATCGTCGACGTTGGTCAACGCAGTGATCTCCGCCGACGGCGGGCTGGGCATGACGATGACCAACACGCCGAGAAGGAAGATCAGGATGACATGGACGAGAATACCGACGCCTGCTGCGGCGAGCTTGGTTTGAAGGGTCTTGAGCTGGCTCGGACGGGCGTCGAGGTGGACTGCCGGGCTGGTGTGCAGGGGCAGCATGTCGTCGTCGTAGGATGCGGGCTGTTCAATGTCGTCATCTGGCTCGGCGATGGCCACAGCGGCGGAGGGCTGCTGCACGGTCGCAGTCGTCGGGGCCTGACCCGTTGCTGAGCGGTCCAAGCTCTGCAGGACGACGGGTGTGTCGTCGTCTCGCGCGATTTCACTCGCATGCGCGTCAATCCATTCCTTGAGATCACTGGCGTCGTCCGTCAAATGATAGTCGAGGGCACTGGCGACAAGGAAATGTTTCTCGGCCTCCGCAACATTGCCTTTCTTCCGATACACCTCGGCGGCAATCAGGGAGGCTTCGGCGTCGCTTTCGTTGGCAGCAAGCGCGTTCTGAGCTTGGCGGAGTGCGCGGTCGGGGCTGAGGCGGAGGAGATGCTTCGCAGCGCGGGTGAAATGAGCGGCCTCCGTCGGTTCTCCCGGTGCCATGGAGATCAGGACGCTGGCGTTGTCCGCCTCGCCATTGGCGAGCAGGAGATCCGCGACTTGGAGTCGGATGTCCCAGTTGGAGGGGTCAGCACGGAGCTGAGCTTGGAGGTCTTCGAGAGAATCGGCCATGGCGGTTTGGGGTCGTTGAGAGATACAGGGTCTAGTGAACAGACAGTGAGAGTCGGCTGCAAGCTCAAAAAAGGGGGGCGGGGCGCTGAGGCAAGGGCGTCGTGAGCGTTCAGCCAACGCTTTTCCTGCGATGGCCGGGTTTTCGGGTTGCGGGTTTGGGGCCGGAGGTTCTAGCATGCGGATTCTCGCAATCGACCCCCAACCTTCATGAGCAAAGACATCGAATCCATTCTTGTTGAAAAGCGCGTTTTCAAACCCTCCAAGGAGTTCTCCAAAAAGGCCCGTGTTGGCAGCATGGCGGAGTACAAGAAGCTTTATGCGGAGAGCATCGAGAAACCGGACAAGTTCTGGGCGCGTGAAGCTTCAGAACTGACCTGGCAACAAAAGTGGTCCAAGGTGCTCGATTGGAAGCCGCCCTATGCAAAGTGGTTTGTCGGAGGAAAGATCAATGTCGCAGAGAATTGCGTGGACCGGCATCTCCTGACGCCCCGGAAGAACAAGGCGGCGATCATATGGGAAGGCGAGCCGGGAGAGGTCCGGACGCTGACCTATCTCCAGTTGCATCGCGAGGTGTGCCTTTTTGCCAATGTGCTGAAAGCGCAGGGTGTGAAGGCAAAGGATCGTGTGCTGATCTACATGCCGATGGTGCCTGAGGCGGCCATTGCGATGCTGGCCTGCGCAAGGATCGGTGCGGTGCACAATGTGGTGTTTGGCGGATTCAGTTCGGAGTCGATCAAGGATCGTCTGGAGGACAGTCAGGCGTCGGTGGTGATCACTGCAGATGGCGGTTACCGGCGCGGCTCAGTGGTGCCCCTGAAGGAGAGCGTGGACGCGGCGCTGCTGCGGAACAAGACGGTGAAGCGCGTGATCGTTCATCAGCGGACGGGCCAGAAGGTGAAGATGAAGAAGGATCGTGACCTGTGGTGGCACGAGGAAGTGAAGAAGGTGAACGCCGACTGTGCGCCCAAGGGCTTCGATTCCGAGCACCCGCTGTTCATTCTCTACACCTCGGGGTCGACCGGGAAGCCAAAAGGCATCCTGCACACCAGCGGTGGCTATCTCTTGGGGACCTACTGCACGAGCAAGTACATTTTCGATCTGCAAGAGGACGACGTGTACTGGTGCACCGCGGACGTGGGCTGGATCACCGGCCACAGCTACATTGTTTACGGCCCGCTGGCCAATGGTGCCACCGTATTGATGTACGAAGGTGCGCCCAACTGGCCACAGCCGGATCGTTTCTGGGACATCGTCGAGCGGCATCGTGTCTCGATCCTCTACACCGCGCCGACGGCGATTCGCGCCTTCATCAAGTGGGGTGATGAGTGGGTGAAGAAGCACGACTTGTCCAGCCTGCGTCTTTTGGGCTCCGTCGGTGAGCCGATCAATCCTGAAGCCTGGATGTGGTACCATCAGATGATCGGCGGTGGCCGTTGTCCCATCGTCGATACTTGGTGGCAGACCGAGACGGGGGCGATCATGATCTCGCCTCTTCCCGGTTGCACCCCAACGACTCCTGGGACGGCGACGCTGCCGTTCTTTGGCGTGGATGCGGCGATCTTTGATGACGATGGCAAGGAGGTGAAGGGAACCGGCGGTGGCAAGCTGGTTGTGCGGAAGCCCTGGCCCTCCATGCTTCGGACGATTTACGGTGACAAGAAGCGTTACAAGGACACTTACTGGAGCGGCTACAAAGACACCTATCTCGCGGGGGATGGTGCTCATCGAGACAAGCAGAAGAATTTCTGGATCGTGGGGCGCCTCGATGACGTGCTCAACGTCTCCGGGCATCGTCTCGGCACGGCGGAGGTGGAGAGCGCACTAGTGAGCCATTCGGCAGTCGCTGAGGCGGCGGTGGTGGGACGTCCACATGAAATCAAAGGACAGGCTGTGGTCGCCTTCGTCACCGTCAAAGAGGGGTATGACGCGAGTGACGCGCTGGCCAAGGAGCTGCGGAATCACGTGGCCAAGGCCATTGGCGCGATCGCCAAGCCGGATGACATCCGCTTTGCCGCGGCTCTGCCCAAAACTCGGAGCGGAAAGATCATGCGTCGTCTGCTGAAGGAAATCTGTGCGGGCGGAGAAGTGAAGGGGGATACGACGACCCTCGAAGACCTGTCGGTGGTCGCGCAGCTCTCGGCCTCCGGCTCGAACGAGGAATAGCACCGTGCGCCCACTCATCCTTGCGGTCATTGCCGCTGTCCAACTTCTCTCGTCGCCGCTCATGGCGGTGCCGGGAGGGTTGAGCATTGAGATGGTGAGTGAGGTGACGGAAATTGTGCCCGGACAGCCCTTCTACGTGGGCCTGTTTCTGCAGCACGATCCCGGCTATCACACCTACTGGAAGTGTCCGGGAATCGTCGGTGTTCCCACGCAGATCGACTGGGACTTGCCCGAGGGCTTTGAAGCTTCGGAGCTTCAGTTTCCTGAGCCCGAACGAGTGCACATGTACTCCATCCTCGCCCAAGGGTATGAAAGGGACGTGTTGATTCAGGCCAAGATCACGCCGCCGAAGGATTTGAAGCCGGGGGCGGAGGTCGACGTTGGAGGGAAGGCGTGGTGGATGTGCTGCGCCCAAGAGTGCAATCCAGACGCGAAGGACCTTTCTGTGCGGCTGCCGGTGACGGCGGCCAAGTCGGAGTCGTTCGATCCGAAATGGCATGCCGTCTTCGAAAAAGAGCGTGGAGTGCATCCCATTGAGAGCGACGCCTGGTCGGCCACGGCCACCGAGGTCGGTGATGAAATCACGCTGTCGATGGTGCCTGCGACGGCCGAGGCACGCTCGATTCTTGAGGGCGAAGAAGGCAGCCTCATCGTGTTTACCGAAGACGGTTGGTTTGACTCGAACAAGCCTCAGATCATTGAGCGCCTTCCTGCGGGTGGCGTGCGTTTCAAGCTGACGAAGGCTGCGGTCTATTTGGAAGACGGGATTCCTGAGCAGCTTCAAGTGATTGTGCAGAACCCAGAAGGTTGGCTCAACGAAGGTTACTCACGAAGCCTCCAACTGGCTCCGAAAATCGAACGGAAGTAAGACGGTCTCTCCGCCAACAAAACCTGAATCGAGGTTATTGAGGCAAGGTGCTACCGCAATTTTGGCTGCTTGCGCCGCGTGCCAATGTCCCCTCCTCAGATCAATCTGCGTAGGGAATGGGGGTGCCGGTGGCGTTGACCATTTCGTGGAAACGGTCAACGAGTTTCAGGGTGATCGGGCCGGGTTTGCCGTCGCCGATGGAGCGTTGGTCCAGATTCACGGCAGGGATGACTTCCGCTGCCGTTCCAGTGAGGAAGCATTCATCGGCGACGAAGACGTCGTGGCGATTCAGCATCATCTCCTGACACTCGATGCCCATCTCACCGATGAGGCCGATGACGGCCTGTCGAGTGATGCCGTTCAGGGCACCCGCTGAGATCGGCGGTGTGAAGACTTTGCCGTCTTTGACGAGGAAGATGTTGTCGCCCGTGCACTCGGACACATAACCCTGCTCGTTGAGCATGATGCCTTCCTCACAGCCCGCTTGGATGGCCTCGACTTTGGCCATGACGTTGTTGAGGTAGTTGAGCGACTTCACCTGAGGACTCAGTGAGGCCGGTGTCGGGCGGCGCGTGGCGCAGGTGATCAACTTCAGGCCCTTGGTGTACTTCTCCCTGGCGTACAGGTTGATCGTGCTGGCGATGATGATGATCGAGGCCTTGGGGCACTGGTAGGGATTGAGTCCCAGGGGGCCGGGGCCACGGGTAACGATGAGACGAATGTAGCCGTCGCGAAAGCCATTGGCGGCCACCGTTTCCAGTGTGGCCTTCTCCAGTTCTTCGAGGGTGCCGGGGATCTTCAAGCAGATCGATCTCGCGGATTCATCGAGGCGCTTGATGTGCTCAGTCAGCTTGAAGATGCGGCCGCTGTAAAAACGGATGCCCTCGAAGACGCCGTCACCGTAAAGGAGACCGTGGTCGAAGACGGACACCTTGGCTTCGGACTCGGGAACAAGCTTGCCATCGAGGTGAATCAGGAGAGAAGAACTGGCCATGAGGGGCGCGTAGGATGCCGAATCGGTCCGTGAATGCAAGCAGACAAACGCGAGCACGTGTGTCCAATGGGCCTCTTTCGAGGTGGCGAATGAGAGGTGGGACGGGCTGAATCCCCGGATGACGTTCGTTACTCCAGCGTGTGGATGAAGAGGCCGGAACGGAGCTTGGGCTCAAACCAGGTGCTCTTGGGCGGCATGATTTGATTGGCGTCGCTGATCGCCATCAACTGCTCCACCGTGACGGGGAACATGGAGAAGGCGACCTCGTGAGAACCGCCATTGACCAGTTTTTCCAATTCCTGAGGCCCACGGATGCCGCCGATGAAGTCGATCCGCTTGCTGGTGCGTGGGTCGTCGATGCCGAGTACGGGATGGAGCAGGCGGTCCTGAAGGATGCTGACGTCGAGGACATCGATGGGGCTGGCATCGGCGTCGGGCTTCCACTCGAGGAGGTGCCACTTGCCCCCGAGGTACATGCAGCACTGGCCGGCCTTGGCAGGGATCTTCTCCTCGGTGGGTTGGATCGTGAAGATCTCGCCCACCTTGGCCATGAAGGCCGCTTCATTCAGGCCGTTGAGATCTTTGACGGCGCGGTTATAGGCCAGGATGTTCAGCTCGTTGCCTGGGAAAAGGACGCTGAGGAACCAGTTGTAGTTTTCGGTGCCGTCGTGGCTTGGATTGGCCTCGCGTCGCATCTTGCCGACGCGAAACGCACTGGCCGCACGGTGGTGACCATCGGCCACGTAGGAGCAGGGGACTTGTTCTTCAAAAAGGGCCGTGAGCTGGGCGCAGGTCTCGGGGGAGAGCTTCCACGTCTGGTGCACCACGCCGTCGGGCGCGGTGAAGTCGTGGGTTGGTTTCGTGGAGGCGAGATGGGTCTGAATGATCTCGTCGATGGCAGGCTGTCCACGATAAGTCAGGAAAATGGGGCCGGTGTTGGCGCTGAGTGTGTCCACCAGACGGGTGCGGTCGTTCTCTTTGTCGGGGCGGGTCTTCTCATGCTTTTTGATGAGATCGTTCTCGTAGTCCTCGACGTGACAGACGGTCACGAGGCCCGTCTGCTGGTGCTCGCCGACGATTTGGCGGTACAGGTACATGGACGGCTCCGACTCGCGGACCAGGGCTCCGGCGGCTTGGAGCTTGTTCAGGTTCTCCAAGGCGCGCGCATACACTGCGTCAGAGTAAGGATCGATCTCTGGATCCAGCTCGAGTTCCGCGCGATCCACGCGCAGGAGAGAATGGGGCTTGCCTTCCGCAAGGGCGGCGGCCTCCTCACGATTCACCACGTCGTACGGGACGGCGGCGACTTCGGAGGCGAGTTCGGGAGCTGGGACGAGACCTTGAAACGTTCGGATGCGCATAAATGGATGGGAAGAGCGAAGACCCTTGGCCGCTGGCCGCGCTTGTCAAACTGGAAGGGGTCGCAGAGCAGGGGAAACCGTGACGATTGCGTTGAAGAGGGAGAAATGGGATTGCCACAAAGACGGGCAAGACACTCAAGAGAGGGCGAAGCGCCTCTGGGGGCGGTGTGGGGCGGGAACCATGGCCAAGGAGATGGGAATGAATTTGATCGACTTCGGCTGGAGGTGCGGGGCAAGATTGCTCTTTCGATATGAGTGAACCACAGACCCCGATGATGAGCCGCCGAAGTTTCGGCCGGATGGCTGCTTGGAGTGGCTTGAGTGCCGCTGCGTTGCCGTTGACCATGACGGGTGCGGACGTTGAGAAGGAGGGTTCGTCGGCTCGACTCCGGGTGCTGTGTTACAACATCCACTTTGGTCAGGGGAACGATGGGGCCTACGACATTCCACGGATTGCGGAGGTGATCCGAAGGACGAAGCCGGACCTGGTGGCGCTTCAGGAGATTGATGTCCATGTGCAGCGCTCGGGTCGGCTCCACGAATTGCGGCTACTGGCGGAGGAGACGGGGATGACGGGTCACTTTGGCCCCACCCAGCACTACCAAGGCGGGCTTTACGGCAACGGGATTCTCAGTCGGCTTCCGGTGTACGACGTGCACCTGCAGCCTCTTCCTTACACCGAGGCGACGCCTGAACTGCTGACCTTCCCACGTGCTGCCGTGGCGGCGGTGGTCGGGCTGCCCGATGGGAGGCAGGTGCGGTTCATCAGCACGCACTTTCAACATGCCAAGTTCGAAGACGACCGGCTGGCGGAGGCGGTGGCGATCAATGGTCACTTTGCCGCCGAGGATTCATCCACAGATGCGATGGGGCCGGAGGCGGCTGCGCTGCCGACGATTCTGGCGGGCGATTTCAACGCGGTTCTCGGATCGTTGCCGGTCGAGGAATTGCAGAAGAAGTGGGTCTTCCTTGTCGAGGACGAGCCGGTGCCAACCTCCCCCTCGAAGGCCCCGGCAAAACGGATCGACTTCATCCTTCATCGCAAATCGGACCCGGTTCGTGTCATCGAGCACCGAGTCATTAGTGAGCGGATGGCCTCGGATCACTTTCCGGTCTTTGCCGTGCTTGAGGTGGGGTGAAGGCGATGGAGGGAGCTGATGCAGAGACGCGAAGGTACAGAGTTCCTCCTGTGGTGGGTCGGGTAATGGCCGATCCGAGGTCAGTGTTCCCAAGGGCATCCCGCGTGGAGGCTAGCTGCCTTCGACGTCGGGATAAACGGCAACAGCCATGACGCCTTCTTTGGGAAGCCAGCCAACGACTTCAACTTTGCGGGGTCGGCTGCTGGTGGCGTTCTGTTTGAGGCCTTTTTGGACCGTGTCGATGACCTTCTTGCCGGTGTCGTCGGTGATCTCACGTCCGAAGTACTCGGCGAGCTCGACAAGCACGGTGGCTGGTGTGTCGACATCGACCATGGTGACGGGGCGGGAGCCGTGGCCACTAGCGACCATGGTGGACTGAATGGCTTCTTGCGGAAGGGTGCCCCCACTGACGAGAACGAGGCGTCGGAGACGCTGCGCGGTGGGAGCGTTGACGGTTGGGAGAACGGTTGCTGCAGCCACCTGTGCCGGGACCATGGCCGCTTGCGTGCCGGGAGCTGGCGGTTTGATGGATTTAGTGGGCTTGAGGAACACCGCCTGCTGAGGAGCATTGGATTCCAGCATGGGCTCCATCTCCGGGAGGGGCAAATAGAGGTCCTCGTCTGCGCAGGCCAACCCCGTCGCAAGAGCGATGGCGGAGAGGGTCAGTAGGCTGAAAATACGCATAAAATGGACAGGGAGGGCCGGTTTTAGCATGGGTGCCTGTCGCTGACAATGCTATTTCTCCAGAAGATGCGGATTTCAAACTGGATCCTGACGACTGGCAATTTTGCCGCTCGCTGGGTGGCGGTGGGCGGCTTGGAGTT
Organism: uncultured Verrucomicrobiales bacterium; assembly: GCA_963976915.1. Lineage (GTDB taxonomy): Bacteria > Verrucomicrobiota > Verrucomicrobiia > Verrucomicrobiales > Verrucomicrobiaceae > CAXBNA01. The sequence goes on from CAXBNA010000052.1 coordinate 10,062, forward strand.
TGACGATAGTTTTCGAAACTTGGAAACGTTTCTATATCTAGCATGCCTAAAGTGATCGAAAATTCCCGACGAGAATCCATTCCTCTCGACGATGAAGCGCTGTCTCCGGGGACGGAGCGAACCCTGGCCATTTTTGAGGTTTTGGGTCGACATCGAGAGGGGCGGAACATCTCGGAGATTGCGCGGGATCTGGAACTCCCCGTCAATTCGGTCTTCAGAATCACGAACACGCTCTGGAAGCGCGGCTATGTCGATCGTCGGGATGCCGACAAACGCTTTGTACTCACAAGTCGGCTCTTTGAACTCGCGCAGCCGCTGATTCGTGAAAAGAGCCTGGTGGAGTGTTCGCTGGGTGCCCTTCGACGGCTCCGTGACGAGACCGGGGAGACTGCTCAGTTGCTGGTTCCGTCCGATTTCAAATCCGTCGTATTGGAGCAGTGCGTGTCGACGCAGGCCATCAAGGTGACGGGTTCGATTGGGTTCCGCGTGCCTCTCTATTCGTGTGCGCCGGGAAAAGCCATCCTTGCGAGGCTTCCCGGGGATGAATTGGAGGCGTTTTTTGAAACAGTGACGCTCAAGTCCTTCACGGAGCACACGCTCGCGACGCGGGAAGCTCTTGAGGTTGATTTGGCGAGGATTCGGAAGCGTGGGTATGCGCTGGATTTGGCGGAGGGAAATGATGGCATTCATTGTGTTGGGGCGGCCATTCTGGATGACAAAGGCTATCCCATTGGCGGAGTCACGGTCATCGGTCCGTCGTTTCGATTGAAGCGGGATCAGTTTGCCCAGCTGGGGGCTGCCTGTGTGCGTGCTGCAGAAGAAATTCAGGAGATGCTTTTGTCATGAAAATGCGTTGGATCATCGTTGCGGGCGCATGGGCCTGTTTGGCCACTTCATCGAGGGCGGTAACGGCCGAGCAGACGGAATTTTTCGAGTCTCGGATCCGGCCGATTTTGGCGCAGGAATGCTATGAGTGCCACAGCGAGCGGGGGAAGCAAAAAGGCGGGCTTCTTCTCGATTCCCGCCCGGGCTGGATGCGGGGTGGCGACTCCGGTGATGTGATCAAGCCCGGAGACCCCGCTGGTTCGCTTTTGCTGCAGTCGATCCGGCATGGCGTCGAAGACTTGGAGATGCCCAAGGCGGGCGCCAAACTGGATGATCATGTCATCGCTGATTTTGAGAAATGGATTGGTGAGGGGGCTCCTGATCCACGGGACACGGCTCCGACGGCGGAAGAGATCGCCAGTGATACCGATTGGAACGCTGTGCTCAAGCGCCGGAAAGAGTGGTGGTCGTTCCAGCCCGTTTCGGAACAGGGAAGTGAAAAGTCGATCGATGACTATCTCGGTGAAGAACTCGCGCAGCAGGGAATTCCACCCTCGCCACCTGCCGATCCGCTGACGTTGCTCCGGCGCACCACGTATGTGCTCACGGGGCTTCCACCCAGCGTGGAGCAGATGGCAGCGGTGAACAACATGGGCGAGTCGTCAATTGACGGCGTCGTCGATGGCTTGTTGGCTTCGCCTGCCTACGGAGAAAAATGGGCCAGGCACTTCATGGACTGGGTCCGCTACGCCGAGAGCTATGGATCTGAGGGCGATCCTGCAATCCCGTACGCCTACCAGTATCGCGACTACCTCATTCGGGCTTTCAACGACGACGTGCCTTACCCGCAAATGGTCAGAGAAGCCATCGCGGGAGATCTTCTTCCCAACCCTCGAATCAAGGATGGCATCAATGAGAGTGCGATAGGGATTGGGCAGCTTCGGATGGTTCTTCACGGGTTTTCGCCCGTGGATGCGCTCGATGAAATGGTCACGTTCACCGACAACCAGATCGACACGGTGACCAAGGCGTTTCAAGCCCTCACAGTCTCCTGTGCACGCTGCCACAACCACAAGTTTGATGCCATCTCGCAAGCCGATTTTTATGCGATCTACGGCATCTTCACCAGCACCCACCCGGCGGTGATTGACGCCAATGCTCCTGGGACGGGCGATGAGATCCGGGCCAAAATGACCGCGCTGAAGAAGCAGATCAAAGACGGGCTGGCCGGGGAATGGTTGAAGACTGTGGATGCGACAAACACCGGCGATTCATCCGACCCCTCAGATCCGTGCCACATGAATTGGAAGGGCCTTCCTCGAACGGCGGCGGGCGAGTTTTCGGTTTCGCTTGAAGGCGATACCATCATCAAACGCATCTACCCCGCAGGATACGTGTCTGACTTGATCAGTCCAAAAGACCGCGCGGTGATCTTGACCAATCGATTCGAAAATCCCGGTGGCACGCTGTGGTTTCGCTTGGCGGGAAATGGCGGAGTGAAGGCCAAGTACGTGGTTCAGAACTATCCACGGACGGGAACGATTCACAAGGCGATCGAATTGAAAGATGACAAGAGTGAGGCGTTTGGATGGAGGTCGCTTGACCTCGAATTTTGGAAGGGAGATGAGATCTTCCTTCAAGTGACGACGGCCGCTGACATGCCGGCGGAGTTCAAGGATCAACGCTCATGGTTTGCACTCGATGACGCTCTGATCACCCAGGACAAGACATCGCCGCCGGAGGTGAAGGTGTCCCGTGCATCGCCCCGCTTCCTGATCACGGCGTGGAAGAACGGCACACTCACCAGCGCAGGAGCGGAGGCGCTCAACAGCATGCTGCAGTCAGGCAAACTCCGGAATCAGGGACTGGCGAAATTGAAGCCACTGGTAGACCGCTACCGAGAATTGGAAGCGAGTCTCCCCGAACCGACGCGGGTGCCGGGAGTGATCGAGGCCGATGCGAAGGACGCGGCGCTTTTCGTTCAGGGCGATCACAAGCAGCCTGCCGAGTTGGTGCCCCGGCGATTCCTGGATGCGCTGGACCCGACGCCGTTTGAGACCACTGGCAGCGGGCGTTTGCAGCTCGCACAGCACATGGCCGACATGACGACCAATCCTTTTACGGCACGGGTCATGGTGAACCGTCTCTGGCATCACGTCTTTGGCCGCGGGATTGTCGCGACCGTCGACAATTTTGGGAAACTTGGGGAGCAACCGACGCATCCCGAGCTTCTCGATTTTCTTGCCCAACGGTTCATCGATAGCGGAGGATCGATCAAGGGAATGCTCAAAATGATGGTCATGTCCAAGGCGTTTCAGAGGAGTGCCGACGCCTCGGAGATCGCTGCCGAGAAAGATCCGGAGAACAAGCTGTTGAGTCACTGGAGCCTTCGTCGACTTGAGGCAGAGGCGATCCGTGACTCGATCCTCCACTTGTCGGGCAAGCTTGATCGGAAGCTCTACGGGGAATCCGTCAGCGGTGGTGAGTCCAGACGCAGTGTGTATGTGAAAGTCGTTCGCAATGCGCTGGATCCCTTCCTCACCACCTTTGACGCCCCGGTTCCGTTCAGCACACGCGGCAAGCGGGATGCCACCAACGTTCCAGCTCAGTCACTGACCTTGCTGAACGATGCGCGCGTCATTGGTTGGTCACAGGACTGGGCGGCGCGAGTGTTGAAGGCTGTCAGTGGGGACGAGACTTCTGACGAGATCCGTGCCGGACAGATGTTCCGCGAAGCCTTTGGTCGTGAGCCGGGCGCTGAGGAGCTTCGACAGAGTGTGGCCTACCTTCAGGACCTTCGGGAAGAGGGCCGCTCGCAAGCGAGGCTGATCGAAACCAAGGAAGCGAGAATGGCGGAGTTGAACAATGCGATCGGGGGTATTCTTGGACCCGCCCGGGCAAGACTTCAAAAGGAGCGCAAACTGCCAGTCATCCCAGAGGATGTGCCCGAGCCATTTGCCGAGTGGACCTTTGATAAAGACCTCAAGGATTCGAAAGGACGGTTGCCCTTGGAACTCGTTGGGGGCGCCCGCATTGAAGATGGGGCACTGCGAGTCGATGGAAAGTCGATGGCGAAGTCTGGCACATTGCCGAAGCCTCTCAAGGCAAAGACGCTGGAAGCATGGGTGATGTTGGATGATTTGGAGCAGCGTGGCGGTGGCGTGATTACGGTTCAGGGGACCGACGGAGGCCTGTTTGATTCCATTGTCTTTGCGGAAAAGGCTGCGGGGCATTGGGTGGCGGGGAGCAATCGCTTCGAACGGAGCGAAGTCTTTGACGGCCTCCCCGAGACCGAAGCTGACTCACGGCCCGTGCATGTGGCGGTGGTTTACCAGGGGGACGGCACGATCAGCGGTTATCGGGATGGCAAGCCTTATGGCCGAACCTATCGGAAAGCGCCCCGCGCAGACTTCGATGCGGAGCGGAGTCAGATCTTGCTTGGTTGTCGTCACGGATCGCCCAATGGAAATCGTGGGTTGAGTGGGCGTATTTTCAGGGCACGCGTGTACGACCGTGCTCTCTCCCAGCAGGAGATTGCGAAAACGGCCCGGATCGAAGCCAGTTCCATCACGGAAGCCGATGTCCTTGCCGTGTTGAGCGACTCGCAACGCGCCCGACTTCAAAGTCTTGAAAGCGAGCAGTCCTCATTTTCCCGAGAACTTCAAAGCCTGCGTCCGTCCTCAGATGGAGGGGATCCGGAGCGCCAAGCCTGGGCCAACCTCGCTCAGAGCCTCATCAACCTAAAGGAATTCATTTATCTGAGATGACCGTTTTCAATCGTCGCCAAATTCTATCCCGTGCGTCCACCGGTTTTGGCATGGCCGCGCTTGCCGGGCTGATGCAAGAGGAGGCATGCGCGTCTTCTTTGCTGGTGAACCGTGCCAAGCGGTTTGCGCCGAAGGCGCGGAGTGTGATCTTTTGCTACCAGAGCGGTGGAGTCTCGCATGTGGACTCGTTCGATCCCAAGCCGATGCTGAAAAAGCATCAGGGGAAGCCCATGCCCGGGGAGGTCAAGAAGACGCAGTTCAACAACAACGGCACGGTCCAGCCCTCGCATTGGAACTTCAAACGATACGGGCAGTCGGGCATTGAGGTGAGCGATCTGTTTCCCGAGATTGGAAACGTGGTGGATGAGCTGTGCGTGATTCGCAGCATGACCGCCAAGTTCAGTGAGCATGCGCAGGGAAACTTTTTCATGCACACGGGCTTTCCATTTTTGGGTTATCCGAGTGCGGGTGCCTGGACCAGCTACGGCCTGGGCACCGAGTCCCAGGATTTGCCGGGCTATGTGGTGCTCCAGAGCGGAGGCGCAGGAACGCCCCACGGGGGAGTGGGCCTGTTCAGCAATGGGTTCCTTCCTGCTCAGCATCAGGCCAGCATCGTGAAAGCGGACGATGCGGAGGCCGTTGCGAACATCCGGCCTCGAGAGACGGCGTCCTCTCAGCGCCGGAAACTCGATTTCATCGGATCGATGGACGAGCGGTTTGCCCGGGCAACGGCCCATGACATGCATGTCGAAGCGGCCATCCAGAACTACGAGATGGCGTGGCGCATGCAGGCGGCAGTGCCCGATCTCTGCGATATTGATGGCGAGACGGAGGTCACGCGAAAACTCTACGGTCTGGAGGATGCGGACCCCAAAAAAGCGGCGTACGCCCGGCAGTGTCTGTTGGCCAGACGCTTGGTGGAACGCGGCGTTCGCTTCATTGAACTCAGCACGCTCGCCTACAACCTCGGCGGCGGAAACGCGGCCAATCCGTGGGATCACCATGGTGCGATCAAGGAAGGTCATGGCAAGATGGCCCATCAAATCGATCAACCGATCGCGGCCCTGATCAAGGATCTCAAATCACGTGGATTGCTGGACAGCACGCTCGTCGTCTGGGCTGGCGAGTTTGGGCGCACGCCCTTTGCGCAGGGCACGAATGGCCGCGACCACAATCCCTACGGCTTCTCCGTGTGGATGGTGGGTGGCGGCGTGAAGGGTGGGCATGTCTACGGAGCGACCGATGACTTCGGCTACAACGCGGTGGAGAATCCAACCAGCGTCTACGACATGTGGGCCACCGTCATGCACCTCATGGGGATCGACCACGAACGGCTGACTTATCGCTTCAGCGGTCGCGATTTGAGGCTCACGGATGTGCACGGCAACGTTTTGCGCGACATCATCGCCTGATCACCCCAAGTCGGCGAGGCTTTACCAGCGAGGATCGATGGTTTACATATCCTCCATGAGCACGATCTCCGCCATCCTCGAACCCTCTTCGGACGGAACCTTGCATCTGCCAGTTCCCGCCGCTTGGCGGACGCTGCCCATCCGTGTGAAGGCCGAGCTGGAGCCTGTGATCGAAACCGCAACGAAGCCGGATTTGAAAGGATTCGGGTGTCTGCGTGAAAAAATATCCATGGCGGCGGATTTCGATGAGCCTTTGGACGACTTCAAAGAGTACCTGGGATGAAGGTTCTCATCGACACGCATGCGCTGATCTGGTTTTGCGAGGGAAGTCCGCTGCTGGGCTCTGCCGCCAGGGCGGCCATGGAAGACGACTCGAACGAAAAATACGTTAGCCAGGCGGTTCCCTGGGAGATGGCCATCAAGACCTCGCTGGGTAAGTTGAATCTCGAAGTTGGCTTTGATGTGATTTTTCCTCACGTGCTGGACGCCAATGGTTTTCAGATGCTGCCTGCCTGCTTCGATCATTATCGCGCGCTCATCACGTTGGAACGGCATCACGGCGATCCATTCGATCGTCTCATGATCTGCCAGGCACAGGCCGAGGGTCTGACGATCATCACCTGCGATCATGAATTCACGAACTATGGCGTTCCGCTGTTGTGGTAGGGTCCCATGCACGATTTCTCACGCCGCCAAATACTTGCCAGCGTCTCCACAGGCTTTGGCATGGCAGCGTTGACGGGATTGATGCAGGCGGAGACACCTGTCGTGCACCGGGCGAAGCGTTTCGCCCCGAAGGCCCGCAGCGTGATCTTTTGCTACATGAGCGGCGGAGTTTCGCACATCGACTCGTTCGATCCAAAGCCGCTGCTGGAGAAATACGCGGGCAAGCCGATGCCCGGCGAGGTGAAGAAAACGCAGTTTAACAACAACGGCACCGTGCAGCCTGCGCACTGGGCGTTTCATCGCCATGGCCATTGCGGCATGCCAGTGAGCGAGCTGTTCCCGCACATGGCGACGATCGCGGATGAGATCTGTGTGATCCGCAGCATGACGGCGAAGTTCAGCGAGCATGCGCAGGGAAACTTTTTCATGCATACCGGCTTTCCGTTTCTTGGCTACCCGAGCGCCGGGGCGTGGACGAGCTACGGACTCGGCACCGAGTCACGTGATCTTCCCGGCTACATCGTGTTGCAAAGCGGCGGTGCCGTGGCTCCGCATGGCGGCGTGGGCTTGTTCAGCAACGGCTTTCTGCCCGCGCAGCATCAGGCCAGCATCGTGAAGGCCGATGAAGCCGAGGCGGTGGAAAACATCCGGCCACGACAGCCAGAAAGCGCTCAGCGTCGCCAGCTCGACTTCATTGGCACGATGGACCGCCGCTTTGCCAGCGCCTCGCAGCACGACATCCATGTCGAGGCCGCGATCTCGAACTACGAACTCGCCTGGCGCATGCAGTCCGCCCTGCCGGAACTTTGCGACATCTCCGGTGAGACCGAGACAACGAAGAAACTCTACGGCATGGACGGCCCTGACTCGCCACGCACGGCTTACGCCAGGCAATGCCTGCTCGCGCGTCGCCTCGTCGAACGCGGCGTGCGATTTGTGGAACTGAGCTGTCTGCCGCAAACACTTGGCGGCGGCCAAGGACCGAATCCATGGGACCAGCATGGCCAAATCAAAAAAGGCCACGCCAACATGGCACATCAGGTCGATCAGCCCATCGCCGCGCTCGTCAAAGACCTCAAGTCACGCGGCCTGCTCGACAGCACGCTCGTCGTGTGGGCCGGTGAATTCGGTCGCACGCCCTTCGCGCAAGGCAGCGACGGACGCGACCACAACCCCTATGGCTTCACCATCTGGATGGCCGGTGGCGGCATCAAGCCCGGTCACATCTACGGCGCGACCGATGACTTCGGCTATCACGCGATCGAAAACGTCTGCACCGTCTATGACATGTGGGCCACGGTACTGCATTTGATGGGCATCGATCACGAACAGCTCACGTATCGCTTCAGCGGTCGTGATTTGCGGCTGACCGACGTGCACGGGAATGTGCTGCGGGATGTGATTGCCTGACGGCCACCGCAATTTTATACGAGCCTTGGGCCACTGATAGGGTAGCTGCTACGCAGAAGGGCAGGGTGCCAGTGATTTCCACTGGCCGTCGGACCAGTCGAGGTACTCGAGTCCACGAAACTGCTTCTTGTAGTCGTAGAGGCCGGGCTCTTGGGTGGCGTAGCCGGGATAGTAGAACGCACGACCGGAATCGATGCACCATTGGATCTCGAGGAGCATGGTGAAAATGCCGAGACTTCGGCGTTGGTGCCTGGGATCAAACACAGCGTAGATGCCGGACGCGGCGTTTTTGCCTGCATCGAGGAAGCTGGCTGCGAGGAGGTTCCCTTTGGTCAGTACGCGAATCTCGTGGCAGAGGCAGGGCATGTGGCCGGGTTCGGGAGACAGGAAGTCTGCGAGTGAATCAGGTGCGCCGTCTTTGAAGCGCTGCTTGTGAAGATCAAAGAGCCGGACGGTGTCGCTACGGAAACCGGCGGTCTCGATCTCCCATTCCAGATCGGCGTTTCGGCGCATCACTCGCCGCTGACTGGAAGAAAGGGAGAATTGGCTGAGGCGGATTCGAAGCGGGGTGATCTGCTTCCACTCGTCTGTTTCAATCGTGTGGCTGTAGCGGAAAAAGTGGCTGCCAAAATGCCGCCAGCCTGTTGCCCACAATTCATCCATCGCCTCCGGCGGCACGTCGTCGCATTCAAAGGCCTGATTGAGCATGGCAAAGGTCTTCCTGAACGGCGTTTAGGCAAAGCCGAGATTGTTTGTGGGAAAGCGAAACCGTGCCGGATGGCTCGACCTCCGTCTCTGCCGCAGGTTCAGCCAGGGGTTCTCCGGCAGTGCCCTGGGGCCAGTCACCCGGAATCTTGGAGCGGCGGAGAGCGATGTGGATGGACATGTGACTGGGCGGCGGGGATGTGGACTGACTAGGCGGAGCCTGAGTCCAACTTGCGCCTCATGCCACAACGTGATGGGGGTGCAACCCCGGAAATGGACACCGTAAACCTTGGGGACATAGCCATGACAGCAAGAGAGCGCGGGGAACTGACGGGCGGAGTCCCGCGTCCTTGGGCGCGAGATCAGCCGACAACGAGCGGCTCAACCCAGAGGGTGTCCCCGACATCCGGCCCACGCAGCTCCATGTCGCTCTCGCGCCACTCGCCCCTGCGGTGCCTGACGGACAAGCAAAGTGCCGTCAAACCCAGATGTCCGGTGGTGGGGACCCGAGGCGGACGCTCGTCAGTCACGGGGCCCCGATTCTGCTTCTTCGATTCTTCGCTCTCCTGCTGACTTCTCAAGCACCTCCTTATACACTTCCTCGGCGCGTTGATGCACGACATCTTCGTCTCCATATTGCAGCTTCAAGTAGTCCTGAACACTCATCACCGGAACCTTGTCGTCGTCGAATGCGAACTTCTGAAAGGTGGTGGGATCTTCTGAGGTCAGTCGTATCACTCCGTTCAACACGACCTCGCTCGTAGGCAACACTCGAATCTGAATCGTGCCATCCACCTTCTTCTTTGGATTGAGCGCCCCAGCGAAATTGTTGATCATTTTCACAACACGATCATCCACCTCAGAGAACTTCAGGGTCTTTGATTCGAGCCTACCAATCCGAACGACTAACTGGACTGAACCGCCAGTATATGAGCTCCATGGTCCCAGAGGCACGCCGACGGCACCCATCTCAAGAAATAGAAGGTGGCTGTCCGGCTCAATCAGAAGATCGGATCCGATGGTGTATCCGGGTTCCGAAAAATCAATCGTCACATCCTCTACTATGGCAAAATCCGTGAGAGGAATGCGAACGTCTCGACTGAGGCGGCGGCTCAGAAAAACCGAAAAGTCTTTCTCTGTATGCATCAGTCCATCGGGCTCGATTGAGCCAATCTCCTCCCAGCCCTCGCTATGCTTGTCAATGAACCCGACATGCTCTCGGATCGCGGCAACCTCGTCGGGATCAAGCTTTCGAGACTCCAAGTAGATATGGAACTTCGTCCAGTATTCATCGACGGGAAAATTAGTCTCTCGAACCACCTTTCCGCTGTCCAGTTGCAGGAGCGTGATTTCGGTGAATTCAGTAAGTTCGTATCCTTCGTCGTCCTCCGTCTCCCTGTATCGTCTCTTCACTGGTTTGCTCAAGACACGGAGGTTGCCGGTAAACCAATCCGCAAAGACCTTTCCGTCATCGTTGCTTTGTTTGGGGAAGATCTTCCGAAGGAGCTTCTCTGATTGCGCCTTTGGGTCGTCGGCTTTCGAGCGCCCGTCGCGCACCTCAGGGCTAGTCCTGTCACTGTGAGCCAAAGAAATCAGGTATAGGCGATTCTCCGAAATTTCCCATGTCGCGATGTGGCCGCGGTAGTTCGCAGTGCTCGTGGATTGGAATGGATTCTCTCGACTCTCATCAGCGATAAAAAACACCTGCAAAGGACTCGGGAACATCCAGTGTGTCTCGAGTTCGCATCGCTCTCCTCGATAAATGATGTAGTCGCGCTCTTGTTCGGTTCCATGCACCAAACTAAGGGTTGTAAAGGCGGCCAGGAGAAGAGCGCGTAGAGATTTCATTTTTGCACAGCGTTGTTTAGCCACAATAAACTGCGGGAGCATAAGATTCGTCCACCATTGTCGGTGGGTCAAAGGGGACGATTTCGAAAACGAAAGGGATTTTCCACGCGTGCCCCTACGGACGCGACGAAGCCTGCGGAGGTCAAGCCGTGGGCGGATCGAGTCACGAGGACCCGATTCGGCTTGTTGGGTTCCTCTGCTCAGCCTGCGCAAAATCCGGCAAAAAGGAACCAGGTGAATGCTAATCCAGCCACCGCCACCAACCCGAGTCCGCCAGCCCACCTCTTGGTATTCGAAGACTGGTTCCAGACGGCCAAGAACCCAGCAAAGTAGGAGACTACGGCGATCAATGTGAAATCAGCAATGACTGTGTACGCAGCGCATCTGGCTCGTTCATGATCCAAATCAAGATTCGAGGTTAAGCTGGGTGGTGTGATTCGAATGAGTATGCACCCGAGAAACAATCCGGAAACGATGGATGCAATGACGCCAAAGCTCAGGAGGTGAGAGCCTATCTGTTTCATCGTGATCATTTTTTGCCGAACGATCAACTCACCGATGGTGGCCCCTCGGTGACTTTCGAATTACCAACGCGCGCTGCGGGGCCGCAATTTGGCGCAGCGCCTAGTTGGCCGTTTTCGTGCAACAATCCAATCACGATTTCCTTCATCCGGTCTTCATCAATACCGTCTTGCTGATCAACGGCGAGGAGATGATCTGTCGCCTCAAGCTCAACCAATGGTCTGACACCAACGTCTCTCTGATGGACCATTGTCTTGAGGAAGATGGTATCAGCGTAGCCCGGAATCTTTGTGCAAAGCCAGCCGGAATGCGGCCCAAGACGCGACCTCCTTGGATCGTCCCAGTGCTCCGAAATCTCGGCGTAGCTGTTTTCACTCAAGGAACACCATACACCCCAGACAAACGTGCGGCCTGTGCCTCGAATCGGAATCTCCAAACAAGCGCGGATGTAGAAACTACGGCCCTCGTGGCTCTCGATCTCGCACTGTTCTCCAGCAAGCCCCGACTGGGATCGCTCATCCTCGGAAAGCAAGTCCCACTGAACCGGGGCATCCGTGCCAAAGGAAATCTGATCGAGATCGTGCTCGGATCCGCAGGTGGCACAGGTGAAGCGCATAAGTTATGACCAAAGTTGTTCAGCCACAATAAATGGTGGGCGAATCAGATTCGTCCACCGTTTTGGGGGTGTCAAAAGAGACTATTCCGAAAACGAAAGGGATTTTCCACGCGTGCCCCCACGGACGCGACGAAGCCTGCGGAGGTCAAGCCGTGGGTGGGTCGAGTCACGGGACAGCGCGGTGGATTCGTTTAAGGAAGGGAGTAAGGCGGTCTCACTGTGCCCGACTCACGACGGGCCAAAAGCCCAGGCGGACGGGGCGGCCCCGTTCCAGCTACACCCGCGTCTCGGCGCGGGAGATTCTACGCAAACACCGCCTCGACCGGTTTGCCCAATCCGTCCTCGGTGACGTAGAAGGGGCGGCCTTCGATCTCGAACTCGGTCTTGGGGCTGATGCCCATGGCGGTCATGATCGTGGCGTGGAGGTCCATGACGGTGACGGGGTCTTTCACGGCGATGAGGGGGCGTTCGTCGGCGGTTTGACCGTGGATGTGACCGCGTTTCACGCCGCCGCCGAACATGACGACGCTGGTGCCGCCGGTGAAGTGACGGTGCAGGCCGTAGTGAGCGGGTTCCTCGACCTTATCGACCTTGAAGGTGGCCTGGTCGTTGGCGGTTGAGCCGGGCTTTCCTTCCATGATGGCGTCGCGACTGAACTCGCTTGCAATGATGATCAGGGTGCGCTCGAGCATGCCACGCTCTTCGAGATCCCGAACGAGGGTGGCGATGGGGAGGTCGATTTCCTTGTGCAGTCCATCCACGGTGTCGTGACCGCTCTTGTGGGTGTCCCAGTAGAGGAAGGGAACATACTCGGTGGTGACCTCGACGAAGCGGGCCCCTGCTTCGATCAACCTTCGGGCGAGCAGGCAACCCCGGCCAAACCGGCCGGTATCGTATCGCTGTTGCACTTCCTTTGGCTCCAGGGTGATGTCGAAGGCTTCGCGCTCTTTGGAACTGAGGAGGCGGTAGGCGTTGTCGAGGCTGCGCAGCATGGATTGCTGCTGGTAGTCACTCATGAAATCCCGCTGCGGGCTTTGATCGACAAGCTTGCGGAAAAGCCGGTCGCGGTTGGCGAAGCGTCCGGCGTCCATGCCCTTGGGCGGCTTGACCGAGGTCGCGGCCTCCTCGGGGAAGGGGAGGTTCATGGGGCCGAACTCGCTGCCGAAGAACCCGGCGGTGGTGAAGGCTTTGAGTTCCTCGCTTTCGCCGACGCCTTCGAGACGCTGGCCAATGTTGATGAAGGCGGGCATGACGTCTTTTCGCGGTCCCAGGACCTTCGCCATCCAAGCCCCGAGGTGCGGCGCGGCGACGGTTTGCGGCGGGACGTAGCCGGTGTGCCAGTGATACTGGTGGCGGCTGTGCAGGATGCTGCCGAGGTCCGGCTGCACGGCGCTGCGGATGAGGGTCGCGCGATCCATCACCTGCGCGATGTTTTCCATCCCTGCACAAATTTTCAGGCCATCGACGGCGGTGTCGATGGCGGGGAAGGTGCTGAGCATCTTGGCGACCTCGAGGCCCTTTTGGAAGGGTTCGTAGCGCTTCGGATCGAAGGTGTCCGGGGCGGCCATGCCACCGGCCATCCACAGGAGGATGCAGGCATCGGCCTTGGCCGGAGGATGGGTGACGGCTTCCCCGGTCTTGGCCCAAATGGCGCGCGGTTCACCGGTCATCCAGGCTGCCGTGCCTGCGGCGGCGAGTTTCTTCAAAAAGTCGCGTCGGATGATGGGCTCCGGGGCCGTGGGATCGAGATCGTTGGGAAATTGCATGGCGGGAAATGGGTTTATCGGACGAGTTGAAATTCAGGCAGCATGAGGATGGCCCAGAGGGTGTCTTCGATGGTGGTGATGGAGGGCGTTGTTCCGAGGAGTTGGGTTGCTGCGGCGAGTTCACCCTCCGTCGGATCGCGGCTCAATGCGTATTGAAAGAGGTGGGCAACCAGGGCGTGATTCGATTTCCAAGACTGCGTCGAGAGGTTGCTTGCTCCGTCTTGCAATGCCTCCGCGAGCGTGGCTCCGTTGGCGAGGTCGATGGCTTCGAGCGTGGTGAGTTCGTTGGGTCGCATGGAGACGATTTGATCCCGGTTGGGGCGTCCGAGGGAGCGCATGAGGAAATCGCTTTTCAAGAGGCTGGAGCGGACCATCTGAGTGGCGGCGTCGGCCCCTTGCGCGAGGAGGGTGGGGCCACGTTCCTGAAGGACCTTCTGCCATGGACCCACAGGTTTCACGACCGTGACCGGCTTGAGGTTTTTGGGGACGGCACCGAGGCGGCCTTCCTTGCCGGGATCTTTGCGCGGGGCCCATTTCCAGGAGGCGTCGGAGCGGATCGTCTGGGTCTTGCCGTTTTCGAGTTCGAGGAGGGCTTCAAAGTAGAGACCCGCCGGATTGGGTTGGGTGGCTCCATTGGTGCCGACGACGGCGATCTGATTGTTCCCGGCCTTGAGCTTGTCGTGGAGGGGGACGGACACGATGTTCTCCCAGTTGTCGCTGCTGACCACGCTTCGGCCATTGAGATAAAGGGTAAACGCGTTGTCGCAGGTGACGATGGCCGCGCCGGACGTGACGGCGGCGTCGAGCTTCACGTTGGTCACAAACAAGAGTCGCTCTCCTCCGGGCGGGGCCTTTCCGTCGGCTGCGGAGTCTCCCCAGAGCCACTCGGCCCCCAGTTCGATTTTCTTGGCCGCTTCGGGGTCCACCTTGCCACGAAAGACCGGGGCGTCGAATCGCAAGGGGGCGGCTCCGGTGATCTGCCAAACGGAGTCGATGAACTGTTCGGCAGTCATGCGTTTGGCGCGGGGGGCGGTGAAGACGAATCGTGCTGCGTTGGCGGTATCGGCTTCAACGACCTCGGCCTTGGACGAATAGATCTGGGACGTGGCGATCAGAGAAAGGGTCCGCTTGATGTCGTAGCCGTGAGTTTGGAGATCATCCGCAAGGAAGTCGAGGAGATCGGAATTCCAGGGCTCCGTTTGCATCGCGTCGAGAGGATGCACAATCCCGTGCCCCATGAGCCGATGCCAGAGGCGGTTGACGAGCGTGCGAGTGAAGCGGCCATTCTTCGGATGGGTCATCAGCCCGGCGAGTTGGCGAAGCCGCTCACTTTTTGGCGCGGCGGGATCGACGTTTCCGAGTTCTGGGAAAAGCCAGCCCGCCTGGGCCGTTTTGCCAACGGGTTTGTCGCAGCGGTGGATCTCGAGCGGGCGTTCGGCATAGATCGCGGCCAAGCCGTACGCTTCATCGAGCTTCCACCGGTCGATGAAGCTGTCGTGGCAGGACGCGCACTTCAGATTGATGCCGAGGAAACTTTGGCCCACGCTTTGTGCGAACTGGATCTCGACCGTTTGTCCGGCGCTCACGTCGCCGCGCCACTTGATGCCGTCAATGAAGCCCCGGCTGTCTCCCGTCTGCGGAGCGATCAGTTCGCGGGTGAACTGGTCGAAGGGCATGTTCGTGATCAGTGCATCGTAAAGCCATGTGCTGATTTGCTTGCGTCCGCCAGTGATGAAGCCGGTGCCGCCGTAGTCATTGCGGAGGAGGTCATTCCAAAATGTCAGCCAGTGCTCGGTGTAGGCGATGTCCCGGGAAAGCAACGACTCAATCAGGCGCGCTCGTTTTCCAGGCTTCGAGTCGTCGAGAAAGGCCGCCCGTTCGTCAGGTGTCGGCAGCAGGCCAATCAGATCCAGATGCGCGCGCCGGAGAAAGCCCTCATCGTCGAGAGCTTCTGGCCACGGGAGATGATGGCTGCCGAAGTACTGGGTGATGATCCGATCCACGGGATGATCGCGCCCCTCCTTCACCGGGGGAAGCTCAACCTTCCTCGGGGCCAGCGGAGGCTCGTAGGCGGGTGCTTTGAAGGCGAAACCATTTTCCCAGGCGAGATCCTCGGCCAACCAGTCCTTCAAGAGCGCTACTTCCTCGGGAGAAAGACCGTCACCTTTCGGTGGCATCCGCAGGTCCTCATCATTCGTCGTCACCACCTTGATCAAGTGGCTGGACTCAGGGGCCGAAAGGTCCACGACGGGGCCGCTTTCACTTCCTTCCAGAAGCGAGTCCCGGTCGTTCATGGAAAAGCCGCCCTTCTTTTTGTCGCCGGTGTGACAATCGGCGCAATGCTTGCGGAGGAGAGGGACGATCTGATGCGAGAAGTCAACGGCAGACGACTGACTTGGTGCCAGGAAGAAGACAGCGGTGAATGCGAGAATCGTGGACCGGCGGAATTGCATGGTGGAATGGTAAGAGATACGAACGGGCGAGGGGAAGTTCATCATCGCACGACTTCCCCGAAGGATTTCCAGAACGTCTCAGAGATGAGGCCGGGAATCAATCCGCGTAAATGCGGGTTGGAGCAACGGGGGAGGCAAGGGACTCTTCACCAGAAACGCATGCCGATGCGATTGTGGCAGATGTGGCTTCTCTGGAATCAGCCTTTGGGGAGGATGTCGTAGCCGTCTTTGTGGTCCTTGATGATCCAGCCCGCTTCCTCGAGTTGCTTGCGCAGCGCGTCGGCGGCGGGCCAGTCTTTTGCTTGCTTGGCTTGCCAGCGCTGGTCGGCGAGGTCGGAGATCTCGGCTGGGACTTCACTGGTCGCTTCTTGAGTCGGAACGGGAATGGCGAGACCGAGGGCGTCGAGCATAAACTGCAGGCCGTTCAAGGTGGCCAAGGCTTCGTCAGTGGAAAGCGTGGCGGGCTTGGTCTTGTTCAGCATCCCGAAGATGGCTCCGAGTGCGCCGGGGACATTGAGGCCGTCGTTGAGAATGGTCCACGCGTCCTGGAATGTGCCGGGCGAGCCTTTCGCAACGAGTGCATCGTGAGAAACCGGAGGCGTGGCACCTGCCTTCTCGGCGAGTGAATGCGCGACTTTGGCGATTTTCTGCAGGGCCTGCCGTGCGGAGTCGAGCGAGTGGAACGTGAAGTTCAGGGGCGAACGATAGTGGCCGGAGATCAAGGTGTATCGAACCTCGGCCGCCGAATAGCCGCGCTCGGCGAGGTCGCCAAGGGTGTAGAGATTTCCGAGGCTCTTGCTCATCTTTCCGCCATCGACCATGAGATGGGCTCCGTGCAGCCAGTGACGAGCGAATTTGCCGTTCGTCGAGCAGCAGCTCTGGGCAATCTCGTTTTCGTGGTGTGGAAAGACGAGGTCGACGCCACCACTGTGCAGGTCGAAGTCCTCGCCGAGGTATTCGAGAATCATGGCGCTGCACTCCAAGTGCCACCCGGGACGACCCTCACCCCAGGGGCTGGGCCAGAAATTCGGCCCGTCTTCTGGCTTGCGAGCTTTCCAGAGAACGAAATCGGCGAGGGAGTCCCGCTCGTACTCATCGCTGTCCGTGACGGAGGCGGACTCCGAGGCACCCAGGCGCAGTTCGCGGTCTTCGAGGTGGGAGAGGCGGCCGTAGTCAGCGTAGGAGCTGACTTTGAAATAGACGCTGCCATCCGATGAGGCGTAGGCGTGGCCTCGCTCGATCAAGGTCTCGATCATCCGCACTTGATGCGGGATGTGTTTGACCGCGCTCGGCTCGATGTGTGGCGGAAGAAGATTTAGGGCCGCACAATCGATGTGGAATTTCTCCGTCCAATGGGTGGTGAAGTCCGTGAGGGATTGTCCGGCCTTTTGGGAATCCCGGATCGTCTTGTCATCCACGTCGGTGAGGTTGCGGACGTGTTTCGTCGGCGTGCCACCCAGTTCGACCACGCGACGGAAAACATCCTGCATGATGAAGGTGCGGAAGTTTCCAATGTGCGCCGGACCGTACACCGTGGGGCCGCAGCAGTAGAAGCGCAGGGTCTTCCCGTCCAGCGGGGCAAGGGAGCGTTCGGTGCGTGACAGGGTGTCGTGGAGCTTGAGGGTCGTGGCCATGTGGGCTCGCATCTTGGATGCGCTGAACCGGGGAGACAAGAGGACATTGGGGATGTGAATTTGCTTGGTTCTCGACGGCAACTCGGATTAGTATTCCCTCATGTCCAACACGACTTGGTTCCTTCAAAAAGCAGGTGATGCAGGTGAATTTGGCCCCATTCCGATGGAGATGCTGCGATCTTGGGCGTCGGAAGCGAAGATCTCCCCCATGGACAAGCTGTCGAGTGACGGCAAGAAAAGTTGGGTGAGGGCTCCAATGGTGGGGGAGCTGCAGATGGATTGGTTGGTGGAACTGGAGGACAATTATCTCTATGGTCCGACCAACATCGCCACCATTCAGGAGTTTTTGGCTTTGGGCGAGATTGATGAGGATGTGAGGCTGATCAACGCAAAGGCGGCAAGTGATCACCGGTTGGGCGATCTCCCGGTGTTTCAAGACAGCCCGCATCGTGCTAGGGGTGCCGAATCGAGTTTTGTCGGAACACGGTGGCCAAAGTCCTTTGGAGCCGGTGCGGGGCACCGTGGGGGAGCGGGCGAGGGTGCATCACGGGTGGCTGAACTCGAAAAAGAAATCATCGAGTACCAGCGGGCGATGGACGACTGGCAGCGGGCTTATCAATCGCTCCACCAGCAATACGTGGAGGCGACGGGGCACGATCCGCTCTGAGGGCGGGATCTCTAAGTGGGGCTCTCCTTTTTAGCTTTCGTCTTCGGGGTTGACCGCGTTGGTCTGGCCCGGGAGGGGCTGGGCTTTGTCGGCGAAGCGGTCAAAGCGATTCGACAGGATCAGCAGAGTGGGTGACCAGAGTCCGACGAAGATACCGAAGCGTTCGGCATGGGCCTTGGTCTCGGGATCGTCCCCATTCAGAAACCACCAGATCCAGATGGAGAGAAGGATGGAGATCATGCCTGCTTGAAAGCAGATGGTGCTCATGGTGCGGCAAATGGATGGGTTCATGCCTCCAAACTAGGGATGTGAGGCCTCCGCCTGCAAGTCTGGAAGACCTTCGTGTCAATTGATGCGTGGCGTTTCCCAGCTTCCGCACAGTGGAGCGGCGCTTGAATGGGGCGTTCAATGCCGCCAACCGAGTTTCGTCGCGATCCTGTGCTGCCTCACGACAGGCGATTGCGGAAGTCTTCGTAGCCGAAGCGCTTCACGAGGCGGAGTTTGTCGCCACTGGCTTCGCCGTCGTGGATGACAATGTCGGGATGGGGAACGCCGTTGAAGGTGGTCGTCTTGACCATGGTGTAGTGGGCCATGTCCGCGAAGGCGAGCCGTTGACCGATCTCGAGCGGCTGTGGAAAGGAAAACTCGTTGATGACATCGCCCGCAAGGCAGGTGGGGCCTCCGAGACGATAGGTGTGTGCAAGTTCGCCAGGCATGCCGCTTCCAAAGATGAGCGGGCGGTACGGCATCTCGAGCGTGTCAGGCATGTGGGCGGTCGCGGAGACGTCGAGGATGGCGGTGGGCATGTCCCCGGTGGCGACGATGTCCATGACGGTGGCGATGAGGTAGCCGGTGTTGAGTGCGATGGCTTCGCCGGGTTCGAGGTACACTTTCTTGCCCCATCGGGCGCGGAAGGTCTGAATGAGGTTCACCAGCCGCTCGACGTCGTAGTCGTTGCGCGTGATGTGGTGACCGCCGCCCATGTTGACCCAAGAGACCTGCTCGAGGAGCCGGGGGAAACGTTTTTCGACGGCAGCGACCATCCGCTCAAGGACATCGGAGTTTTGCTCGCACAGGGCGTGGAAGTGCAGACCCTCCAGGCCGGAAAGGTCCTCGCCTTCAAGGGACTGGGCACGGGTGCCGAGTCGGCAGCCGGGGGAGCAGGGGTCGTAGAGAGCGATCTCGACCTCGGAGTGCTCGGGGTTCACCCGCAGGCCGGGGCTGGGGACGCGGAGACCTGCCGCGCGGGCTTCATCGAGCATGGGGCGGAAAGTGCGCCACTGTCGAAGCGAGTTGAAACTGATGTGGTCGGCAATGGGAATGATCTCGCGCATCTCCTCCTCCTTGAAGAAGGGGGCGTAGACGTGGACCTCGCGATCAAACTCCTGCCGGGCGAGCATGGCCTCGTGGAGTCCACTGGCACAACAGCCGCTGAGGTATTGCCTGACGAGAGGGAAGGTGGAGAACATGGAGAAGCCCTTCAGCGCCAGCAGGACCGTGCAGCCGGCAGCCTCCTGCACGGCGGAGATCTTCGCGAGGTTGGCTCGGAGCAGGCCCATGTCGACGACGAAGGCGGGAGAAGCGACGGCGTCCACATCGAATGGAGGCGGGACTTGGTCGTAAACGTGGGGTGGAACGTCGAGCGTCATATCGGACATGGGAGCTTATTCACCCAATCGATGCCGGTGACAAATGCTGAGGTGAGTGTGTGTGGAAGATTCGCTGCTTTTCATTCTTTCCCCACCGTCTAGCTTCAGGGCATGGGAAGAGGCGTATTTTTTGAAAGTGTGAATCACTATTTCGACCGGGCGGCTTCGTTTTCGAAGCTGGACGATGGAATCATCGATCAGGTGCGGAGCTGCAATTCGGTTTACCGGATGAAATTTCCGGTGAAGAAGGATGATGGCGGAATTGTGGTCGTGGAGGCCTTTCGGGCCGAGCACAGCCACCATCGGCTGCCAACCAAGGGAGGGATTCGATTCAGCCCCGATGTGGATATCGATGAGACGATCGCCTTGGCGTCGCTGATGACTTACAAGTGCGCATTGGTCGGTGTTCCGTTCGGCGGTGCCAAGGGTGGCGTGAGGGTGGATTCGACGAAGATTTCGGATGGCTTTCGCGAGAGGGTGACGCGGCGCTACACGGCGGAGTTGATTCGGAAGAACTTCATTGGACCGGACATCGACGTCCCGGCCCCGGACTATGGAACGGGTGAGCGTGAGATGGGCTGGATCGCCGATACCTACAAGAATTTGCGGCTCAACACGGGGGATGTGTATGCGTGTGTCACCGGCAAGCCTGTCAGCATGCAGGGGATTCCCGGGCGGAGGCAGGCGACCGGCCTCGGCGTTTACTACGGCATCCGATCCCTGTTGGAGGATACAGAGGAAATGAAGGCCCTGGGAATGAGTGCGGGGACGCAGGGGAAGCGGGTGATTGTTCAGGGCCTCGGCAATGTGGGCTACTATGCAGCGTGGTACCTGCAGCACGAAGGGGGCGCTGCGGTCACCGGGATCGCCGAACGAGAGGGCGGCATTTTCAATGCGGACGGACTGGATGTCGAAGCGGTGTTTACGCACCGGCGAGAGACCGGATCGATCCTAAATTTCTCTGGTGCCGAGAACGTGCCGAACGGTCTGGATCTGCTGGAGCGAGATTGCGACGTGCTTGTGCCTGCGGCGCTGGAGAATCAGATTACGGGTTCGAATGCAGGAAAAATCCAAGCCAAAGTGGTCGCGGAGGCGGCGAATGGCCCCGTGGACTTTGAAGCGGAGGTGATCTTGCGAGAGCGTGGTGTGGTGATGCTTCCGGACTTGTTCCTGAATGCTGGTGGAGTGACCGTCTCGTACTTTGAGTGGCTGAAGAACAAGGCGGGGGTCAGCTTTGACCGGATGATTTCGCGCCACGAGGAACTGGTGAAGCGGGAGCTGATTGAAGAGATGGAACGCCTGACAGGAACGAAGGTGCCTGCGGAGCGTCTGCCTCGCCTCATCCACGGCCCTCGTGAGGAGGAACTGGTGGTGGCTGCACTGGAGCAGAGCATGATGACGGCTTATGAAAAGATTCAGCGGTTCCGCAGGCAGCGGGAGCTCCCCGATATGCGGACGGCTTCATTTTTGCTGGCGCTTGAGCGAGTGGCGGAAAGTTACAGTCAGCATGGGATCTTTCCCTGATTTCGGGGGCGCGATATCCGGTTTGGGATGCCAGAAGCTCGCACAGGCCCGCGTATTCACGTGAATGAAAATGAGGACTGCGCTTTACGCATGGCTTGTGTTTGGAACCAGCGCGCTTTTGGGTGGGCAGGACGGTTGGTCGTTCTGGTCTCCAAGAGAGGAGGCGGCGCCGTTTCATGAAGTTGTTTCGGCGGGTG
>CAXBNA010000053.1:0-31437 GCA_963976915.1 uncultured Verrucomicrobiales bacterium
AGGGCGATGAATCATCGAGTCCCGCCTTCGCGATCACCAACGACTCCGCATCCAGCGTCTCACCCGCCTGAGCCAGGTTTCCAAGGCCTGTCGCGGCCCAATACCGAACCGCAGCATCGTCATCGCTCATCGCCTCCTTCAGTTCAGGCAACGCCGACGGACCATCCGAGGCCAGCTTCGCAATGTGGCCCAGCCGCTCATTGAGCGCGTCTCCACCCTCCTGCCGAAGAATCGCAAACTCCGATCCCACCGCCTTCCGCCGAATGCCCAGCTCCGACTCGGGAATCAAGCCCGTGTCCTTCGTGTCCTGCACCCACTTCAGGTGCACCTTTTGCATCGCCGCCAGGCGATCCGCATAGGCTGGATCGCTCGCGAGATTGTGAATCTCATGCGGGTCCGATTCCAAATCGTAGAGCTCCTCCACCGGTTTGCGAGGCGCCGTGAAAAGTGCGGCAGCCTTGGGTAGCGCGCCCTCCGCCGCCACCCGACGGATCTCCATCATGGTTGACCCCTTTTCGGGCGTGTTCATATACTGGTAGTAGGTCTTGAGCGGCTCGTAGTTGCGGATGTAGCGGTAGCGCTGATCCCTGACACTTCGGATGATGTCATAGCGCTCATCCATCCGATCGCGGGCACCATAAATGTAGTCGCGCGGCTCACTGAGACCGCCACCCAGAAATGCCCGGCCCTGCATGTAGTCGGGCGTTTCAACACCTGCGAGGTTCAAGACCGTCGGGCCGAAGTCGATCGAGCTCACCAACTGGGCATCCACCGTTCCTTCCGCTCCCTGCCCGTCCACCCTCAGCCCCTCGGGCACATGAACGATCAGCGGGATTCTCGTTCCTGAATCGTACAGCCAACGCTTGGCACGCGGCAATCCCACGCCGTGATCCGACCAGAAAAAGACAATCGTGTTCTCCAGCAACCCATCCTCCTCCAACTGCTTCAACAAATCCCCCGCCCAGGCGTCCATCGCCGTGATCAGCTCATAGTTCCGTTTCCAATCCTCCCGCACCACCGGGGTATCCGGATAGTAGGGCGGCAATTCCAACTTGTCGGGATCTTGCCTCTGCTCAGGCGTCAGGTCCTTCGTCACCTCGCGATACTTGCTCTCGCTTTCGATGCCGCTCTCATGACACCCCGTGAAATTGAACACCGAGAAAAACGGCTGACTCGGGTCCTCCCGCTCCCGCCAGTGAGATTTCCCACCCACCGAGTTCCAGATCTCGGAACCCTTCGGCTCTTTGAACTGGTAGTCCGTTTTTGAATTGTTGGAGCAGAAGTATCCCGCTTCCCGCAGATACATCGGGAATGGACGGATGGAATCCGGCAGCACCGCATTGCAGCGCATGTGCTGCGTGCCAATCGATGTCTGATACATCCCCGTGATGATCCCAGAGCGACACGGCGCACACACGCCTGCCGTCGTGAACGCATGGGAGTACCGCACTCCCTGCGTGGCCAGCTTGTCCAAGTTCGGCGTGATCGCGTGCGGATCGCCATAGCAGCCGAGGGGAGGGCTAATGTCCTCCGCAGACAGCCAGAGAATATTTGGACGAACCTCCGCCGCTCTGCTCGCGCTTCCCAAGCCCAGGAAAATCCCGCACGTCACCCAGAAAAAAGAAATCTTCATCATATCAACATTCAAACCCGAACGGAACGAGACCAGAACGACTCGCCACGTTCCGCAATCAAAAATCCAGAATCCGCAATGCCCTCACTTCTGCTGAGACTCATATCCAGCCAAGGGCTTTCCGTCCTCGCCCAGCTTCCCGCAGGCCCAAAGCAGGCCGCGCGCCACGAGATCCAAAAACACCGGATCTTCCATCGTCGAATTGTTGTGCCCCAGCGTCGTGCCGAACACTTTGCCCTTGCCCACCTCGTTCACCCAGATCACCTGATGGTCCTTTTGAGTGTCCTGACCGAAAGACTTCGCCAAGGGCACGAAGCGATCAAAGAGGATCTCGTTCTTGTAAAGCTCGTCCGCCTTGTCATTCCATTTTGCAGGAAACCCCTTCATCACCGGATGGTCTGGAGCGATGTTCTCAATGACCAGGTCACGGTTCTTCTCGTGACTCATGCTCTTCTGTCCGAGACACAGTCTCCATGCATCCGTCGAAGCCGCGCGATAGCTGTGCGCCGAACAGTGCAGCATGACCGCAGGCACACCCTCTTCGTGAGGTTTGGCGATGCGTTCCACAAACGCATTGTCCTCAATTCCGCCGAAGCACTCGTTGTGAAGAACGATGTCATAGCCATCCGCCCAGCCGTCTTTCTCATAGATGCTGATGCGGTGGGTCTTGTCCTTCTTTCCAGCGGGTCCCTCCTCGTGAATGATCGTGAACTCTACGTTGGCCCGCGCACTCAAGCCCTCCGAAAGGATCATCTTTTGCATCTCATAGTCGTGGCAGCAGCCACCCGTGACCATGAGAACCTTCAGCGGAGGCGGCGCATCGGCGGCAGGAAGTAGGGGGGCAGCGGCACTGAGGACAATGAGAATAGCGGAGCGGATCATGGTGGAGTGATGGATGGCTGTCTAAACGAATGAAATGAGTCCGTCATTGCGACAAACGAGGATCAAAGATCAGTCACCGAACGAAAGCGGCGGCAAACCGCACGCACTCCAAGCCGCCTCGCAATGCGCAGCCATCGTGGTCCGCACAGTCCTCTGTGCGGAAGGTTCGTCCCCAGCCTGCGATCCCGCACAGAGGACTGTGCGGACCACTTTCCTCCGCCCGTGCCCCCCCGACTTGCAGTGCGGTGACCATGACACCGCTTTTCGCAGGCCAAGGGAGACAGCCTAAAGTCACTCAGCGGTCAGTTTGAAATACGCTTCGGCAAACCGCCGCCCAATCTCCTCCTGACTCGCCGTGTCGAAGTGCACGCTGTCACCGATATGGCCCTTCAAATCCCGCGCATCCACACAGGCGGTGTTGGGCCGTTGATTGGGAAGGTCCAGAAGGATCTCGTTCATCTTCGATTTCAAACTCGTCTCCGAGTCCGGCTTCATCTCCCCGATCGTGCAGGCGATGAACGGAAGTTCCGGCTCGCCGAGGTCCGCCCTCAAGCGGTCCACCAGGTCGCTCAGAGCTGCGGGGTACGTCTCGATACTGCCCGGCTTGGCATCGGCTTCGCCCTGGAGCCAAAGCGCTCCACGAATCCTCGTCTTGCCCTTGGGTCCCTGTTCCAGACCCAGCTTGGCGCGTCGGATCGCCTCCACGTACAGCTTGCCCTCCTTTTCCCAAAGACGAATCGCCGATCCACCCACCGCGCATGGGAGAAGCCCGATCCGGACCGTCGGATCCTTTGCCGCAACATCCTCGGCAAAGGCCAAACCGGCACCAACACCCGCGTTGTCGTGCCCCTTGAAAGTTTCAGGGTCGCCCGTCAGGTGCAGTGGATGACGGGCCAAATACCACCCATCCGTTTTCATGTGCATCATCACCTCGCGCGGATCATTCTTCGGCTCTTCGGGCAT
Organism: uncultured Verrucomicrobiales bacterium; assembly: GCA_963976915.1. GTDB lineage: Bacteria > Verrucomicrobiota > Verrucomicrobiia > Verrucomicrobiales > Verrucomicrobiaceae > CAXBNA01. The sequence goes on from CAXBNA010000053.1 coordinate 3,479, forward strand.
AAACCCGCGACCCTTCATGTTGGACTGGCCGATCAAGAGGAACAGATCCAGATGATCGGTGCCTTCTGGAAGCACCTGAATGTCCGCCGCCACCAGTGGCGGCTTGGTCGGAGGGGGGGTGGACACCTTGCTGGAGGGTTTCTTCGCCGCTTGGCCAAACGCGGCCATGGGCAAAAGTGCCGTCAGAATCAGGGAGCGAGGAATCGCGTGCATGGCGTTGAATTCTACTCGCTCTTGAGACGGTCGATCAGGAAGGTCGTCGCCGACTTCCACGGTGCCTCAGGCCCACCGGGATAGACGATGTAGTTCTCCACGCCCGCTTCATTGAGCTTGGTTTGGAACAGCAGGCCCAACACGGCAGAGTGAGTCGGATCCTTGGGCGACTGCCCCTTTTCCGGCAGCAATTTTGGATCACCTCCATATTGGAGGAAGATCGGTGAATCATCCGGTGTCACAAGGTGGTAGGCGGAGTATTCCTCCACCCACGGCATCACTTTGTCGCGATTGTCGTAGAAGGCCTGAAACTCCTCCTGCCGACTGATTCCATCTTTGCGAAACCCAAACGCATGACCACCGTAGCTCATGTTGGGCAGCCACTCGCGCAGCAGATGCGGGTCAAAGCAAGTCTGCGCACCGGACGGTGCCCCGCACATCAAGCGAGTGGACTCCCGCGCCACCGGGTCGGCGCTGTTAGGATCCGCCATGTCGTCGTGCGTGCACAGCCAGCAGGTCGAGGCACCCCCTGCGGAACCGCCCGTCGCGCCAATGCGCTTTGGGTCAATGTTCCATTCGTCCGCCTTGCTCCGCACAAATTGCAAAGCTCGTGCCGCGTCTTCCAGCGACCACTTCACAGGCGGCTCGATCCCGGCCTCAATGGCCTGAGACACATAGCGATAGTTGATCGAGACCACCGAAATGCCCTCCGCAAGATAGTCCTTCAAGCCGGAGACCTTCGCCTTGTCACCGCCCATCCAGCCACCGCCGTGGATGTAAAACACAAGGGGCGTCGGAGCGTCAGACTCGGCCTTGTAAAAATCCACCACCTGCCGCTCATGCGGGCCATAGGGCGAATTGGAGATCGTCGGATTCGGACCCGCAGGCACCGGTGCTTTCTTAACCGTAGGCTTTTTGACGGGTGCCTCGGATTTTGACTGGGAGTAGGCGGGAGTCCCCAGAATCAGGGCGCAAAGCGTCAGCGGAATGAACAATGGTTTCATCGGTGTTGAATGGGTTGGAGTGTGATTAAAAAAACAAGCAAAGGTCAACCCCGCTTGCGAGTGAGCATGAATTCGTTGCCCTCTGGATCGATGCACATCGCCAGATGCGGAGGCTCGCCCCCCTCGGGCTCCGGCTCGCGGCTGAGTTGCCCGCCTGCCGCCTTCACCTCCGCCGCACCCTCAATGACGTCCGGCACCTGAAAACTCAGGCCAGTCCACGTTCGCTTGCCCTCGCCTCCCCCGTGAATGCCAATCACCGAGCCGAGGATCGAAACCTCGCTGATGATCTCGTTCTGCTTCAGCACCTCACCACCGAACACATCGCGGTAAAAAGCCACGGCCCGGTCCATATCGGCGGCCCAAATCACATACTTAATTCGCTCAACGTTCATCTTTATTTAAATCACTTGGGTTCAAAGCCGGGGCGGATGGTGCCATCAGCGCTGATCAGGGGCAGCGGATTCTTCACTCGTCCCAACGGGCGGCATCCCTGGCCAAAGTCGGCATTTCCCAAATCGGCATCCATCGCTTCGGCCACCGTTTTGAGTTTCATCACCACATCCTCGTTGGACTTCGCCACGTCGGTTTCCTCTCCAATGTCATCCTCCAAATGGTAGAGGGTGCCCGCCTTCAAATGCAGCTTCCACGGTCCCTGCCTCACCGCCTCGAGCATGGCGCCCCGAAAGTAGTGAAACGTGTCCCGTGGCTTCGCATCCCCCACAATGGCCGGCCAGACATCCACACCGTCGATCACTCGATCTGACGGCATCTCCGCGCCCACCAAGCCAGCAATCGTTGGCAGCACATCCATCGTCGTCGTGATGGCTCCGGTCGATGTCCCCGCAGGAATCTTCCCCGGCCACCAAGCAATGGTGCACACGCGGACGCCGCCCTCCCACGTCGAGGCCTTGCCACCTCGCAGCGGCGTGTTGATCGAGTTGTGGTTCAGCGCCCCACCGTTGTCACTGGTGAATAGAACCATCGTATTCTCCGCCAGCCCGAGTTCCCGGACCGCATTCAAAACCTCGCCCACACTCCAGTCCACCTCCTGCGCCCAATCGCCAATCAATCCATTCTTCGACGTGCCTCTCCACTTCATGCCTGGATACAAAGGAAAATGCACCGCCGTGTGCGGCAGGTAGAGGAAAAACGGCTCATCCTTTTTCTCCCGAATGAAGGCCACGGCCTTTTCGGTGTAGCGCTTGGTGATGCTCGTCTGACCGCCTTGCTTCACCCGCTCAATGACCGTCTTGTTTTCCAGCAAGGGCAGCGGCGGTTGATCCGAACCACGAATCCCCTGCTCGTCGCGGGGCGGAGTCTTTGCCTTTGGATTCCGTGGTTTCGGCTTGGTCCCCGGATTGCTTTTCGCCCCATCCTCGACCGTACCCATGTCGTTTGAGTAGGGGATGCCAAAGTAATAATCGAACCCTTGATCCGTCGGCAGCATGCCTGGCTGATCCCCCAGATGCCACTTGCCCACGCACGCTGTGGCGTAGCCCTTGGTCTTCAAAAGATCCGCGATGGTGACCTCATCGGGGCTCAAACCCACCTCCGCAGCCGGAAACAGCACGTGCGGGATCGGTAGAGCCCGCTTGGGGTAGCAACCCGTCATCAACGACGCCCGCGAGGGCGAGCACACCGGAGCCGCATAGTGACTCGTCAGCTTCCGACCTTCCGCCGCCATCCGATCAAGATTCGGCGTCGTGTTCGTCTTCGACCCGAACGGCCCAATGTCCGCATACCCGAGGTCATCGATGTTGATGATGATGAAGTTCGGCCGGTCCGCCGCCAAGGCGCCCGAGCCCAAGAGAAGTCCAACCGTCAATGAAGCAAGTGTTCGAAAATGCATGAGCGATAAGAACGAGTCCCCCGATCCACGAATTGCAGCCGAATGGAATCTCGACAACAACGGATAGGGCTCTTGGTCCCTCAAGAGCCGTCATCGCAGATCGAACGACGTCGCCCCGATCCCTTCGCACTTCGCAAACCCAACAGCTACTCGGTGGACTTAGGACAGTCCGCCCTACCTCGTCACACCACCACCGGCTCCCAGCCTTCTCGATACTCGCGTTTCCAAAGCGCTTGAGCAGCCTCATTCCCAATGATCTCCCGCTTCTCTGGATCAAACATGACGGTGCTCTGGCTTCGCCAAGCGATGTTTCCGAGATGGCAGAGCATGGTGCTTTTCTGCCCTTCTTCGATCTCCGAGTTCGGCTTGGCTTCTCCACGCACGCTGTCCACGAAGTTCTGGAAGTGCGGCACGTCGCTTCGCGGCGACTCTTTCGTCTCGATCTCCTTACCCTTCAGGTCGTAGATGGTATAGCTCGCGCCACCGGAGATCGCCAGGTATCCGCCGGTTCCATAGATCTCTACAAACGGCACCTTGTCCTGTGACCGCGGCAGGCAACTGCTTCCGTCCCAAAGCGCACCACAGTCTCCAAAATCGTACGCCGCGACGGTCGTGTCCGGCGTCTCCTGGGTGTCGTCGTAGTGATAGCGACCGCCATTGCAGGTGACCTTCACCGGATAGTCCTTGTTCAATGCCCAGCGAACGAGATCCAGCGCGTGAGGGCCGTTGTTCGCGAGTTCACCACCACCCCAATGCCAGCGCCAGTGCCAGTCGTAGTGGACATATTTGGAGACATCATCCCGCAGCGGTGCCGGTCCCTGCCACAGATCCAAATCGACGTGCGCCCCCGGCTTTTTGTCACCCACGCCGATCTCCGTCCGACTGCTGGAGTAGTAGGACCGGGCAAAAGTCAGCTTGCCGATCACACCCTCATGCAGGCGCTGCATGGCCTCACGGACGGCCTCATAGCTTCGGCGTTGATTGCCCATCTGCACCACGCGCTCATGTTTCCTCGCCGCATCGACCATGAGAAAAGACTCGTGCGGATTATGGCTTCCCGGCTTCTCCACATACACATGTTTCCCGGCGTTGCAGGCCAGGATCGCGGCGGGGGCATGCCAGTGATTCGGAAGCGCGAACGAAACCGCATCAATGTCCTTGTCCTCGAGGATCGTCCGAAAATCCGTCACCGTCTTCGGCGCCTTCCCCGACTTGTCCTGCACCAATTGCACCCCCTTCGACGCGCGGCTTTCGTCCACATCGCAGAGATACGCAATCTCCGCGTTCGGAACATTCAGAAGGGCTCCAACGTGGCCCATCCCTCTTCCCAATCCGACGACCGCGATGCGTACCCGGTCGTTCGCCGCATCCGCCGCACGCAACCTCCCCGCAGATGACACCAAGGCACCCGCGCTCAGCGCGGCCGATTTCTGAAGCACAGTTCGACGATTCATGGTGAGACAAGATCGTCCCGAAACGCCGGGCTCTTGCGAAATCCATTCTCAAGATGCCTAGAACGCGTCGCGACCCTGCCCCAGAATGTCGCTGGCGTCGTGAAGTACCCTTGCTATTTCCACTTCCTCAACTCGCACTCGGTAGAGTATCGCATGCCGGCCAACAAAGCATATCCGACAGTCGGGATGAATTTCAGGGCGCAACCGCAAGCGAAACGGATCCTTCCCAATCCATTCAAAGCGATCCCAGATCAACTTCAGATACATCGTCGCTTGGTCTGCGCCCCATGTCTCGACCGTATAGTCATCGATAGACTCAAGATCCTCAAGTGCCGAGGGGGCAAGACGAACCCTCATCGAGCATCACGACGGCTGTGAAAATGATCAAGAAACGTGTCCTGATCGAACTCGCGGAATTCACCTCGCTCCAATTGATCGAATCCAACGGCGGCTTCAGATCGGACGCGCTCAAGCGTGGATTCACGAACGGCCATCTCCCGGAGAGCTTCCCGAACAACATCGGAAGCGTCTTGATACAAACCGGTGGCCATCTTGCGAGCCACCAGCTCATCCAACGCAGGGGGAAGCGTGATCGTCATGGCAGTAAGATTGTCATCAGTATCGTGTCAATCAAGGCCAACTCAACACCACACCACTTTTGGCGTCGAGGAGCCTCAAACCTTCAATGCTCACCTCACCCGGCGCGCTGCAAGGATCGAGCCTGAGTGCAAAGAGGGCGGACTCGGTTGGGATGCTGAGGGTGATGTCGTGCCACTCTCCATCGTGAACCACGGCGAAGGTCTGGTGCTCGCCTTTCGGCAGGACCTCCTTGGGATCAAGGGTCCAGAAGATCTCACCGTCACCACTCGCGGCGCTCTTCACTCGAAAGCTCAACGTGTATGGACCGACAGCTCCCATCTTCGACAGTGTGTTGAAGGCGAGGCCTGAGTCATCACCCGTGCAGTCGAGGATCAGCACCTTGCCCTCGACCTTGAGTTTCGTGTCCTTCCGCGCCCGGATCTGCGAGACGCTGGCCTTGGCTTTCGCTTTCCCTTTGCCCTTCGACGAGGCACCTTCCTTCACCCGCTTGCCTGTCGGGCTGATCAAAGGCCGTCCATTCAGGATGCCGCAGCGACGCCTCCGTCGAGACGGCAAGAACCGGCGCATACGACTTCGCAGGCGCGTGATCCATTTCTTTCGCCAACTCCGTCCAGTCGGCAATCATCGATTGCAGCCGCTGAGGTTCCTGTTCGGCGAGGTTGTGGAGTTCCGTCCGATCTTCCTCAATGTTGTAAAGCTCCCAGGGGTTCGATTTGAAACTCACCAGCTTCCACGGGCCCTGGCGCAGCCCGCGATCCTCGGCGAAAAGGAAGTAGAGCGGCGGGCGATCCCCCATCGGCTCACCTCGCAGCACCTTCGCAAAAGAAGTGCCGGACACGGGCCGCAAGTCGCGCTCGGGCCAGGTCTTCGGAATCTCTGCGCCTGTCAACTCCGCCAGTGTCGGCAGAACATCGACCAAGTGAACGGGGTCCGTCACAATCGCACCAGGCTTCGTTTTCAACCCTGCCGGCCAATGGGCGATTCCGGGCGTGCAGATGCCACCCTCGTGCTGATTCTGTTTGTAGAACCGAAACGGAGTGTTCCTCGCCCAGGCCCAGCCGGTGCTGTCACTCCACGTGACGTCCGGCTCATACGGCTCGCGATCCATGTCCCTCGACGTTCGGTCATAAGGGCAGGCTCCGTTGTCGGACATGAACAGCAGGAAGGTATTGTCGAGTTCTCCCTTCGCTTCGAGATCCGCCAACAAACGACCCACTTCCTGATCCACGCGATCAATCATTCCCGCGAGTGCCGTCATGCGGCGCTCCTCCCACTTTTGCCTCTCAGGCGTCATGTCCTTCCACTCCGAAATGTGGTCCGGCCGTGGGCACGCTTCCGCGCCGCCCCCGAACAAACCGAGTTCCTTCTGCTTCTGCACCCGCGCTTCGCGAATGACATCCCAACCCGCTTCGTAACGCCCAAGATACTTATTGTAGTCCACCTCCATCGGCTGAAGCGGAGCATGAGGGGCGTTGAAAGCGACGTGCAGGTACCACGGCCTACCCTTCTCCTGCCGCGCTTCGTCGAGAAACTTCAGCGCGAAATCCACATCCGCCACCGTGGTGTAAAAGCCCGACTCGGGCACCGTCCATTCCTCACCATTCAGCCGAAAGGTCTTGTCTCCCTTGTAGAAATTGCAGGCCCCACTCAAATGGCCGAAGTAGCGGTCAAATCCGAAGTCAGTCGGCTGCTTTGACAGATGCCACTTGCCAGTCATCATCGTGCGATATCCCGCGGACCCGAGCATCTCCGCCGTCGTGCTCGCATGCTGCAGACTCTCCTGTCCGGCCTGATAGGCATAGCGCCCTGTGAGCAGCGCGATGCGCGAGGAGTGGCATTTGGCCGTGTTGTAGAACTGCGTAAATCGAAGGCCATTGGCCGCCAACCGATCAAGGTTCGGCGTTTCGATCTCGCTGCCATAGCACCCCAAGTCCGAGAACCCGAGATCATCGACCATGATGATGAGCACATTGGGCTTTTCAGCGCTCAGTGCCGTCGAGATCAGGCACAAAAACGAAATAACAAAAGTGTGGAGCAAATTCATGGCAGGCCGTTGGGAACGAAGACGAGACGAACGTCTTTCGGCAAGCAATGTCGTTCCGGGCTTCAGCCCGTCTGGACGACGTTCTCCCACACAACGTCGCCTGTCCTTCCTACGTGTTAACGGGGCTTAGAGTCCCGCACTACCCTCTGATCCGACTGCGCACGGGCACGCCGTGCTTTCCAAGGTAGTCCTTCACCTCGTCGACCGTGTACTCTCCGAAGTGAAAGATGCTCGCCGCGAGCACAGCATCCGCCTTTCCCGCGCGCAGCACATCGACCATGTGATCCAGCTTCCCTGCGCCCCCACTGGCGATCACCGGGATCGTCACCGCCTCGCTGACGGCTCGCGTGAGCTCCAAATCGTATCCCGCCTTCGTGCCATCGGCATCCATGCTGGTGAGCAAGATTTCACCCGCACCACGGCGACACACTTCTGCCGCCCACTCCACCGCGTCGAGTTCGGTCGGCTTCCGCCCTCCGTGGGTGTAAACCGTCCACGATCCGTGCTCGTTCCGCTTGGCATCGATCGCCACCACGAGGCACTGGCAGCCGAACGCTTCCGCCGCTTCATCGATCACATGAGGCGTGCTCACCGCTGCGGTGTTGATGCCCACCTTGTCCGCGCCAGCGAGGAGCATTTCCCGCATGTCGGCCACGGTTCGGATGCCTCCGCCCACGGTCACCGGCATGAAGCAGGTCTCCGCCGTGCGCTCAACGACCTCCACCATCGTCTTCCGCTCCTCATGGGAGGCCGTGATATCGAGAAAAACCAATTCATCGGCTCCCTGCCGATTGTAAATCTCGGCGCACTCCACGGGATCACCCGCATCGCGAAGTTCAAGGAACTGGGTACCTTTGACCACACGGCCTTCGGCGACGTCGAGACAGGGAATGATGCGCTTGGTGAGCATGATGAGGCTGGACAGATGGCAGACAACGACCTTCGATGCCAGCAGAACCATGATTTCCCGCATCAACAATGCCTTTGCCCTGTGGCTTGCCATCGGTCTCGCCTGGGCGTGGCTCCAACCCACCCACTTCACCTGGTTCGCGCCCTACATCCCCCAAGGCCTCGGCATGATCATGCTCGGCATGGGGCTGACGCTCCGGTTTTCGGATTTCAAAGACGCCCTTGCCACGCCCTGGATCGCCCTGCTCGGCGTCGTCTCGCAATTCGTCATCATGCCACTGGCGGGATGGAGCATTGCCCAATCCATGAACCTCCCGGCACCGCTGGCCGTCGGTCTCATCCTCGTCGCTTGCTGCCCCGGTGGAACCGCCTCGAACGTCATCACCCACCTCGCCGGAGGAAACCTACCACTCTCGGTGCTGATGACCCTGTGCTCCACCTTTGCCGCCGTCGGCCTCACCCCTGTTCTCACGGGCTGGCTCGCGGGTGCCTACGTTCCCGTGCCCGTTCTCGACATGCTCATCGACATGGCCACCGTCGTGCTGCTTCCGGTGCTCGCGGGACTGGCTCTCAACCACCTCTTCCCACGCGCCGTCTCCAAGATCGCCCCCGTCACCCCACTCGTGAGCATCTTCTTCATCATTCTCATCGTCGGCGTCATCGTTGGTGCAAAGAAAACCGCCATTTCCGAATCTGCTGGCACACTTCTCATCGCCATCTTCCTTCTCCACGCTTTCGGCTTCGCGCTGGGCTACGGCGTCATGCGCGTCTTCGGTCAGGCGATTCGAAACGCACGCACCGTCTCCATCGAAGTCGGCATGCAAAACTCAGGCCTCGGCGCCAAGCTGGCCACCACGCATTTCACCGATCCCCTCACCGCCGTTCCAGCCGCCATCTCTGCGGTCTTTCATTGCCTCATCGGCAGCGCCTTGGCTGCCTGGTGGCGACGCTCCGAGCCCTCCTCCTAGGCTAGCGCGCGTCTCGGCAACGACCTTGACGTCAGACATCCAACCGGATAATGTCTGACCTCGATATGCCTGCCATCGAATTCACCGTCCGCGACCTCAACCGTCAAACGGCCAAGGTCCTGGAGACTTGTGACCAGGAAGGCACCGTCCGGATTCAGAGCCGGTCTGGGAAGTCCTACGAACTCCGCGCCTGCCAGCCCGAGCCTGCCCCTGTGTCCGGCAACCAGGCCATTCGTGAATGGGTCAAAATGAACCGCGCCCGTCGCGCCGCACTTCGCATCCCGAAAATGACGAAGGAGCAGAGTGAGATGCTGGACCGCCTGATTGCATGCGAATGAAGATCTACGCCGACACAAACTTCATCACTCGTCTCTACCTGGAGAGACCGGAGACCATCGCTGCGGAAGACGACTTCGAGTTCGGTGTAGCACCCTTCCCGATCACCTGGCTCCTCCACGCCGAACTCATCAACGCCTTCCAACTCTCCGTCCTGTCCGGCTACGGAGAAGACCAGCGCCGCATCACCCCCGAGATCGCCGCTGCCTGCCAGGAGCAGTTTCGCGATGACCTCCGAGTCGGCACCGTCTTCGAATCCGTCACCCTTCCCGAAGCCGACTGGCTCCGCCAGTTCGAAGCCATCTCCCTGCGCCACGCCTCCAAGCAGGGCTTCCGTACCTACGACCTCCTCCACGTCTCTGCAGCCCTTTTGCTCGGGTGCGATGCCTTTTGGAGCTTCGACAAAAAGGCCTGCAAACTCGCCAAGCTGGAAGGCCTCAGGACGCTCTGAGAGACCACCCATCGTCCAATCTTTCCAAGCCAAGCCGGACGCAAGACGTCGACTTCGGCAACGCTGCTGCTTGACTCGGGATTGAGCCAATCGCTACGCTCACCGCATGATCCATCGCCGTCGATTTCTGGAACTCACCGCTGCCAGCCTTACCCTTGGGGTCGGCTTCTCGGCGAAAGGGGCAACTCATTTCAAAGCCACCATCTCTAAGGAAGTGCTGCTTCGTGGGCGCGATGGCGCAGGTCCCACCTGGTTTCACCCGCGCGCTTGTCGTTTACCTGACGGACGCATCTTCATGACCCTGCAGCACATCGGCGGCTCCGACTACTTCGGTCCCGTCCACCTCATGATGTCCGACGACCTGGGAAAGACTTGGACCACGCCTGACCCCGTCAAGCCTCTCGGCTGGGTTGAGCAACCCGATGGCAGCAATGAAGGCGTCTGCGATGTCGTGCCGGAGTGGCACGAAGCTTCCAAGTCGGTGCTCGCCTTTGGTCACAACGTGTTCTACTCCGGCCCCAAATTCTCACGCGACCAACCGCCCCGCTGGCCCGTCTATTCCGTCTGGAAAGATGGGAAATGGGGACCACGCCGGAAGCTTGAATGGGACGATCCTCGAGGCGCCTACATCTACTCGAACAACTGCGGTCAAAAGGTCATGAAGGCTGATGGCGATGTCGCCATGTCTTTCACTTTTGGCGTGAAAGACCAACCCCGCGAGGTCTGCGGCGTGCTCGCCTCCTTCGATGGCGAGACCCTGCGCGTCAAAGAAGTCGGCCCGCCACTCTCCAACCCACAAGGCCGTGGTTTGCTGGAGCCCTCCGTCACTCTGTTCCAAAACCGCTACTACCTCACGATTCGCGCCGAAGATGATCGCGGCTACGTGAGCGTCAGCGACGACGGATTGAACTACGCGCCACAACAAGCTTGGGCATGGGACGACAACGACGAGCCATTGATCATGTCCACCACCCAGCAGCACTGGCTCACCCGCGACGACTCGCTCCACCTCGTTTACACTCGCAAGGACCCGACCAACAGCAACGTCACTCGCTGGCGATCTCCACTCTGGATGGCGCAGGTCGATCCCAAGACGCTCCGTCTGATCCGATCCACCGAGCAAGTCGTTCTTCCCCTCATGGGAGATGGTGTCGGGAACCCAAACGAAGTTGCTCTCATGGGCAACTTCCACGTCACGCACATCAGCCCCACCGAAGACTGGGTCACCGTCGGCGAGTGGCATCCGAAGAAGCAGACGCTCGGCGGCGATACCCTCCTTTCCCGCATTGATTGGACCCCATAGCCAATCCTCTCTTGCATCCCTCGGGAAGTTGAGCGTTGTCTCCAGACGGAATGTCTCAGCCAACGGATGCAGCCCCCCTCCTCAAACCGGACCAAAACTGCTGGCGGATTGAGCGAGCCGATCAGGTCGGTTTTTTGGTGGCTGGAGACGCCTACTTTCGCGCCCTGCGGCGGGCACTGCTGCAGGCTGAACGCCACGCCGTGATTCTAGCCTGGGATCTCCACAGCGAGATTCTGATGGTGCGGGACGATGCCGACCCCGAGGACGGCCTGCCACGCCAACTCGGACCGTTCCTCAATGCGGTGCTCGAACAGAACCCCCAGCTGGAGCTGCACCTGCTGGTGTGGGACTTCTCGATGATCTACGCGGCAGAACGCGAGTGGCGCTTTTTCTCCGAGTCCCTCGGTGACCCCAACCCGCGACTGCACTTGCACTATGACGATCAGTTGCCAGCAAGCGCGTCGCACCACCAAAAGGTTATCGTCATTGATGATGCGCTTGCGTTTGCGGGCGGACTGGACCTCAGCCAGTGGCGTTGGGACAGCGCGGAGCACCGCTTGCATGACGACCGACGCACGGACCCTGGAGGAGCACCCTACGATCCCTATCACGACATTCAAATGGCCGTCACGGGTCCAGCCGCGCACGCTCTCGGAGACCTGTGTGCGGATCGCTGGCAGCGAGCCACGGGAAATGCCCTGCCCCGACGGGATGCACAGAGAGAGACCGCCCCCTGGCCTGAGACCATTGAAGTCGCGTTCAAAGACGTCGACATCGGGATTGCCCGCACCTATGCGGCCTTCGAGCCCTGGCCGGAGGTTCAGGAGATTGAGCACCTCCATCTGGATGTCATCGCCAGCGCCCGTGACTACCTCTATTTCGAAAACCAGTACTTCTCGACGCGTCGGCTGATGGACGCGATGGCGGAACGGCTGAGGGCTTCAGAGGGACCCGAGATCATCATCGTCCTTACCCAGCAGGCCGGAGGATGGCTTGAAGAGGGCACCATGGGCGTGCTTCGCGATCGCTTGCTCGAATTACTCACCGCAGCCGACGAGCACAAGCGGTTGCGCATCTATCGCCCCGAGGTTTCGGATGATCGGGGCGACGAAACCAAGCACGTCTACGTGCACGCGAAGATGTTTATCGCCGACGACCGCATCATCAAGATCGGATCGTCCAATCTGAGCAATCGCTCGATGCGGGTCGATTCCGAAGTGGATCTGGTCATCGAGCGCCCTCGACCCGAAGACGCCGTGCGCCAGTGGCTCCACCGTCTGCTCGCGGTCCACTTTGGCTGCACTCGCGAAGAAGTCGCTGCCAAGCTGCAGGAAGCGGCATCGCTGGGCGCGGGCATCGACTCTATGATTTCCGACTCGGGTCATTCGCTGAAGCCTTTCGATTTCGGGTGCGACTCCGACCTCGAGAGAGAGATGGCGGATAGCCAACTCCTCGATCCTGACGAGCCGTTGGATCCAGATTATTGGATCCGGAACTTCGTTCCCAAAGACGAGCGCCCCTCCGTGCTGAAGCGGCTCACCTATGTGACCCTCCTCGTCGCTGCGGGACTTCTCATTTCCTTTTTGATGAAGGAGGGCTGGGGCAACGTCATCGATAAAGAGACCGTCTTGGCGTATCTGGAATCGATTCAGTCCCAGCCCTGGACGCCCGTGCTTCTCATCGGCATTTTTGCTCTGGCTGGACTCTTGGGCCTGCCGATCAATCTGGTGTTGATCGCCGCGACCATCGCCATCGGCCCCTGGGTCGCCTTGGGCTGCGGCTACGCTGGCGCCCACCTGTCTGCGCTCACTGGATTTGGTCTGGGCCACCTCCTCGGCAAGCCCCTGCTGCGTCGATGGCAGTCGGAGAAGCTCGCACGATTGAGCCAACAGCTTCGGAACCGCGGGATCCTCTCGGTCGTGTTCGTCCGCGTACTGCCGGTCGCTCCCTTCGTGATCGTCAACTTGGTCGCCGGTGCCTCACATTTGAAGTTTCGGGTGTTCAATCTCGGCACGCTCCTCGGTATGGCACCCGGCATGGCGGCCGTGGTGTTGCTCACCCATCAACTCAATTCGGCGATCAACCAACCCGGCTGGGGAACAGCGTTGGGCTTTGCTGTAGCAGTCGCCTTGATCGGGAGTGCCGTTCTTTTCGTGCGCCACGCCCTGACTTCCCGATCCTCTGCCAGCCCCGGCTGAATGCCCATGCGTCTCCTGTCCTTCAACATTCACGGTTGCATCGGACGCCGTGGCATCGCCGATCCGGATGCCATTCTCCGCGTCATCGAAGAGGCCGACGCCGATGTCGTGGCACTGCAGGAAGTACACGATGAGAGCCGCACGGATCGCAGCTTTCTGCGGGCCCTCGAGACACGGTTAGCCTACCCGTCCGTGATCTATGGCCCCACGATGCGCAAAGACGAAGCCGACTATGGCAACGTGCTGCTCTCGCGCATCCCTCCCCTGTCCCACGAACGCATCGATCTCAGTCAGCCCGGTCGTGAGCCCCGTGGAGGCATCCGCATCCGGTTTGCCTTTCAATCCCGCGACTTTGAGATCACCGCCACTCATCTGGGTCTCGCTCCAAGAGAACGCCGGGCGCAGATCGAGCGATTGGCCCTTCGCGACTCAACAACGCCGAAACCCGGGACGGTACGGATCCTGATGGGCGACCTCAATGAGTGGCTGCCCGCCGGTCGCGCCAACCGGATGCTGCAGCAGCAATTTGGACCTGCAAGAATCATTCCCACCTTTCCAGCGCGATTCCCCCTGTTTGCCCTCGACCGCATCCATGTCCATCCCCCTGGCGTGCGGGTGACCCGGCGTGCATTGAAGAGCAAAAGGGCGAGGTCTGCTTCGGATCATCTGCCGCTCGTTGCCGATCTGGATTTCGGTCCGGGTCTGACTTGATGGGAAGAAGAGACCAACCATGGATTCACGGCCCAGTGAGAATGCGGGTCGTAGATTGGTGATATGGCACAGGATTGGCAAGAGCGACTCTACCGGCGCATCACCGGAGAATCGGGTGAACTCAGTTGCAAGGGGTTGGAGGATCGTGCTTGCGGCTCGGTGCCTCGAAATTTCGTCGCCCACGCCGCCACTCTGGTGATGACCAAGACTGGAGACGCACTGAGTCGGCCCAGTCTGATTCTGACCTGGCTGCTGGGGTCCCTGGGCGCGCCTGCGGCCGTCATCGGCCTGCTGGCTCCGGTCCGGGAGTCGGGTTCCCTACTGCCACAGATCCCTGTGAGCCGGATGCTGGAGGGGCGGGATCAGGCAAAGGGCATCTGGATCACGGGTTGCACCCTCCAGGGTTTGGCGGTGCTGGGCATGGCGGCCACGGCGGCAACCCTCACCGGAGCGGTGGCCGGATGGACGATCCTTGCGCTGCTCGCCGTCTTCAGCCTCGCTCGGGGCCTGTGCTCGATCTCCTCCAAGGTGCTCACAGGAAAACTCATTCCGCAGGCCCGGCGCGGTCGACTCAGCGGTCTAGCCTCCTCCATCTCGGGTTGGTCGGCGGTGGGCGTCGGGATCTACTTCGCCTTTCAAAGCCAGGAAGAAATTTCAACAGGCGTTTTCGCGATTCTGCTTTTGATAGCGGGACTGCTCTGGCTGGGAGCGGCCGCTGGGTCCACGCGATTGGTCGAGTTCGCCAAAGACACCCCGGACCAGACCAGCGGGTGGAGCTCGATGATGTCCGACATTTGGGGACTGCTGCGGGACGACGACGCCTTTCGGCGCTTCTGCATCGCACGTGCCCTCCTCGCTTCGACCGTTCTGTCGATGCCCTTCTACGTGGTGCTTGCTCAGGAAGCCACTCAGGGAGCGGCCATCGCCCTCGGTCTTCTGGTGGTGGCCAGCAATGTGGCGACGGCGGCGAGCGCCTTCGTCTGGGGGCGTCTGGCAGATCACTCGAGCCGGTTGACCATGGCCGCAGCAGGGCTGGCTGCGGGCGGGGTCGGCTGTGTGACGGTGCTTGCCTCCGGTTGGGAGTTTTCCCCGAAAGCAGCCATCGCACTGTGGGTCGTTCTCTTCTTTGCCATCGGCCTGGCTCACACCGGCATTCGCCAAGGCCGCAAGACCTACTTGGTGGACATGGCCCCAGTCGACCAACGCGCCCGCTACGTGGCGGTGAGCAACACGCTCATGGGCGTGGTGCTGGTGGCAAGCAGTGGCTTTGGCCTACTGGCGGAGACGCTGGGCCCAAGACCAGTGATCCTCGTGTTCGCCCTCCTCGGTCTGGCGGGTGGAGGGATGGCCCTCCGCCTGCGCGAAGCAGTGTAACGTCCGCACCGAGGACACAAGTCGCCTCTTCCTCCGATAGGCGATCCTACTTCGACCGCGCCTTTTTCTCCGCCAACAACTTCTCCACGATGTCTGGATGCAGTGCAGCGATGTCACTCTGCTCGCCGATGTCGGCTTCGAGATCGAACAGCAGTGGAGCGCCAAGCTCAGGCGGACGTTGCTTTTTCCGGGTGATCGGGTCTGTCGGCACGGTGAGAGCGGTGTGGATCTTGTACTTTCCTGAACGGTAGGCGGAGCCGTGGTAGAGCCACCACTCCCGGGGACTGGCTTCACCGCGCAGCAACGCACCGGCAAGATCCATCGAGATGAAGCCAGGCGTCTCCTTCGGCAACTCCCCTCCCACCAACGCGGCAAACGTCGCGTAGAGATCGAGGTTGGCGGCAATCCCATCCACCACGCCAGGCTGGATTTTGCCCGGCCAGCGGAAGATGCCGGGCACTCGCAGCCCGCCCTCCCACGTCGTCGATTTCTCCCCTCGCAACGGTTTCGCCGTGCCGCCGTGCGGACCGAATACCGACCACGGACCGTTGTCGCTGGTGAAGACGATCAGCGTGTCCCCGTCGAGCCCCGCGTCCTTCACCGCCTTCATCACCTCGCCCACTGACCAATCGACTTCTTCCACCACATCGCCAAAGCGCCCGCCCTCGCTGCGACCTTGAAACGCGGGTGAGGCAAACACGGGCGCGTGCGGCATGTTGTGCGCGAGGTAGAGGAAGAAGGGTTTCCGGTTCTCGGTTTCCCGTTTCCGGTTGGCGGCTTCGGCGTGGCGCTGAATGAAGGACACCGCTTCCTCGGTGTAGCGCTGGGTCAGGTATTCTTGGTTGGCCGGAAACTCGATCACCTCCCGTCCGCGAATCAGTGGAATCTTCCACGTGTGCGGCGTGGCGTTGTCGAAGGCCTCGCGCGTCTGCAGTGGCGGACCGGGCGCGTCATTGCTGCCGGGGGTGCCGAGATGTTCGTCGAAGCCGCACTCCAGCGGATGCATCGCATCGGTAGTGAAGTCCTTCGGGTAACCCGCGAGATGCCACTTGCCGAGCATGCCGGTCGCGTAACCCTGGCGCTTGAACATCATCGGCATCAGCGCCTTCGGATCCTTGCGCAGCGGTTGGTTGGCGAGCAGGTTCGGATGACGTCCGCTCATCAAGCCGGTGCGGCTCGGCACGCAGGTCGAACCCGAGGCGTAAAACGAAGTCCAACGTTGTCCCTCCCCCGCCAACCGGTCGATGTTCGGCGTCTTGATCTTCGGATTGCCGTAGCAGGCGAGGTCGCCGTAACCGAGGTCATCGACGAAGATGAGGATGACGTTGGGTCTGGGTGTGTCGGCTGAAAGAGTCTCACGCAGAGACGCGGAGACGCAGAGGAGAATGAGGAGCAGAAAAGTGCGACGCATGAGACTTCAGAGCGAGCAGGTTGGACGTTGGAGATCAAAAGGAAACGGGCGTCAGGGAATGTCTCTCTCACGACGGTGGGTATCGTCCCCCGTTGGAGTCAAGCCTTCAGGCGATCAGTAAAGCGTTGCAGGCCAGTGGACGCCACTCTTGTTTGAAGCGTCGAAGACCCTTCGAGCCTTCCAAAAGAGTTCGCACCTCCGTCCGCCCATCGAACGGATCGGCTAAAGCCTTAACTCCAACCATGTTACTCCACCTCAATCCGGTCGAGGCCGACCATGTAGCGGTCGAGCGCGGAGGGATTTCTGCCGGTGATGTGGATGTCAATTTGCAGCGGCTCGCTGGGGCTGATGTTGACGCCTTCGAACCGGATGGGCTCGCCTTGAAGGACCGCTTCGGAGTAGAAGTCTGCTTCACGGAGCTGGCCATTGATGGCGATCTTCACCTGCGCGTAATCCTTCGCCGTGGTGGGAAACAGCGTCACCGTGTGGGTGCCGGACTTCACGCCATCGAGTTTGACCGTGTAGATATCGCCCGGCTTGCCGCCGGTCCACCAGAGCTGGCTGCCGCCGGACCAGGCGTCGGCAAAGCGGGACATGTTTTGCGCCTTTACCGTGCCACCCCGGCGCGCGGGGTATTTCGCCACCAGCGACTCGCCTTCAATGCGCACGACGTCGGGTGCAGGCGGAGGGAAGGCATCGGCTTTTGCGGTGGACGGTGCGGGTTTTTCTCCCGGCAAAGGCACTTGGGTCGGACTGGCCAGATACTTGACCAAATCGGCCACCTGCTCCAGCGGCAGCGCTTCAAACAGACCGGCGGGCATGAGCGATTGCGCGAGTTCCTGGCGGTTGGCGATCTCGCTCTTTTTCACATCGGTGGTGGTGCCACCGGGCATGGACAGCTTGATGAACTCGGGCGTATCGGCCTTCACCATGCCGCTGAGCGTGGCGCCGTCCTTCATCGTGAAAACGTTGAGCATGTAGTCCTTGCCGACCACCGCGCTGGGAGCGAGCACGTTTTCGAGCACGTAGCCGAGATCGCCGCGATTCGAGCCGGTGAGGTCGGGGCCGAGAGCGATGCCTTGACCGAAGAGCTGGTGGCAGGTGCCGCAGGTCATGGTGAAGACCTGACGACCCCGAGAGGCATCGGCCTTTGCCATGACTTTCACGTTTAGCTTGTTCTTCCAGCTCTCGATGGCGGCAGTCAATTGCGTCAAATCCACGCCCTCACCGCCGCGCGACCAGTTATTGCCGATCAAAGCGTTGATCTCCTCATCATCGAAGCGCTCGAACTGATCCAGCAAGACGGGCGAGACGAGCGAGGCGGCGACCTTCTTTGAGTCCACGGCCTGGAGCAGAACCTTCGCCATCTCGGGGCGGGTGGCGAGCAGGTTGATGGCTTCATTGCGCAGGTTCAGCGGCAGTTCGGGCAGCACGCCCAGCACCGCTTGTGCCGTCTCGACGCCGGGGACCTGGCGCAGGGCCGTGAGGCAGCGCCCCCGCAGCACAGGCACGGCGAGCAACTCGCGGGCGAGTGGAGCAAGTTCGGGGTCGCGACCGAGGGTGAGCAGTTCCAGCGCTTCGTTGCGGGCCTCGGGTTTGGCCGCCTTGTTCTGCGCCACCTGACGCCAGCGCGGAAAGAAATTGGCATCGCCAAACCGCGCTCCGAGTCGAGCCAGCACGTCCGCGACTTGCGCGTCCTTGGCGAACGTCTGCGCCTTGGCCTTCGCGGCGGGCCAGGTCTCGGGACGCTCGACCGGCGGCAGACTGGCGAGAGATTGCAGCAGCAGCGCCGCGCCTTCATTGAAGCTCTTCGCGTTCGGTGCTTGCGCCAGTGCGGTCATGACGGCGCTGCGACCCTCGGCAAAGACGGCGGCACGGCGTGTGAGGAAGTCCTTCATCTGCGGCCAGTCGGTTCTTTGAATGAGCCCCAGCGCCCTTGCCGGATCCGCTTCGACCAAAGGCGAGAGACCATACCAAGTGAGGAAGGGAATGTTGCGGTCAAACTGGCTGCGGCTGTGCGCGATCAAACCCGCCGCCACTTCCCATCGTGCATCGATCGGCAGCTTTTGCAGCTTCGAGGCCAGAGCGCGACGCACCACGAGCGATTCCTCTTTGCGTGCCATCTCGGTGAAGCGCGGCAGGGTGCCTGCATTCGGCTGCGCCAAATGCACGGCCCATTTGCGCACCTGCTCTTCCGCGTCTCCGAGCGCTGCCATCACGCGGTCGGCGGAGAGCAGGCCGGTGACATGCCGCGTCCACAGCGCGCGCAGACGCAGCGGGACCGAGTCGGTGTGCTTTTGCTCGAAGGCTGCCAGCGCTTGTTCCACCGCCGCTGTGTCGAGCAACTTCGCCACCGCGCGCTCCTGCAGCAACCGCTGCGCCTGGCGGGCGTGGAAGGAATTGGTGTGGCCTAATAGCGCGACGAGTTCTGCGTCCCTGGCTTCCGGCAGCTTCAGCGTGGTCGACTTCACGTCGCCATACCGCACACGAAAGACGCGTCCATTGCTGCGGTTCCACACTTCCACATCGCGATGGTGACAGGTTTGGCTGTCCACCCAATCGGAGCAATACAGTGCGCCATCCGGCCCCTGCATGACGCCCACGCCGACGTAGTCGTGATTGTGACTGAACACAAAATCCGGCATGTGTCGCGCCGTGTAGCCTGAGCCATCCGACTCGAGGCGCTCGCTGACGATGCGGTGGCCGTGCAGGTTGTTGAAGAAGGCGAGGCCGCGATAGGCGGCGGGAAACTCCGGCGCATCGTAGATCGCCAAACCGCAATGCGCGTGACCGCCCGCCACCGAGTTGGTGAAGTTGACGTCGGCTTCTGCAACGTTCGCATTGCCACCCCTGCGCTCCTTCCACAGGATGCGCATGTCACCCGTGTAGTGACTGTGATCGGCGATGGTCTTGATATCATCAAACGTGAAGGGATCAAAGTGCTGCCCAGCCTGGCGGAAGTAGCGGCCGCCCTCGCTGAGGTGATAAAAGTGCGGGATGACGCACGCGCTGATGAACCAGTCACCATGCGCATTGAAATCCACGCCCCAGGGATTGCTGGAGCCGTGGGCAAAGACCTCGAACTGCTTGCTCACCGGATGGAAACGCCACACGCCCGCATTGATCGGCTGGCGCTCCTTGTCCTTGCAGCCGGGACGTCCAACGTTTGAGTGTGTAAACACGCCATGGCAGCCGTAAAGCCAACCATCGGGCCCCCAAGTGAAGGCATTCAGCGTCTCGTGCGTGTCTTGCCAGGCCCAGCCGTCGAGCAGGATCTCCGGATCGCCGTCAGGCTTGTCGTCGCCGTTTTGATCCGGGAAAAACAGCAGATAAGGCGCCGCTCCGACATACACCCCGCCAAAGCCCACCTCGATACCGCTGGCGAGGTTGATGTTTTCCGCGAACACCTTCCGTGTCTCGAAGCTGCCGTCGGCATCAGCGTCTTCCAAGATGAGGATGCGATCCTTGCCGTCATTCCACCCGCCCTCCTCACGCTGCGGGTAGGTGTGTCCTTCGATCACCCAAATCCGCCCACGCGCGTCGAAGCACATGGCGATGGGTTGAGTCAGCTCCGGCTCGGCGGCGATGAGGTCCACGCTGAATCCCTCTGGTGGCGTCATGCGCTTCAGCGCTTCCTCGGGGGAAAGCCCGCTGCCGTACTGATCCTGCGGTAGATGCTTGCCGTGATTCCACTTCGATACCGCCGCGTCTTTCGACGCCGCATTTTGCAGATGCAGAATCAGGCCCTTCTTGCTGCTGGTGATCACATCGGGACGTTCATCGCCATTGAGGTCGGCGATTTTGACCTCGACCCCGACGCCTGAGTCGTCATCGATCACGTGCGGCACGAACTCGATGCCGCCATCGGTCGCTGTGTTGCGGAACCAATACAGCACCGCCGCCTGCAAACCGCCGGGGTCGCGACCCTTGTGTGCGAAGTAGCGTTTGCCGGTCACGAAGTCCATTCGACCATCGCCGTCCATGTCCGCCAAACCGAGCGCGTGCGGTTGGGAAAAGGCGACGCCGAAAGCGCTGTCCGTCGAGCGTTCGCCCACGATGTCATGCCGCGCGAACTTGCCGGGTTGCGTTTGTTCGAACCACGCCACCCCGTAGCCATGCGCGTTGAGCGAGGTGATGAAATCCGCGTCGCCATCGCCATCCACATCGTCGATCAGCATCTGCGCGCCGCCACCACCCTGGGGCACCACTGCCCAGCGATGCTTCTTCCACAGCCCCGCGCCAGCGCCGTCCGGCGGTTGTTCATACCAGTGAGCTTTTTCGATCACATCCGCCCGGCCATCGCCATTGAGATCCCCCACACCGAGCCCGTGGCCGAACGGTGTCGCCGCCTCGCCCGTGGCCGAGATCGCGTGCCAGCTCCAGGGCTTCGTCGCATCTTCGCCCGCCTCATAGTAGCCGTAGGCTTTCTCTCGGGCACAGACGATCTCCGGATGTCCGCCGGGGATCAGATCCACGAAATGCGGTGACTCGTTGGCCACCTGGTCCGCCACCTCAACCATCGGCCAGCGCTCCGCTTCGGAATTCAAATACAGCCGCGCCGACTTGCCAGGGAAACCGAACACCAGGATGTCGTTTTTGCCGTCGCCATTGAAGTCGCGCATGAAGCTGAAGAAATTGTCCGAGTAACCCGTGCCGCCGTCAAAAGGATCGCCATCCGCGAAGCGGTGCTGCTTTTCGAAGACCGGCCCCTCGAACCAAAACGGACCATAAGCGATGTCCGAGTGGCCATCCCCATTGAGATCGCCGACGCCCGCTCCTTCGGCGTAGAAGTCGGGGAGGAGGCGTTTCGATTCCCAAGCCTCGGTGGCCAGGGCAAGAGAAGGCACGGTAAGAAGGGCGAGAAGCGTTTTCATGGTTGGATGGATGTGCCGTGAGTGAGGCGGCTTGAAAGGGCGTAGGCGGCACCCGATTTCGCGCTATGATGTGACGAGTTGCGAGGTTATGGTCACGTCATGACGCGCGACAAGCTGATTGAGCGAATTTGGATTGATCCCCAGCGCTGCGGCGGGAAGCCCTGCATTCGCGGGCATCGAATTTGGGTGTCCCTGATCGTGGACATGATGGCTGCCGGCGACTCAGAAGACGACATCCTTGCCGCTTATCCCGGGATCGAGCGCGACGACATCCGCGCATGCTTGGCTTACGCCTCGGAGATGGCGAGAGAGCGCTTTGTTCCTGTTCCGCTTGTTGAGGCCTCCTGAGACGATGCGTTTTAAACTGGATGAGAACCTGGGGAAGCGAGGGGAAGAACTTCTGGCGAAAGCGGGTCACGATGTCTGCACCGTGCCCAAGCAGGAACTTGCCTCGGCTACCGATGATGAAATCTACGCGGTTTGCCTCCAAGAAAAGCGGATCCTCGTGACACTGGACCTCGATTTCTCGAATCCCATCCGGTTTCCGCCCGAACCTACGTCTGGAATCGTCGTGCTTAGGGTTGCAGGACGCACTGATTTGAATGCAATCCTTTCCCTCATCGGCACCTTGATCCTGGCGCTCGGAAGCGGTGAGACTTTGGCTGGACATCTCTGGGTGGTTGAGCGTGATAGGATTCGAGTTTACGACCCCGAGGTTTGACTACTGAATCGACCACTCAGGGAGGCTGATGAGCTCGCCGTTCTTGAGGGCGGATTCGTGGGAAAGGATGCCGCAGAGAGTGATGTTGGCGGACTGCACCTCGTTCGGATAGCCCTCGCCGTTGCCACGAAGCAGCTCGACAAACTGATGCACTAGGTGCGGGTGCGAACCGCCGTGTCCCCCGCCCTGCGTGAAGCTGAGGTGTTCCTCGCCAGTTGCGTCCCCATACACGCCACCCGTGGTGAACGGAGCGATCTCCGGCGGGAGACGATCGGCAAAATCCGGACACTCGACTTCCTCGGGAATCTCCGGCTCCGGCTTCTTCGCTGTATGAACCACCAGCGGACGACCCTCGATCAGCGGCCACTCGACCGACTTCTTCGAGCCATACACCTCAATGCTCTCGCGATACTGCCGCGCGACGTCGAACAACGAGCGATAGACCTGTGCGCTGAGATCGCTGTCCTTGAACCGAATGTGCGTGGTCTCCACCGCAAACGGCGATCCATAGCAGCCGTGCATTTCCTCGCGAATCGTTCCCGACGGAAAGCAGCTGACGAACTCCGCCTGGTTGCGTCCCAAGCCGAGCACCGGGCCGACACAGTGCGTTGCATAGTGCATCGGCGGCAGGCCCGGCCAGTAGCCCGGCCAGCCGTCCATGTCCTGCTGATGACTGGCCTTGAGGAACTGCAGCTTGCCGAGCTCGCCTTTGTCGAAGAGTTCCTTCATGAACAGGAACTCACGGGCATAGACCACGGTCTCCATCATCATGTACTTCAAACCCGTCTCCTTGCAGGCATCAATGATCGCCTTGCAGTCCTCGACACTGGTCGCCATCGGCACCGTACAGGCCACGTGCTTGCCCGCACGCAGCGCCTGAAGCGTGTGCTCCGCGTGATTCGGGATCGGCGTGTTGATGTGAACCGCATCAATGTCCGGATCTTGGAGAAGTTCGTCGTAGCTGGTGAATCGCTTCTCCACGCCAAACTTGTCACCAATCTCCTTCAAGGTGTCGGGATTGCGCTGACAAATCGCCGCCATCTCCGCATTCGGATGACGTTGGTAGATGGGAATGAATTCGGCACCAAAGCCGAGACCGATGATGGCGATACGAGGATGAGAAACAGGGGAGGACATGTGGATTGGGGATGGGTTTCAGGGGTTATTCAATAGAACGTGAGGCACTCCGTCCAGTCTTGTTGGAGGTCGCTACATTTTGGTAAATCGTCGTCATGGTTGGTTCAGTCTGGGTCTTGAGTCGATCACTCGGCGGACTGCATCAAGGGTCGTCATTCGGCTTCGGATCGACCTTCCAACCCTTCGTGTGAATGACCCCGTAGTAGGGATAGTAGTCCCAGTCCACCTTGCCACCGACGACCCGCGGATCCCGGGTCTCGCGGAGGTGATTGAACAACTGCTCGCGCATCTCGGTTTGCGCTTTGAGATGCTCAGGCCGCCCCGCAAGGTTGATCAACTGCGCAGGATCGGATCGGACATCATAGAGTTCTTCGGCAGGACGCTTGCCAAACGCCAACTCCGAGAGATCGGCAATGGCAGATTCGCCACGGCGCTCCATCATCAAGTCTTTGCTCGGTGAACTGTCGATCTCACCAAACGGGATGGCCCGCGCGCAGTCCGCCGCATCCGGCGAGCCGGACGGCCAGCGGTCCGGCTCGAAATTGTGGACGTAGAGATATTCGGCGGTGCGGATGGCCCGGCATGGAAACCCTTTGCCACCGGCGCGGCAGCCGTCATGACGTTCCATGGCCGTGAACGCTGCGGACCGGGTCACGGTGGGTTCATCGGCCAGCACGTCCCGCAGGCTGCGCCCCGTCATCGCCTCCGGAACGTCGAGACCCGCCACCTCCAGAAAGGTCGGTGCCAGATCACTCAGGTTCACGAACCCGTCCGTGGTGCGACCTGAATGGACGATGCCCTTTGGCCAACGCATCGCCAGGGGCACCTGCGTGCCCGAGTCGTAGAGACTGGCCTTGGCGCGGGGAAAGGGCATGCCGTGATCACCCGTCACCACGATCAACGTGTTGTCGAGTTCACCGCGGGCTTCCAGCATCTGGATCGCCCGGGCCACCATGCGGTCGAAATGCTCCACTTCAGAGAGGTAATCGACCAGGTCCTGACGCACCACCGGGTCGTCGGGCAACTGCCCGGGCACACGCACCTTCGACGCGTCGAGGCCGGCTCTCGATCCCGCACCCGATTCGTAGGCCCGATGGGGCTCGAAGGTGCCCAGCCAGAAACAGAACGGGCGGTCGTCCGGCCGCTGGTCGAGAAACGCCTCGAAATTTCCCGCGTAGTCGTTGTTGGCAATCGCCTTCTGCGGCGGCTGCAGTTTTCGCCTTGCAAACTCCACGCCGGCCGGATTCGCAGAGCGCCCGCCCACCTCCAAATTTCCCGGACTCCAGCCTTTGCCCGTGAACCCGACGGCATACCCCGCCTCCGCCAGCCGTTCCGTGTAGGTCGCAAACTTCGCCGGCAGGGTGCTGTGAATGTTCCCCGCTTCTTCGAGCCGCCAAACGGATTGGCCTGTCAGCAGAGCACTGCGCGAGGGGCCGCAAGTCGGCGCGTCGCAGAAGGCCCGGGTAAAGTTTAAACCTTCGGCTGCGATTCGATCAAACGCAGGTGTCCGCACGACGGGATCGCCATTGGCGCCCGTGCTCTCGTAGGATTGATCATCCGAAATACAAAGCAGGATATTGGGCCGGTCCGCAGCCGCACCCACCCCGGAGATCAACAGGAAGAGAGCAATGAAGGTTCGCATCAGGGTTGAGTCGGTTGGTAATCGGGATTCGGGGGCATCATCGATGCCGAAACCGACGCCCGCCATGAGGCGAGCTTCTGCTTCAGTTCCGCCATCTTTTCGGGCATCTTCCCGGCGAGATCGTTCTGTTCGCCGATGTCCTCGCGCAGATTGAAGAGCTGCACGGTTCCATTCTCGAAGTACTCCAGCAGCTTCCAATCGCCCTCGCGGATGGCCCCGCCGGGGCTCTGCATGCCGTGGTTGCTGTAGTGGGGGAAATGCCAGTAGATGGTGCCCCGCTCGAACGCCTCTCCCTTCACTGCGGAAGCAAAACTGACTCCATCCCGACCACCAGACGCCACGTCCTCAAGCCCCGCCATCTCCAGCAGGGTCGGCAGCATGTCGATGCTGATGACCGGTTCCTCGCACACCGTTCCCGCCTTACCCTCGCCTGGCCATTTCACGATCAACGGCACCCGAATGCCGCCTTCGTAGAGCCAGCCTTTGGCACCGCGAAGTGGAAGGTTCGCCCCGGAAAAAGCTTCATCGGTCTTCTCATGACCCACTCGACGCTGAGGATTCCCCAAATTCATGGCCGCCATGCCTCCGTTGTCGGAAAAGAAAATCACGATCGTGTCTTCGGCGAGGTCCAGCGCCTCCAGCTTCTCCATCACACGCCCCAGACTCTGGTCCATCGCCTCCACCATGGCGGCAAACTCGATGTTGTCCTGCTGCTGCTTGATCTTCACCGTGTGCTTCGGCAGCACCTTGAAGCCAGCGTAGCCGGGACGCTGGATCATGGCGTCGAGTTCCTCTCTCGACAAGGGCTCCGGATCATCCGGGTTTCCTTCGAGAATGAATTCGGGGCCGCTGCGGGTGCGAATGATCTTGGATTGTTTTTCACGATACTTTTGGACCAAGTCCGAGCGGCCTTGGATCGGGTCATGCACGGCAAAGTGACTGAGGTAGAGAAAGAATGAGTTCCCACGATTGGCCTCGATAAACTTCAGCGCCTCGTCGGTCAGGCGATCCGTCAGGTAGTCGCCCGGCTGGTCTTCGAGCCCGTCCATCTCGAATGGCGCTTGGAAGCCGGCCTTGGGCCAGCCCTTGTACCAATTCCGCGGAACTTGAACGTCAAACCCCTGCTGAAGCGGTCCGAATTCGTCTTCACCGAGATGCCACTTGCCGAAATGCCCGGTGGCATAACCCTGCTGCTTCAATGCCTCGGCCAGCGTGAGTTCCTCCAGGGGAAGTTGCTGAAGGTTCGGCGCGTTTTTGAGCTTCTGAAAGGGAAAGTCCCTCCTCCCCGGCAGCCAGTCGGTGAGCTTCAGACTCGCCGGGTACTTCCCGGTCAGAATGCTCGCCCGTGTCGGTGAACAGACGTGGCAGGCGGCGTAGGCATGGGTGAACTTCACGCCCTCTGTCGCCAAGCGGTCAATGTTTGGCGTCTCGTAGAACGAACTGCCAAAACATCCCACGTCGGACCAGCCCAGATCATCCACCAGGAAGAAAACGATGTTCGGCGGACGGGACTCTGCAGTACGCCCCGTTGCCTGAGAGATCAGGATTAGCAGAAGGAAGAAGGTGAGTCGCATGGTGGGTTCTTTCATCAGGAAATCTGGTCACTCACTGGTCACCTCGATCCGGCTCCAGTAGCCGAACTCATTCTTCCAGTCGTTGGCGCCGTTCGCCACCACCAGGTCCACATGCTGACCGGCGAAGCGGGTTAGATCCACCTCCAGATCCAGCCACTCGCCCTGCACGGTCTGGTAGCTGACGGTCTGATCCGCGAGCACTTCCTTGCCCGCCCTCACCTGCAACTGCCAGTCGCCATGAGGATGATAGCTCGCACGAATTCTGAGCGTCGTCCGTTTGCCCGCCGGCACATCGAGATGACGCGTGAGCAAGCATGGAGTGTCACGGTCCTTGGGATGGGTCTGCATCACCGCCTCATTGCGAAACTCGGTCAGCGCCTGCACCCCTCCCTCGCCCACGTTCGCGGCCTCAAACCCGGGAGCAAACTGATCGACGATGCGATTCCACTTGAGCAGATGCTCGGGGCTGACCGGACCCTTGCCTGCCACGGCTTGCACCTCGCCACTGACCATGCGGCGAGCCACGCATTCCTGCAGATGCGGCATCCGGCCTTCCAATGCGACGGCCAGCGCCTGATCCGGGTGACCCACCACCATCGGTTCCAGCGCAAACCACAACATGCGCGGGATGTTGCTATCCCCGTTGTCTTCCTCGTGCCGGGCGAGAGCCGCGAGCAAAGGCCAACGTTGGGCCTCGCTCACGCGCGGCAGGGCCGAGGCGAGGTAGAGCCGCACCGTGGCCGAGGCGTCGTGCTCCGCCATCTCTTGAAAACGAGCCAACGCCTTCTTCCCCGGCTGGCCCTCCTCGCACAGCAACTGCACCGCCCAGGCGCGAACGTGTTCATCGTCGTGGGACAAGAGCTCCACCAGGCGGTTGCGTCGACCGTCGGTGAAACACCCCGTGACGTGCATCGCCCACAAGGCCCGCAACCGCTTGCCCGAAGTCTTGGCTTCGTTGAAAGCTGCCTGCAGAGCCGCCTGCACCTTCTCCTGATCGAGAGTGCCAGTCACCGAGCGGTGATGCAGTTCGGTCCGCGCCTGGCGCACATACCAATCGTTGGCGTGCTGCTGCAGTTTCACCAGCTCAAGGTCGGACATCGCCGGGAGGTTGGGACGCGCAATCTTTTTCGCCCCGGTCGGCAGGATGCGGTACACGCGGCCGCTGTCGGGAAAGTTGATCGCATTG
>CAXBNA010000054.1:0-31353 GCA_963976915.1 uncultured Verrucomicrobiales bacterium
TGGCCCAGTCGGTGAGTTTGGAGTCGCCCATGTCGGCGGGTTGGCAGTCGAGCGGGCCCCAGTCGAAGTGGGAGGCGTCGAGGCCGTTGAGGTTGTGGACCGATTTTCCGCTGGTCGGAAAGATGCCCACCCAGTCGGTCCAGGTGTCATCCCGGCCTTCGCTGCTGTAGCCGTGATAGATCTTGCCGCCGCCGAGGACGTTGTAGCCGCTGGCGAGGAAGTGGCGGTTGATCGTGAGGGTGTCCTTGAGCACCGGGGCGGCGGGATCGCTGTTCGTGTAAACGCCGGTTTCCCAAGGGCGAAGGCCGCTCATCAAGGCGGCACGGGAGGGATTGCAGGCAGGTGCGGCACAGTGGGCGTTCGTGAAGGCCATGCCGCGAGCCACGAGGCGGTCGATGTTCGGCGTGCGCGCCTGGGGGTGTCCGCCGAGGTAGCTGGTCCAGTCGTTCAAATCATCGACGGCGATGAATAGAACGTCCTTCGGGGCGGCAGACAGCGTCGTGGCGGTGAGGAGGAGAACGAGTGGAGCAAGGCAGGTGAGCGTGCGGATCAGCTTCATGGTGGGCTGAGAACGACGAGGTGAAGGGGCTTCGTTCAGAGGATGTCCCGGGTGCCTCAGTATTCAGCCCCGCGAGCTTCGTAGGCAGCGTGACTCCATGGTCCATGTACATTCACGAACCAATGGTTTTCGAGGACGGCTTTACCGATCTTGGTGTTCCAGGCACGGCGCTCCAGAAGTTGGAGGAATCGGTCGGCAGCTTCGGGATCTCGGGCCTTGAGCCAGTTCCCGGCAGTGTTCAACACGTCGGCCAGTTCCGGCGTGTTGTCGGGGAGGAGTCTGGATGCGGCGAGGCAGTGCTCTGTGGCGAGGTAACGATACTGAAAGCGGACTTCGTGCCGGAGGCGGCTTTTCTCCAGACGATCTTTCTCCTGATCACTGACCTTGAGAGAGACGGGACGCACGATGGGTGGCTGAATCCCGTTTCCGCTGCTGTCGGGTCTACTCCACATGCCCGCAGCTCGTTCTCCGGCGATGTGCTCCATGGGAAAGCTTCCAGAATAGAATTCGCCGTCGGGCTCTGCTCGTGTGGACATCATTTCAAATCCATCATGCCGGGCGAGGATGGCGGCCTCGAACCAAGCTCGAGCGCGTTTTGCCTTGGGCTGAGTCGCATCCCCGGCTTGGTGGAGCGCGGAGACGTACTTGTCCAGTGTCGGGCGGACAAGCGCGGGCAAATAGGGGCGGGCCTCCTCGTAACGGCGTCCACGAATCAAGCGGCGGGCCAGCATCCATCGCCACTCGAGCGCCTCGGGGTGTGTGGCGCGGTTGGTTGAACGGACGATTTCGGCGTCGGCGGATTCGGTTTCGTCCTGCTCCGACCAGGGAAACTGGTCGTCCACGTACGCCTTGAGTTCCTCTGGAGTGAGGACTCGCTCAGCCACGTAGGTGGCATCCAGTTGCATGTCCGCAGCTCGAAAGGCGTCGATGGCGGCGACGAACTCCCCCCGCTCAAGCTGAACGCCGCCCAAGTCAGCCCGCGCAGCGTGGTCAGGGAGGATCATGTCGGGAGTGAGATGAGTTTTCGTCAGTTCGTGAAGGGGGGTAAGCAGGCGCACTGCCTTTGACAGATGTTCTGCAGCCTCGGCGAGTTTTCCGTCCCGGCGGAGGAGCTTGGCCTTTAGCCAATGGGCTTCGGCCGATGTCATTGACGACACCGCGAGCCAATCCGAAGCATCGTCGTATCGGCCGAGGTTGTAGGCGACCCATCCCAAATGTTCGGCATCGGGCACGTGGTCCAGCCCCGCAGCGGTGACCGCGTCCAGCCACTGTCGGCACTCGCTCATTGTCGTTCCTGCTGGCTCCCAGAGTGGAGTGAATCGAGACAGGAGGGAGGCGGTGATGAGTTGCCTGAGAACTGGGTCCTTCGCTGACTGCACCCAACCGGCGGACGGCTCGAGATCACCTTCGGCCGTGATCTGGCCCGGGAATGGGAGGACGTGCTTCAATGAGACGACTGCCGACGCATCGCCGATGGCCAACTGTTCGAGGTATAGGTGGGCAGCGTCTTTGCTTTCGCCATTTTTCATGCGGCAATGTGCCTCCCAGCCGATGCTGTCGGCGGCGAGCCCGAGTGAATCGTCCAGCCCCTCGTTGGCGAATTCCCGGACTTTCGAAAACCATCGGGCGGCGTCGGCAAACTTGGATTGGGAAAGGTCCAGCCGTCCCAGCATGTAGGCGGCCCATGTGCTCCTGTGCTGCCGTTCAGACTTGTGACGCTTCAAGATCGACTCCCAGGCCGTCGCGGCATCCGCCCACTCTTCGCGGCCATTGTTGAATGCCATCGCTCCACGATGGTAGTCGGCGAATTCGTGGTCGTCCGCAGGGTCGAACTTTAACTGGAAGGGAGCTTTCCCCGACTGCAACGTGCGCCGTCTCTCCAGATGTGCGGCTTTCATCGTCTGGCTGACCCGGCCTTCAGCGATGGCCTTTTCAAAGTCGGCGACGTCTGCCAGCGCCACACGCTCTGGCACACTCTCCACTAGGCATGGCGACCAAGGCGGTGGGTTCCAATCCGGCGCGGACTTGAGTTCACTGGCCATTCGCCGGACCTCGATTTCCCAAAAAAATTCGGGCGTGGCGCCGACTGCGGCTCCACCGCTTGCGAGCCAGCGGGGCGGAAGCCACGGGCCACAGGCCAGCGACGGAGTGACGAGAAAGACGAGGCACCCAATCAGCAAACGGCTAGTCACGGACTTCCACATGGATCTTTGGATTTGGGATTGAGAATCTCAGCCAGCCGAAATTTCGCCGACCTTCCTGTACAGCGCTGGACTGTAGCAAATCCTCATTGAGTTGGAAGCACGCAGTCTGCCCGTCGACATGAAACCGGTACCCCCCAATCCCGTCGCCCGCGATCAGGTGCGCTGCTTCGTTCCATCGGATGAGAATGCTCGGCGGCAGTCGTCCGGGCAGGGTGGCTGAATAGTCGAGCTCGAGGTCGATGATTTCGCCCATGCGGAAAACGACGTCCGGCTTGGATTCGGGTTCTCGGGCTTGGATCACTTTGGTCAGAGTCGCAGAGGTCCAGTTTCGCCCCTCGGTTTGATCGCCCAATCGGTACCAAATGATTCCAGTCAGATGCGCAAGTGCGAGCTGACGAAGCGCAAGGTTGAGCGTTGCCATCTCCGAGGGTTCGGATCTAAAAAAGCGAACCGAGGTTCCCGGTGGCCAGTTTGGGATGGGCCCGTCTGAGACGATCCCCATCAAGTCACCCTTTTCTGAAAAGCCAGCTGCCGAGTTGTACGTCGGCAGGGCCACGCGAAAAGGAACCCCAGCTTGATTCGCTTTTTTCGCCCATCGAAGGGAGCGATCCGCATCGCAGAGGACCGGTGCCGCGTTGGCGGTGCCGATATCGACCGAATGAACCTGCAGAACGAAGCTGTCCGTCATAGCCACCACGTCCTGCCAAGCCGACTCGTCGAGCCATGAGGGCAGGGCGGTGATCGTTAGGTCCGTGTCTTGATTCAGCGAGGGACGCAGATTTTCGAGCCAATTGGCGTACCCGCTCAAGCCAGACTGGGGACAGTCGAAATCGATCTGAAGTTCCGAAACGGTGACATCGTGGGCAGAGGCATCAAGGAGCACTGCGTTAACGACGGTTTGCAGGCACAACAACCGCGCCTCCGAGTTCTTTCCGGATTGCAGGTGACTTGGTGCTCTCACCGCCAAACCCACGCGTCCGGGAAATGAGAGGAGCGCACTCCAATGGATGTTGGGACGCACAATCTCGGCGGGCTGGGTTTTCGTGGGCCATCGATCAATCTCTGCGGCGAGCACCACAATGCTGTCGAGATGGGGACCCATTTCGCCGACGACTTGAGGTAGGGACGGTGTCCACTGTCGTTTCCACACATAAGCTTCCGTGGTGAGCTTCGATGCTATCGCACTCCCACTCGGACTGATCAGAACCTTGGGGTTGTTTGGTCGGACTGCGATGTACCACGCAGCGGCCGCGACGCCCGCGAGAAGTCCCATGTAGCCCCATTTCGCACGCGGTTTGAGCGCTACACTTGGCTTCGAGGGCGGAGGGTGCTCAATCGGCATGGCTGAGGGATTGTAACACGTGTGATGTCGCAGGGCTGCGGTAGATTGCGGGGAGGCGCACATCTGAGGGTTTTTTCCGCAGTCTTCGAAATTCCGGCGCTCTTCCTGCTCGCTCTGCCTTGATTAGCTGGAAATCCCCGCTTTGATTGCCCGACTCATGAACACCCTCAGCACTTTCACCACCGGAGCCGGAACCGAAGGCAAGCTTTACTCGCTGCCCGAACTTGAGAAGCAAGGCTTCGGAAACATTTCTCGTTTGCCAGTTTCCATCCGCGTCGTGCTGGAGAGCGTGCTGCGGAATTGCGACGGGAAGAAAGTCTCCGAGGCGGATGTGAAGAATCTCGCGAACTGGAACGCCAAGGCGCCCGGTGACTATGAGATCCCTTTTGTGGTAGCCCGGATCGTTCTGCAAGACTTCACCGGTGTGCCGCTCCTCGTGGACTTGGCCGCCATGCGCTCGGCTGTGGCTCGCTTGGGCAAGAATCCGGAAATGATCGAGCCGCTGGTGCCTGTGGATCTCGTGGTGGATCACAGTGTGCAGGTGGACTTTGCCGGAACGCAGGAGGCGCTGAACCGCAACCTCGATCTCGAATTTCATCGCAACCGCGAGCGCTACCAGTTCCTCAAGTGGGGCGAGCAGGCATTTGACACGTTCAACGTCGTGCCTCCCGGCATCGGCATTGTCCACCAAGTGAACCTCGAGTACCTCGCCAAGGGTGTGCTGGAGAAAGACGGCGTCTTTTACCCGGACAGCCTGGTGGGCACCGACAGCCACACGACCATGATCAACGGCCTCGGTGTCGTCGGTTGGGGTGTGGGCGGGATCGAGGCGGAAGCTGGAATGCTCGGTCAGCCAGTGACCTTCCTTGTGCCTGAAGTCGTGGGTGTTTATCTCAGTGGCGAGTTGGTCGCGGGTGTCACCGCCACGGATCTCGTTTTGCGCGTCACCGAGATGCTGCGAAAAACGAAGGTCGTCGGCAAGTTTGTCGAGTTCTTCGGTCCCGGTGCCCGGGCGCTCAGCGTGCCTGACCGGGCGACTCTGGCGAACATGGCTCCCGAGTACGGGGCAACGATGGGCTTCTTCGGCGTGGATGAAGCGACCATCACCTACCTCAAAGGGACGGGTCGTTCGGACGAACTTTGCACCACGGTGGAAAACTACTTCAAGGCCCAGGGCATGTGGGGCATCCCCGAGGGCAAGGATGAACTCGATTTCACTCAAGTGGTCGAGCTCGACCTCGCGACGGTGAAGCCGGGTGTGGCCGGTCCCAAGCGTCCGCAGGACCGGATCGACATCGACGAACTCAAGGCGAAGTGGAACGACCTGCTTTCCACCACGCCACCCGAAGGGTTTGGCAAGCCGGTTGGCTCCCCGCCGGATCTGCCTTCCACCCTCGATGCCGAGCCGGATGCCGCTGACGGTGCCCAAGCCTTCGGTGCGCAGGTTGGAGTGGTCACGAAAGGCGGCGAGCCGTCTTGGGAAGTCACGGTGGACAGCAAAGGTGGCATCAAGGACACCATCTCCCACGGCAGCGTTTTGATCGCCGCCATCACGAGCTGCACGAACACCAGCAACCCGAGTGTCATGCTGGCTGCGGGTCTGCTCGCCCAGAAGGCCAACGCGAAGGGACTCACCGTGAATCCTGCCGTCAAAACCAGCCTCGGACCCGGCAGCCGCGTCGTCACGGACTACCTCAACAAGACCGGCCTCCAGACAGAGCTCGACAAGCTCGGCTTCCAAACCGTTGGCTATGGCTGCACGACCTGCATCGGCAATTCGGGCCCGCTCGACAAGGGCATCGAAGACGTGGTGAAGGGCGAGGACATCGTCGCTGCGTCCGTGCTCTCCGGGAACCGCAACTTTGAAGCCCGCGTCCACCAGAGCATCAAGGCCAATTTCCTCATGTCGCCTCCACTCGTCGTGGCCTTCGCCATCGCAGGAACCGTGGACATCGACATGGCCAACGAGCCGCTCGGCATCGGCAGCGACGGCAACCCGGTTTTCCTCAAGGACATCTGGCCCACCAGCGAAGAAATCGGCACGGCGATGGCCAGCGCTCTTTCCCCTGAGGTCTTCCAGAAACTTTACACCAACTTCGCCAAGCAGAATCCGAAGTGGAATGAAATTCCCGGTTCCGTCGGTGCCGTTTACGAATGGGACACTGCCTCCACCTACATCCAGGAGCCGCCGTTCTTTGAGGGCTTCAGTTCCACCGTCGGCGACATCACCGAGATCAAGGGTGCTCGCCCCCTCGGGATCTTTGGTGACTCGGTTACGACGGATCACATCAGCCCTGCGGGTGCCATCAAGATGGACAGCCCGGCTGGGCGTTTCCTGGTCGAAAACGGTGTCGAGCAGAGCGATTTCAACAGCTACGGCAGCCGCCGTGGCAACGACCGCATCATGACCCGGGGCACCTTTGCCAACGTGCGGATCAAGAACCTCATGGTTCCCGGGACTGAGGGCGGCGTCACCAAGGTGTTCACCCCTTCCGAAGATTCCGCGCCCCTCATGGCACATGCGCACGAATTGGAAGACGGCACTGTTACCGGTCAAGCGCCCGCCTCCGGCGACTCAGCCAAGGTCGATATCTTCGACGCCGCCGAGGCCTACAAGGCCTCTGGCACACCGCTCATCGTTCTCGGTGGTGAAGACTACGGCATGGGTTCCAGCCGCGACTGGGCGGCGAAGGGAACGAACCTCCTCGGTGTGAAAGCCGTCGTCACCAAGTCCTTCGAGCGCATCCACCGCTCCAACCTCGTCGGCATGGGCGTCCTGCCCTGCAACTTCAAGGACAAGGCCGACTACGACAAGGTGAAGGACCTCTCCGATGCGACTTTTGACATCCTGGGCATCTCCAACGACTTCAAGCCCCAAGGCGAGGCCACCCTCCGCGTCCACAAGGCCGATGGCGAAACCTTCGACATCCCCCTCGTCGTCCGCATCGACACCCCCGTCGAGATCGACTACTACCGCGCTGGAGGCATCCTGCCGTACGTCTTGGCCCAGATCCTTGAGGCGCAGGCGTGAGCCGGTGGCCTTCGGGTATCACTCAGTCTTTAATTTGAGCAAGGTGGAATGCCGTCCCGGCGTCTCTGAGCATTGATGCGGGCTGGGACGGATGGAAGCCATCCCTCCTTGCGTAACCGCCGCTCGCCCGCGTCGTCGAAGCATTCCATGGAGTCCCGTTCTCAGCGGCAACTCTGCTCGCCATGCTCATCGACCTCCACGAACCCGGCCGCTTGAGTTGGGTATCGCTCTACAGGTCATTTGCGCAAATCGTGCCCGTTGCGGGGTGTGCCAGCGTGAGATTTCCCAGATCGGATTGCAACACCTCAACTTCCAGATTTCACCGACCTAGCACTTGATCTCAAGGCATTAATTCCGGCTCAGCGCGGAGGAGGCGGTCGCCTTTGAAGCGTTCGCCGGGTTTGAAGAGCCAGCCGGGGCTGCGGTTGATGACTTCGTAGCGCTGGAGGACGAACTCGGGGAGGATGAGGTCGCTGTTCGGGTCGTAGACTTTCACGCCGGAGAAGTAGCCCCAGATCTTGTACTCCCAGTTGTGATCGAAGCCGCGGGCGAGCCCGCCATCGGTGGGTGCTTCGGGAACGCGGTCGGGGACCTTGGCGAGTTTTTCGCTGAAGATGACGAGTTTGGACCGATCCCAGGTTTGTCCGGGCCGACGGAGGTAGCCCCAGAACTGGGTGCGGTCGATGAAGCAGCGGCGACCAATGAAGTAGTCGCCCTGGGGCTCGGCGGCGATGGCAGCCTCCCGTTGAGCGATCTGCGCGGCGAACTGGCCGGTGCCGGCACATCCAGGGAGGAGCAGCAGAGTGACAAGGAATAGAAAGGCAGCGCGGAGGAGTGGCGACATGCTTCCAAGCTGGAGACGTCAGGGCGAGGGTGCAAACGAAAAGCGGCCTCGTCCGCGAAGGAGGAGGCCGCTCAGGGAAGGGATGGATCTTTGTTGGGAGGACCTACTTTGTCGAAGCCGTCTCGACGGGTTTCGTGGTCATTGGGAAGTCATCCGTGCGGAACGGTGTGACGGGGAGTCCGGTGGCCGAGAAGAGGTTGCAGACGGGGTTGTTGGCCCAGGCGTAGCGAACTGCGACGGGTTCTTTCACGGATGCACTCGAGACTTCGACTTTGTCGGTGCCGACGATTTTGGCATCGGCCCAGACCCATTTTTTGTCGGCGCCGCAAATTGCGAACCCACGC
The DNA here is from genome assembly GCA_963976915.1 of uncultured Verrucomicrobiales bacterium. Classification (GTDB taxonomy): domain Bacteria; phylum Verrucomicrobiota; class Verrucomicrobiia; order Verrucomicrobiales; family Verrucomicrobiaceae; genus CAXBNA01. The sequence goes on from CAXBNA010000054.1 coordinate 8,325, forward strand.
ACTTCACTCACATCCACCGTGCGGAGTTTGTCGCCAAAGGTGTCGAGCGTGACAATGGCCTTGCCACCTTGAATGGCGACCGATTTGTACTCGGGGCTGCGGTAGGGGATCTTCATGCCGTAGTCCTTCACGAGAGCCCAGCGGGCGAGGCGCTCGGCGACGTCACGCTTGTTCTTCGGGTGGATGTCGTTGGCTTCACCGAGGTCGGTGATGACGGCTTGGCCGGTGCTCTTGAGTTTCTCCATGGTCTTCGTCTGAGACTCACGGAGCTCGGCCCAGGTGCTGTCTCCGGGTTCGGCGACCTCCGCTTGGAAGTCGGCCAGTTGGACCCAGTAGAAGGGGAAGTCGCCCTGCTTCCACTCATCCCGCCAATGCTGGATCATGAGAGGGAAGAGGTAGGCGTACTCGTAGGCACGACCGGAGTTGCTTTCGCCCTGATACCAAATGGCTCCGCGGATGCCGTAGCCGATGATGGGATGGAGGCAGCCGGCGTAGAGGTTGCCGGGGCGATGCTGACCCGTGAGGGAGTTTCGAGGGGCGCGAGGAGCTGCGGGCGCGGGTTTTCCTGCCTTCTTGGCTTCGGCGGCTTTCACCTTCCAGGCGTCCATGGCCTTCACATGGGCTGCCTGAACTTTTGCGAAGTCGTAGGTGGCTTCGGTGTTCTTCCATTGATCCATGAGTGTCGTGAAGCGCTTGTCGTTCTCAAGGACATCGCGGCGAACCCAGGCCTCGGCCGAGGAGCCGCCCCAGGCGTTGTCGATGAGGCCGACGGGGACGTCGAGGATTTGGTGAAGGAGGCGACCATAGAAGAAACCGACGGCGGTGAACTGGCCGACATTCTCTGGCGTGCAGCGTTCCCACTGACCTTTGAAATCATCCTGGATCTCTTGGGTGCCGACGTTGGGGACACTGACGAGGCGGAGGTTCGGATGCTTGGCGCTGGCGATTTCCAAATCGGCATCCCAGCAGGAGCCGACGTTGAAGCCCATGTTGGACTGTCCCGAGCAGACCCAGACCTCCCCGACGAGGATGTCTTTCAGGGTGCGGGCACTGCTACCCGTGATGGTCATGTCCTGCGGCTTGGCATTGGCAGGCATGGCGTCGAGTTTGACGGTCCACTTGCCGTCGGCACCGGCCTTGGCGGACTTTTTCTGGCCGGCAAATTCAACGGTGACGTTTGTGCCCGGATTGTCCCAACCCCAGATGGGATCGGCTTGGTCTCGTTGGAGGACCATGTGATCGCCGACGATGGCCGGCAGGCGGAGTTCAGCGTGGGCCGCGAGCGGGAAGGCTGCGGCGAGGAGGAGCAGGGTGCGTAGGTTCATGGTGGTTGGACGGGTGAATCGGATGAGTGAGATTACTGACCGAAGTAGCCGCTGACTTTGAGTTTGCGGCTGTAAATGGTGTCTCCGGCAGCGACGAAGAGAAGGTCGTGGTTTTTGCCCGCAAACTCAGCGCTGACGACTTTGCCATCGGCGACGGGCTTGGCGATGATGCCTGAGAGGCGACCGGCTTGATCAAAGATCTGAACACCGAGAGCGGTGGTGACAAAGAAGCGGCCCGCTTTCTCTGTGGTTGCACCATCGCCCTGGGCTTCCTCTTTTCCGACGGGCAGCCACATGGTCATGAAGGGTGCCGCAGCGGACAAGGTGCCGTCATCCGCGATCTGCCAGGCCCAGACGTGCTTGCCGCCATGATCGGAGACGATGAGCGTGCGCTCGTCGGGAGAAACGGTGATTCCGTTGGGGCGGTTCACGCTGCCTTCATCGGCGATGATGTGTTTCTTCTCCGGCGTGATGAGGTGGATCTGCTTCGTGGGCGTTTCGGTGACGTAGACGCAGCCCGCTTTGGTGACGACGAGGTCGTTGCACTTGATGCCTGCGAGGAGTTCCTCGACCTCGCCCTCCGGCGTGATGGCGATCACCCGCTGCATCTTGTTTTGGCAGGCATAGAAGCGGCCGTCGGGACCGATCTGCAGGCCGCTGATGCCAGGAAGGTCTTTGAGCGCGAGGCTGGTCTTGCCGGACTCCACATCGATCTTGTAGATGCCTTCCCCCGATTTCACGTCGGTGAAGAAGAGATTGCCCGCCTCATCGCAGCAGAGGCCATCCGTGAAGTCGAAGCCAGTGGCGGCAGGCTTCCATGACTCGCCTTCGATCAGGTATTCATGGAGATTGGTGTCTTGTGCGGAGGCGGAGACGGAATAGAGGGCGATGAAAGCGGCAATGAATCGGTTCATGAGAGGGGTCGGGTCGAGTCGAAGTTGAAAGGGGAAGCTGGCTCACTCACTTCTCCGACCGCCAGAGCCAGCGCAGGGTGTCGGGGAACATCGAGCCGCCGTGCTTGGGATTGTGCGTCCCTTGGCCGAGGATGAACTTGTAGTCGTAGCCCGCGTATTTGAGCGAGGCAGCCATGTCTTGATTGGCGAGCGGCCAGTTGCCAAATTGGTTGTCGAGGTCGTTGGATCCATCCTGAAGGAACACGCGCAGAGGCTTCTTTTCAGCCTTGCGGACGAGGGCCGGATAGACGTGGCCTCCACGAATGTTTGTGAACGAACCGATGTGGCTGACCACTTTTCGGAATTCGTCCGGACGCTCCCAGGCCACGGTGAACGCACAGATGCCACCTGAGCTATTGCCGCAGATGGCGCGCATGTCGGGGTCCGTGGTGAGATTGTAGTCCTTGCTGACCGCAGGAAGGATCTCTTCGAGCAGGAAGCGCGCGTAGAGGTCGCTCAGGGAATCGTACTCAAAGCTGCGATTGCTGCGAGGCTTGGCTTTGCTCTTGGCGTCGGCGTTTGGAAAGCTTCCGGGTTGGATGAAGATGCCGATGGTGACGGGCATCTCGCCCGAGTGAATCAGGTTGTCGAAAACCGTGGGGGCGCGGAAGCTGCCATCGGGCTTCACGAATCCCGCGCCGTCGCAGAACACCATCACCGCCGTTGGCTTGGAGGCGTCATACTGGGCCGGGACGTAGATCCACCAATCGCGCGTGGTTCCGGGGAAGATCTTGGAGTTTTCCCACGGAGGCATTTGGGTGACTTTCCCCTGCGGCACATCGGCTCGCGGCTGGGAATCGGGACCCAACGTATAGATGTCGTCCTGCGGTCCTCCGAGAAGGGGTGACGTGATGGCGAGGGCGAGGCTCAGGCAGAGGATGGCGGGTTTCATGGAAGGGAGCCTTCCAGAACGTGATTCACACCCGGATTGTTGCAGGGTCCTTCCGCGATCAATCAGAGTGTGCGGGGCAGCATGAGGTAGAGACCGGAGGTGGCGCGGAAGGCATCGGCTGCGTTCATTCGCTTGAGTTCATGCCCGGCTCCCCATGAATCGCTGAAGAGCACATCTCCACTTTGTTCGTTGTAGCCGATGATCATCCGCATGTGTCCACCCCCAGTCTGCCCGGAGCCGGGAAGAGGAGGGTTTTCCGGAAAAAGGCCAAGCTCCAATGCCCATAGCAAGGGCAAGCCTTCATCGACGTTCTCTTTCACGTATTTGATAAACCTCGCTACATCGAGCCGGCCTCGTTCCCGGGCATCCATTTGCGTGTGAATGAGCGGCTTGAAGCGGGTCTTGAATCGGTTGTCGATCTTGTCGAGTGCTTCCTCCATGACTCGGGAATTGGTGCCGCGTTCGGCATCGGCCCCGACCAGGAGCGCCATTTCATGCTGGTCGCAGGGAATGTGGAAGTACTCGAAGAGTCGCTGGCAAGAAGCGACGACGCAGTAGCCCTTGTCGCCTTGGTCGACCATTGGCAATCCGTTGACGTAGACATCGCCGGACTCGGCGCGGGTCACGTTCTCCTCCAAGCTGGACCTGCTGACCGTCGTGGTTCGGGCTCCGAGCTGAGTCACTCCGAAATTCCAATCCAGGTTGTGGGGAGGAGCGATTTTAACCCGAAGGAATTCCGGATAAGGATTCGCGCGAGAACTCGGGTCCTCGAAGTCATTGTATTCCATCAGGGCGACGGCTTCTGGAGAGGTCCACATCCAACCGACCGTCTTGATCGCCGAGGCGGCGTTGGACGGTTGCCGCTTGGGGGCGATCTTCAGCGCCTGACCCAGCGCTTGTCCGCAGGTCTTGTAGATTTTCTCAAATTCTTGAACGCTGATCTCGCCCGTGTCGCCGCGATTGTAGGCGGAGAAGGTCATCTGCTTCACGGCGTCTCCATCGAAATCGATCAACAATTCCTCGATCGGCAAGCGACCGCCAAAGAGGCTCAGGGCCACCATGACGTTGGAAAAGGGGCGGGCGGCGAACCGGGCACGGCTCTTGTCTTCCGTCATCCATTGAAAAAAGACCTGCTCTTTGATGCCAGGGACATTGAGCCGTTGATCGAGTTGCGAAGGTGAGGTCTTCCATGCAGTCGGCAAGTCCAGCAGGAAGTCCAAATCGAGAGAGAGGACGATTTCGGAGCCCTCATTGAAAACGTAGAGGCGGTGCCGTTCTTCAGGCAACGCGATTCCGAGACGGGCGGCAGCTTTGCCGCCTGTGGTCAAAACAGCCACAAACGACGGAGTTTCCCAAGTGGTGAACTGAACCCGGCCAAGGGAGGGGGAGGCGACGTAGCGAAGTGATCCTTCAACACCCAGCGACTGGTCCAGCCGCGTCTTGCAGGCAAGCGCGCTGGCTTCCGGATCGCCCGCCAAATCCATCAGGTAGTTCTTGGCGGTTCCTCCACTGAATTCAATCACCGCAGATTCGATCGTCAGCGCGCCGTCCATCGCCGTTAGGTCGACCGTGACATTATCGTAAGGTTTGCGGCCCATTCGGAGGTGCTGCTTGCCCTTGTCGACGAAGACATAGTAGGGACTCGATTTGTACCCTTCGGCGACAAACGTTTCTTCAACCGCTTTGACCGAGAGCGAAAAAGGGTTGTTCCAATCGACAGCTTGGTCGAGCGACGCGGTGAGGCCACTTTCGGTGGGGGAGCCTTCCTGAGCCAGGGCGGCACCTCCGACAAGGGTCGCAAGCACGCAGGCCAGGCGATTGAAAGGTCGCGTAAATGCCAACATGATCTCGGATTAACGGTTGTGGCTCGAATTGTCAATCTCATGAGATTGGGAGAGACTCCAGAATCATCTGGCATGAGCCATGCTCTCATCAGCAGGTGCAGCGCCTTTAGTTTTAGGGAGACTTCAGTCACTCGATGTGATTTGCCTAAGCCGATGAAAACGAGAAAGCGTTTGCCCGTTCTCAGAGGAGAATTACCATTGCAACCCCATGAATTCGTTCAGCAACGCCCATTGGATCGCCGTTGGCCGGCGTGCGGGACGGGATGCTGTCCTGTTCCTGATGGGCTATGCCGTAGCAGTGCTCGTGCGGTTCGATGGATTTGAGAGGTTTCAAGATTTTGCGGTTCCGGTATTGCTGGGCCTCTGCGGTTTTTTGATTTTCACCTACATCTTTGGACTTTTCTCGATTGAGGCTCGGGGAAGAGAGCGCTTCTTGGCCCACGCCCTGCTTTTGGTGGGTGCTTTTGTGGCCGCATTCCTGATCATCACTTTGGTGGGTTACGTCGATTTCACGTCGCGAGTGGGGCGAGGCGTGATGGCTCTGGGGGTTGCGTTTACCCTGCCGCCGCTTTTGCTTCACCATTGGCTGATGTTCAACAAGCACCGCTTGGCACCCATCCGGGTGGCGATCGTTGCCGAAAGCCCCGCGGAATTGGAGGAGTATCGGCGACTCAAAGAGATGAATCCCCGGGGAGTAGAGATTGTGGGACGCATCGGGGTGACGAACACCGAGACGGGCGATGACCACTTGGGGCGTATCCGGCATGCGAGCGTTTTGCTGAATCGACATCGCATTGATCGCATCGCTTATGCGGAATCTCGAATGCGGGACTCCGCTTCCCGTCCCTACCTGCGGCGGTTGCGTTACTCGGGCATTCCCTGCGTTCCTCTCATCACCTTTTGTGAGCAGTATCTGGAGTACGTGCCCCTCCATTTGGTGACGGGAGAGTGGTTCATCCTTTCCGAGAATACCTCCAGGGGTTTGTATTTCCGTAAGCTTAAGCGCTCGTTCGATATCCTCACGTCGTTGTCCTTGCTCGTTCTGCTCTCACCGGCGCTGCTTTTTGGCGTGGCCTTGGTGAAGTTCTTTTCGCCTGAGGGACCGTTGTTTTTTCGACAGGAGCGAGTGGGGCGTTTCGGGAAAAAGTTTCAGATTCTGAAACTTCGGTCGATGCGGACGGATGCGGAGAAAGATGGACCCAAATGGTCCTCAGCATCAGGTGATTCCCGCGTTTTTCCCGGTGGAGCGCTCCTGCGCAGATTTCGAATCGATGAGATTCCCCAACTTCTGAACATCCTCCGTGGTGACATGTCATTCGTGGGCCCCCGACCCGAGCAACCCGCATTTGTGGAGAAGTTGGCGAAGACCATCCCTTACTATGAGGAGCGGCATATGATTCCACCTGGCCTGACGGGATGGGCTCAGGTATGCTATCCCTACGGTGCCAACGTCGAGGATGCTCGGTGCAAACTTGAGTACGACCTTTACTACCTCAAGCATGCGGGTGTCGTTTTCGACCTGCTGATTCTTCTTGATACGGTGCGAGTTGTTCTGACGGGTGGGTTGAAGCCCAAGGAAAGTCGGCCTCGGTATGCAGCCGATATGACCGCCCAAGCGGCGTCTTCCAAAGAGCCCATCACGGTCTCGACGCGAGTCACCCGGGCCGCCTAGCGTTTCTGGATCAGGTGCCTCGGGTATTTCCGAAGAGGTCAATGTGGAGCCTCGGACTGTAGCGGTATCCGTGGAGCTTGCAGGCATCGACTATGAATGAGCGGCGACTTTGAAGTGTCTCCAAATCGGTCCCCTCGGGCATCAGAAGAATCGTTTCCGGTGGGATTGGGATGCCGATGCTCTCCACCATTTCTGTGAGCTCGCAGAGGTCTGCTTCGCTCGATACGACAAACTTCAATTGAACGTCGTAGTTTTCGCACCACTCCCGAAGAACGGCTGGCTGGAGCCGAGTGGCCTCGTGCTTCTGGACCCATTCCGGTCCTGCGGTTTCGGTGTCTGGAGTGGAATGTGCGAGTTTGGGGCTGATCGAGGCCAAATCCACTTCGGCGCCATTCGGAGGCACGGTCCCTGCCGTTTCGATCGTGATGTGGTGACTCGTCGCCCGAAGGGCCCGCAGCAAGTCCGGCATGTCCTTGGCGACCATGGGCTCTCCTCCAGTGACAACCACGTGTCGGCACTCGAAGGCTGAGACAACCTCCATGATTTCGTCCACGCTCATTTGATTTCCCTCGGGTTTCCACGAGGCATAGGGAGTGTCGCACCAGCGGCAGCGGAGATTGCAGCCCGAGGTTCGGACAAAGACGGATGGCATTCCTGCCAGCGTCCCCTCTCCCTGAATGGAATGAAAAATCTCCGAGATCAGCATGGTACAAACTAGTCGTGGGGTCGCTCGGCTGTCCACCGTGGCTTGCAGACCGCCTGAGAATGGAGCACGCTTCGGTGATGAATCGATTGGCCCCCTTTTTCTGTCTCTTGGTGCTCTTGAGTTTCTCAGCCTGTTCCTCGTCCAGCAAGCGTTGGGAGTACAAGTATGAGCGAGGGAAAACCGCGAAAATCGTCCGTGGTCATGCCGTGCCGCCTTCAGGTTGTCCCGACGCCGTCGTGCGGGCCATTGAGGCCGGGAATCGACTCGTGGGCAAGCCCTACAAATACGGCGGTGGGCATGGCCGGTTCGAGGATAGCGGCTACGACTGTTCAGGCACCGTCTCCTACGTGCTCCACGCCATGGGCAAGCTCGACAGTCCGACGACATCCTCGGCGCTTCGAGATTACGGGAAGAGTGGGGAAGGGAAGTGGGTGACCGTCTATGCCGAGAAGGGCCACACCTTCATCGAGGTCGCCGGATTGCGGCTCGACACGGGTTATCATGGGATGCACGAGGGTCCGCAGTGGACCACGAAGTCCAGGCCCATCAAGAAGTACGAGATCCGTCACCCGAGTGGGCTTTGATTTCCGCTGTGACGTGGAGGCGGAATCAGCGCAGTTTTACAGCAACGATCTTCTCACCGTCTCGAGCGAAGAGTACTCCATCCGAGTAGGCTGGATGGCTCCGGTGGCCCGCCCTGAAGATCTGCTGGGTGTGAATGGTCTCGAATCGCTCCGGTGAAGCCGGAACGATCCAAAGCTCGCCTTGCTCCGTGACGACCACCAGCTTGTCCGTCACCCGAAGGAGGTTGCCTCCAGGGAGCTTCGCGGAATTCCATTCAACCTCGCCAGACTCCAAGTCGACACAGCGGAGCGTCTGCCCTGTTTCTTGGCGACCGTCGAATCCGTAGAGATGACCCTCGTACTCCACGGGCGTTCCGTAGTGGCAGTCCATCCAATCTTCGCGATGCCAGACTTTGCTCAATTTGCCGTCTTGCGAGACGTCCCAGAGACCTGCGCCGACGCCATACCCGGCCGAGACGAACACCCGATTCCCCTCCAGCACCAGCGGCGTGCAGGCATTGACAGAGGCATCCATGTCCGAACGGAATCGGACGCTGTCCAAAACGTCACCCGTGGCCGCGTCCACGACCCACAGTTGGTTCCTCATCCACGCGATGATGTGGCCGAGCTCGTCCAATACCGGGGCTGAGTAACCGGCCTCATCACCCACGCCAAACCATTTGACGGTCCCGTCGGTGATGTTCAGCGCCACCAATCCAGCGGGTTTGCCCAAACGCGTTCCCCCAGCGGTGATGATGACCGCGTCGCCTGCGATCAAAGGTGCTCCCGCCCGGCCAAAGTACCCCTGAGGCGATCCGAACTCGGCCACGGTGTCGAAGCTCCAAATCTTGGTGCCATCCTCGAGTCGAACCGCGTGCACCCGGCCATCGGCTCCATGCACGATTACCCGGTCGTCATGCACGGTGGGGACCGCTCTCGGGCCGTCATCGAAACCGAAGCTGTCCACGTAGTCCGTCTCAAACGTGTAGCGCCAGATGCGTTCGCCGGTCGCCCGATCCAGCGAGTCGATCAGGGCTTCGTCGCCTTCACGGTGAAAGACCAAAATACGGCCATCCACCACGACGGGACCCGCGAAGCCCGTGCCGAGATCCGTTTTCCACAGCGGTTTGGCGTCTTGATCGAACACATCCGGCAAAGCCGCTTCGCTCGCATCGGCGACACTACTCCGATGCGGTCCGAGATGTTGTGGCCAGTCTGCCGCGACGGCGTCTGCGAACGCGGCGACACATCCGAGAGCCAAGCACAAGGATCGCGTCAGTTTCTCAATCATGCCCAATTCATCCACTCAGAAAGAACGGCCATGTCGCGGGTTTGGGCTTCACGAAACTCCTTCAGCACCGCAGGGTCGGTCGGGTCTCCCTTCAGATACTCGACGTGAAGTGAGACAGGGCCCTCGTACCCGCGCTTGACCAGCATTTGGGCAAACTTGGGACTCACCATGCCCTCGCCGAGCGGCGCATTGATGGCTTTGCTGTCTTCCCAAGTGAAGTCCTTGAAGTACACCGCGCCGAAATGGTCATAGGCGAGGGCGGCTTCGAGCGGCCAGGAACTGCCTCCCTCCACGGTTGCGTGACGGATGTCGAAGGCGAAGGCGAACTCTTTGGGCGCGTAGTTTCGCATGATCGAATAGATGTCCCAGACCGGAGCAGCAGCGTAGTTCGACCCCGCATGGTTTTGGAAGAGCGGTTGGATGCCGATCTCGGAGCAGAGCTGGACGAGATCCTTGATCTTCGCGCCGAACTCCTCGAGCTGAGGCCAGATGGGCTGTTCCAAGTCATACTTGAAATAGCTCATCCGGAATCGCTCCACGCCGCAGGCCTTCGCCGTGCGCAGAACGGATTCGGTGCGCTGTTCCTCGGAAACTTCATTGATGCCCGAGGTGAGGATGGTCATCTCCACGCCTTGTTTCTTCAGCGCGTCGCAGAATTTCGGAAGCTCGGCCTCCACGTTTTCCGGTTCGATGTGACCCTTGGGCCGGATCGGGGCCTCGATCCCATCCACGCCCATCTCGGCGGCGAAGCCCGCGATCTCATCGAAGGAGAGGCCCTGCAGGTGCTTGCTGAAAAAACACACCTTGTTGCGGCGCTTGGGCGCGGCGTGAAGGACGGTGGGGGCCGTGGCCAGAGAGGCGACGCCGAGTGCGCTGAGGCCGTGAAGAAAATCGCGTCGTTGGATCATGGTACAAGTGTGGGGAGAACGGTTGGCAGTGACAATCTCAAACGGTGTTGATGGGAGAAAGCCTTCGAGAAATTGCGTGTCGTCGGTTTGCCTCCTACTTGGCGCCACGTTCTCCATGAAGGACCAGTCCGTGTTCGACGACGGCTTTGCCCGCCTCGATTTCATCATGGACCACCACCGTGGCGCCGAGGCGTTTCAGGCGCTCGACATCCGAGGCGAAGCGCGCGCGGGCCAGCACCGGTACGTCCCGCCGCAGGTCCCGGATGATGGCCAGCGCTTCCTTGGTCAGGGTGGCGTCGGGAAAGGTGAAGGCGACGAGCCGCGCTTCACTCAATCGGGAGAGCTCCCAGGTCTCCTCATGCGTGGCGTCGGCAAAGAGGACCGGCTGACCGGTGCGTTGGAGTTCGTGCACCGTGTCCGCATTCAATTCCACCACCAGCGTGGGCACGCCTGCGTCTAGGAGGGCGCTGTTCAGCGCCTGCCCAACCGGGCCATGTCCGCAGATGATCGCATGGCCGGTGATGCCCCGCACTTTTTGCTTCACCCCTTCAGCCTCGGGCAGCCGTGCCTTGCGTCGTCCCCAGCCGAGTGTTTCCAAACGGTCGGCCAGCGGCATGCCCGCCTTGATCAGGGCCGGGAGCAATCCCATCGACAGCGCTGCGGCGGCCAGCAAGGTTTGGTGTACCCCTTCGTCCAAGAGCGCCACGCCGTGTGCTTTCTGCAGCAGGAGCAGGGAAAATTCCCCCGCACTGGAGAGGCCCAACCCCGCCAGCAGCGCTTGCCGATGCGCCAACCCCAGCCAGCGCCCGATGCTGGTGATTAGCACCGCTTTCACAATCATCAGCACGACCGTCACCAGCAGGATCCAGGGCCAGTACTGAAGGGCCAGTTTTAGATCTACCATCAGTCCCACCGAGACAAAAAAGAGTGTCAGAAACAGATCCTTCAGGGGCATCACGTCCGCCATGATCCGATGCTTGTAGATCGACTCGCTCACCGCCAGCCCGGCCACAAACGCCCCCAAGGCCAGACCCAAATCCAACATCCCACCGGCAAAGGCCAGCCCGATGCAGGAACCCACCACGGTCAGGGTGAACAGCTCCCGATTCCGAGTTCGCGTCACCGCGCCCAAGACCCAGGGGATGATCCAACGGGCGCTGACCGCCGCCAAAATCACAAACAAGCTCCCTCGCAGCGCCAGCGATCCGACTCGTGCGCCCAGATCTCCTGCGGCCTCTCCATCTGCCAGCAGCAGCGGCAGTATCAGGAAGAAAGCGATGATGAATAGATCCTGAAAAATCGCCACGGCCAGCGCCATGCGGCCGCCGGGACTTGCTTCCAAGCCGAGCTCCTGAAAACTCTTCAGGCTCACCGCCGTGGAGCTCATCGCCATGGCGACCGCGATCACGATGGCTGCCGACCACGACGTACCGAGGAGCAAAAGCGCAGCGCTCCCTGCCAAGACCATCGTGAGCCCCATTTGCAGACTGCCTCCTCCAAATGACAGGCGTCGCAGGTACTTGAGTTCGCTCAGCGAGAACTCCAGCCCCAGAGTGAACATCAGCAGCATCACGCCGAAGTCCGACATTTGATTCACATGCGCGTGCGAATCCTGACCGCCCACAATGTCCATGACCCCGCAGTTGGCGATGACGACCCCGCAGATGAAATACCCCGCCAGCAGCGACTGCTGAAGCCGCAACAGCAGCAGGGACACCAGCACCACGCTGGTCAGCATCACCGCCAGCAATGCGAACAGCGGAGGCAGTTCACCGGCGGCAAGAAAGAGTTGAGGGGGAAACTCATGCATGCCGACGCATACTTCCCACGCCTCGCCCCAAGCTCAACCGGATTGCGTGGAGAAAGCCATCACGACTCACCGATCATGGTCCTTTTGGGGAGAGTAGTTCTCTGAGAATAAGCCCCCTACTTGCCTTTCGGGCTGCGCCGATCTGCCTCGACCGTCGATGAGATGATCGTTCCGTTGAAGGGATTGGGGGCGGCGTAATCGCCAGCGGCGCTGAGAAGATCTTCTCCGATGGAGAGGTCGTCTTTGGGTTGGACCGGAATGAGGCCGGGAGAGGGCCGCTCCACGGCGGGTTGGTCCGACACGGTGAGGCTCATGGTTTTGTCCGTCAGAGAGGCGGTGAGCTGGATCCTGCCATTTGCGCTCGGCCGGGCGGCGGTCAAGCGGGTCACCTTTCCGTTCACTCGGACATCGAAGGCAGCCGTTCCATCGACGAAGTGGAGCGCGTAGCCGTGCTCTCGTCCACCTTGCGCCAGGATCACTCCGTGCGGAGCTTTCTTGCCACCCTGCGGAGGCGTCACTTCTGCGACAATTTTCAAAGGCACACCTTGGATCGTTGGCGAAATCGCGGCCCCTGTCCTTTTCGCACTCTTGCCTCCGTCCTCGCCTACGGCCTCAGGGTACGTGGCGAGAATCGCACGCATCTTCTCCACGACCTCGGGACGTTCCCCGGCGATGTTCCGGGTCTCCACGGTTCCGTCTTGATAGTCGTAAAGCTCGACCTCTGCCGACTCTGCGGGTGCGCCGGGAATCTTCCACTCGACCATGCGGTAGCGCTCGTCGCGGATGGCGCGTCCGAGGACCTTCCCCCGGGGATACACATGGTAAGCGTGGTCGCGAACCCGGGCCTCGGAATCCTTCAGCACCGGCACAAGACTGATGCCGTCGATCAGTTGGGGGCCCTTGGGTGCGGGCAGTCCGGCGAGTTCCGCCACGGTGGGGTAGATGTCCACGCTCTCGGCCAGTTGGCGGGTGGAGGAGCCGGGCTCGGTGACACCCGGTGCGCGGATGAGGATGGGGATGCGCGTCGCCTGCTCGTAGTTGGTGTGCTTTGTCCAGATGCCAAGGTCGCCCAGATGAAAGCCATGATCCCCCCAGAGGACGACGATGGTGTTGTCGGCGAGGCCGAGTTCCTTGAGGCCGTTGAGCACCTTTCCGATCTGGGCATCGACGAAACTGGCGCTGGCGTAGTAGCCGTGGATCAACTCGCGAGAGAGGTCGTGGTCAATGTTCGTCTCGCTTTGCTTCCAAGCTTCATGATCCGGCACGGGAAAGTAGTTCGCGATCTCGCCGCCCCGCTTCGTCGCCACCTTCGGCGCGGATTCGGGGAAGGCCTCGATCATCGGCATGGGCAGCGTCTCGGGGTCGTAGAGATCCCAGTATTTCTTCGGGGCGGAGAAGGGCAGGTGAGGCCGCGCAAATCCTGCGGCAATGAAAAAGGGAGTCCCCTCTGACTCGGCGCGTTTTTTGGCTTCCTTCAATCGGTGGATCGTCTCTGCAGCCACCCGCCCGTCGGCGTAGGCCTCGTCGTCGACCTCGGGCGCTTCAAAGGCGGCACCGCGTGGGAGGCTTCGGATCTCATCCAGGCGTTGATTGGTGAAGTAGGCCTCTTCCCGGGTCAGCTTGCCGCCGTCCGTGCTCGCTGGGTCGACATACTCGATCACCTTCTCTTTGAAATGCGAAATCGAAAACGACTCGGGATCTCCCTCATTGCCGTGGCCGATGTGAAACACCTTTCCGAGCGACTCCGTCCGGTAACCGTGCTTGGCAAAGTGCTGCGGCATGGTGACGGCATCCGGCACCCGTTTGCGCAGCGGGCTTCCAAGGCCGTACAACCCAGTCGAGCTCGAGTGGGATCCGAGCATCAGCGTGAACCGCGACGGAGCGCACACCGCCTGATTGCAGTAGGCAAGGTCAAACCGCATCCCACTTTCGGCGAGCGCGTCGATGTTCGGCGTCTTCGCCGTCGAGTCGCCATAGCAGCCCAAGGCGGGCTTCAGGTCATCGACGAGGATGAGCAAGACATTGGGTTTTTCTGCGGCCGATGCGTGCCACGAAGAGAGCACGATGTGCGCGAGTAGAGAGAGGAGCCAAGCTTTCATGAGGGGTGGGACTGAGGTCGGACGCCAAGGGGGCGAACTCCTGTCATAACGGAAAACCCGGTTCATTGTCTCAGGGCATCGACCACCAAGAACTATCACGAATCCACTGAGCCCACCGCTTCAGTAGGCCCCAAAGCGATAGATCGTGGTGGTCGAATAGACCTCCCCTGGACGGAGAAGGGTCGTCGGAAACTGTGGTTGATTGGGCGTGTCGGGGTAGTGCTGGGTTTCGAGGCAAAGGCCGTTGCGATAGGCATACACGGCACCGCCTTTGCCGCGCTCGCTGCCGTCGAGAAAGTTGCCGGTGTAAAACTGCATTCCCGGTTCGGTCGTCAGTACTTCCATGAATCGACCGCTGCGTTTTTCCTGCAGTGTGGCCGCGTGGCGCAGTGCTCCTTTGCGGCCTGAAATGACATAGCAGTGATCATAACCGCCGGCGCGCACCATTTGCTCATGCGGATCGTCGATGCGATCTCCGATGCGTGTCGAACGCTGGAAATCGAGCGGCGTGCCTTCGACCTCCATGAAACTCCCGTCCGGGATCAAGGCGGCACTGACAGGAACCATGGTCTCGGCCCCGATCCACAGTTCGTGATCGAGAATGCTGCCTGCCGAGTGACCGGCCAGATTGAAGTAGGCGTGGTTGGTGAGATTGACGTGGGTCGCCGCATCAGTGGTGCCGCGATAGAGAAGTTCCAATTCATTGGCGTCGTTGAGCGTCATCTGCACCTCGACATCCAGATTTCCCGGGTAGCCTTCTTCCCCATCGGGACTGAGCCGGGAAAACACCACGCCTCCCTGAACTTCCTGAGCCTCCCATGGATACTGCCCGAAGCCGCGATTCCCGCCATGGAGATGATTCGCGCCGTTGTTGGTCACGAGTTGGTACTCCTGCCCATCGATCGCGAACCGACCGTTTGCGATCCGGTTTCCGTAGCGCCCGATGGTGCATCCGAAGCAGGCCTTGCCCTGCGCGTAGCCTTCCGCGTTGTCGTAACCCGTCACCACATCCTTCACCCGTCCTTTGGAGTCGGGTGCCCGGACGGCCACGATGGTGGCGCCGAAATCGGTGAGATCCACCGACATTCCGTGGGAGTTGGTCAGCGTGAAGAGGGTGGCGTCAGCCCCGAAGGAGCGGTCAGAAAGTTGAATCATGAGAAAATGGGCGGTCAGGGACGAGGCTACACCAACGATCCTGTGGCGGCCACAGTTCGTCTGGGAGGATGGATCGCAATCGGCGCACACTACTTGCTTGATTTGGTATGGCGCTCAAGCCGGGTTCGCCCCTACACTAGGGGTATGAAAACGATTCACTGGTTTGGAAGCGCCCTGTTCGCACTGATCCCGGTCGTGGGGTCCTATGGAGAAGAGCCGCTCGATTTCGAGAAGGACGTGAAGCCGCTGTTGGAGTCCCGCTGCGTCAATTGCCACCACTCCGGCGCTCTGTTCGGAAACCTGAATTTGGAGAACCGCGAGCATGCCTTTGCCAAGCGTCCGACCGGGCCGGTGATCATCCCGAAACAGCCAAACGAGAGTCCGCTCTACTACGTGCTCAAACTCCCGCCGAAGGACTCGAAGGCCATGCCGCCGACGGGTCACCGCATCACGGACAAGGAGATGGACATCATCTACCAGTGGATCGACGAGGGGGCCAAGTGGCCTGAAGGCAAGGCGGGCGTGCTTCGGCCCGTTTTGAAGGATCAGCCGTGATCTGGATCCGCCGTCTCCTGCACTTTCGAAAAACTCTTCTCTTCGCCGTGGTGGCGGTCGCGTTTTACAACGTTGCCTGCCACACGCCCAAGTTTCCGCTGCCGTCTGGGGTTCAGCGCACAATTCTTCGATTGCCACTGAGTGCGGAGGAAGTGAGCGCCAGCGTGTATGTGCCCAAGAAGGTGGAGGGGGCATTGCCCGTGGCGATCGTGGCCCACGGGTTTACTCGAAGCCGACGCTACATGGCGGGTTGGGGCTCCGCCCTGGCGGAGAATGGCATGATCGCGGTGGTGATCCATCAACCGGCCTTTGCCGATTGGGCGCACAATGGACGAGCGATTGCCGAGTTGGCGGGTCTGCTCCGTGCGGAAGGCGATGCGCTGACCGGTTTGAAAACGACTGGTGACATCGCTCTGGTGGGTTTCTCGATGGGCGGTCTGTCCACGCTTCTGGCCGCCGAGGCCGATCCCGAGATGCGATGCTGGGTGGGGCTGGACCCGGTGGACTTCAAAGGACGGGGCGTCCGTGCGATTTCGAATCTGAGCATGCCCCAATGCATCCTCCGGGCGGAGCCCGCCGCGTGGAATCGAAACGGCAATGCTCGCAAGCTCGTCGAGGCGGCGAAACGACCGCTGTTCGCCCTGAAGGTGAAGGACGCAACCCATTGCGATGTCGAAGAGCCGACCGACCTGGCAGGAAAACTCGCCTGCGGCTGGACCGATCCCGTGCGGCATGAAGTGTTCGAGCGTTACGCGGTGGCCTTTCTGCGGTCGGTGCTGTTCGGCGATGCGGAGGCTGAGAAAGTGCTGGATGAAGCCGGGAAGGATGACCGGGTTTCGGAAGTGGTGCGGCGGTGATGCCCTCCGGGGGAGTGGCACCATTGCTTGCGCGTGGGCGCGTTTGATTCATGATCTGGGCGATGCCCGCTGACACACCTGCACCTGCCGACCGCGCTGCGTTTCTCCGTCAGGAGATCGACCGCCACAACCGCCTCTACTATGTGGAGGCGCGGACGGAGATCAGCGATCAGGAGTTCGACGCGCTGCTGCGCGAGCTTCAGGAACTTGAGACGGCGCATCCCGAGTTGATCACGCCGGAGTCGCCGACTCAGCGTGTCGGCGGAGCCCCCATTGAGGGGTTCACCCAGATCCAGCACTCGGTGCCGATGATGAGTCTGGACAACACCTACTCGGAAGCCGAGATGACGGCGTTCTTTCAGCGCGTGCAGAAGGGGCTTGGTCGCGAGCGGGTGGCTTGTGTCGTTGAGCCCAAGGTGGACGGCGTGGCCATTTCGATCCGCTACGAGAATGGCGTCTTCAAGCATGCCGTGACCCGGGGCGATGGTCGCGTCGGTGACGATGTGACCTCGAATGTGAAGACCATTCGCCGTTTGCCATTGCGGCTCCCGGCCGATGGCCCGCAGACCTTCGAGGTGCGTGGCGAGGTCTTCATGACGAAGGACGGCTTCGCCAAACTCAACGAAGAGCGGGACGAAGCAGGGGAGCCGCGTTTTGCCAATCCACGAAACGCCACTGCCGGCACCCTGAAACAACTCGACTCGCGCATCGCGGCGCGCCGTCCGCTGGATGTGGTGTTTTACGGACTTGCAAGCGTCGAGGGCATTGCGGTGCAATCGCAATCCGAGGTTCACGAGCTTTTGGCCAAGGCCGGACTGAGAAAAGCGGACCTCGTGTGGGCGACGGATTCTGCGGAGGGCATTCTCGAGGCGATTCGCGAACTCGACGAAAAACGGCGCACATTGAATTACGAGACCGACGGCGCGGTGGTGAAGGTCGATGCCTTTGGCGACCAACGCGAGTTGGGGGCCACGAGCAAGGCACCCCGCTGGGCCATCGCTTACAAGTACCAGCCGGAGCAGGCGGAAACGAAGGTGCTGGAGGTGGACATCCAGGTCGGGCGCACGGGAGCCCTGACGCCCGTCGCACGTCTGACCCCGGTTTTCCTGAGCGGCTCCACGGTGAGCAATGCCACGCTTCACAACTTCGAGGAAATCGCGCGAAAGGACATCCGCATCGGTGACACCGTGATCATCGAGAAAGCGGGCGAGATCATCCCCGCCGTCGTGATGGTGAAGAAGGACCTGCGTCAGGGCGATGAGCAAGCGGTCCCGATTCCGACCCACTGTCCCGTGTGCCAAACGGAGGTGAAGAAGGATGAGGAACAGGTCGTGATGCGCTGCCCCAACGCGCATTGTCCAGAGCAGGTAAAGCGCCGGATGGAGCACTTTGTCAGCCGTGGTGCGATGGATCTCCGTGGCCTCGGAGAATCGGTGGTCGCGCAACTGGTGGACCTTGGCCTCGTGAGTTCGGTCCCCGATCTCTACCAGCTCGACGAACTCTCGCTCTCCCGCTTAGAACGGCAGGGGGCGAAGAGCATCGAGAACATCCTGAGCGCCATTGAGAAGAGCAAGACGCAGGAACCTTGGAGGCTGCTTTTTGGTCTGGGCATTTTGCACGTCGGAGCCACTGGTGCACGAACCCTACTGGAGCATTTTGGTTCCATCGACGCGGTGGCCGCGGCCAGCATCGAGGAGTTGATGCAGTGCCCGGACATCGGCGACATCGTCGCGCCGAGCATCTTCGAATGGTTTCGCGATGAGACGAACATCGCATTGATGGACAAACTCCGCGCTGCTGGGCTGAACTTTGTCCAACGCACGGTCCAAGCCGCCTCGGACAAGCTCGCTGGCACGACGTGGGTGATCACCGGTACCCTCAGCCAGGGACGCGAGGAAATCGCCGACACCATCCGCAGCCACGGCGGCAAGGTCTCGTCCAGCGTCAGCAAGAAGACCAGCTACGTGCTCGCCGGAGAAGAAGCCGGCAGCAAGCTCACGAAAGCCGAAAAGCTGGGCGTGGCGGTGCTCGATGAGTCGGCCTTTCGGGGGATGATTGATTCCGAGACGAAGACTGAGTCGACCCTGGCGGAAGTACTTCAATTGGAGTAGATCCTCTCCGGAAGCACTCAGCCATGTCTGGATCGCGTTCACGAAGCTGATCCTTATCTCCCTTCTGGCTGTCGCTAGATGAAGCTTCTTCTGAGATCGTCAGGAGGCCAGTCAAGCCTTGGCTTTGGGTGGATCTGGTTTCGGCGCTGCTGCCTCGCAGCTCAAGTGGTGACCACAAAACCAAGGAGATTCCGAACAGCACTCGGTGGGAGAGCGACGGAAGCGGCAGGACAAAGAAACGGAGCAGTTGACCGCAACTAAATTATGGAAAATATGATTGATGTGGAATTATCCGCGTGTATGTTTCGGAGTTCTTAACCAATTCTCCAGCTTGGAAATGATTCAATCTCTCGCTTGGCGCTCTGCTCCCCGCCTATTCATGGCCCTCATGGCCACGGTTTTGTGGGTTGGTGCAGACGCGGCTTTTGGGGAGACATCAAACATTTCCGGGTACTACCATGTGTCGGTGCCGTCGGGCAATTCCGCGTGGACCTGTGGATTGGTCTGCGAGGAGATTTATCAGGGCGCAGCGGTGAACGTGACGGCGGATGTGGACGGCAAGGCCTTGGTGTCGTTTTCCGCGCCCGGTTGGACGGGAGGCGAGTTCACGCTGCACTACCTCGAACCCTTGTCGGGTGCGAGTGCGGGATTGGCCATCGATGTGCTCTCCAACACGACCGACACGATCAAGCTGGATGTGACGCCTGCCGAGGCCGGACTCACCAACGGGATGGTCTTTGGGCTTCGCAAGCACGCGACGCTGGCGGGGCTGCTGCCCGATGGTGGTGGGTTTGTGCCGTTCAATGACACGATTGGCCTGATCGGTTCCTCGGGAAGCCAGCAGATCTATTTTTGGAGCGACGTCAGCAGCACGTGGATCGATGCGACGAATGCCGATGCCTCCGATGTGGTCATCCGGCCGGGGCAGGGGTTTGTGATTCAGGTGGGTGTGGCCAAGACGGTCACTTTGGGGAATGGAGAGGTGGCCTACGTGAAGACCACGCCGACCCAGATCCGCGCAACCAACGGCATCCCCAATCTCATTGGAGCTCTGAATCCTCTGGAACCGGGCACGACCCTCGCCGGGCTGGGAGTGACTGGCAGTCTGGCAGCCTTCAATGATTCGCTCGTCACCCTGGATGCCGGTTCACTTGCGCAAACGGGCACCTACCTCAGTGACGGCTCGAACCTGGTCAACTCGTCCAATTTCGACAATTCCAACAACGTCGCGTTGCCGGCCGGAACCAGCGTGGTGATCAACGTGGATGCGGCCAAGAACATCAACCTCACGCCCGTGTCGGTCGGTCCATGAAGCCTTGGTCCTCCATCCTTGGTGCGTTTGCCATCTGCCTCATCTCCTCGTCCGCTTGGGCGGGAGGGGTGACGCTGACCAGCGTGGGGGGCAGTCAATTTGCCCTGCGGGATGGCCAGGCATTGCCTGCGGGGGTGGCGGTGAGGATCGGGACCTTCCTCCTGCCCACGGAGACTCGGGATCAAACGCTCGTGGCGGCAACGGACTACGTGACGCTGAAGTCGTGGTTTCAACCGCTGGCTGAGAGCGGCGAGGCTTCGGGAACCATTGCACAGCCCGGCGAGTCCGGCGGCTTTCTCAGATCCAACGGGTTTCCAACCGCCGGAGACATTTTTGGAACGATCAGCAACATCAGCCCCAGCTTCATGCCGCCAGGCACCCAATTGTACGTTTGGGTTTTCAATCACGTGGATCCAGAGCAGTCCACCCAATGGGGTATTTTCACCTCCGAGAACTGGACGGTGCCTGAGTCACTCGGCACGCGGGTGCTCTCCACCGGGGCCGGGGTTCAGGCGCTTCATGGGAACACGGGTGGTCAGCAATTGCTCTTGCGGGACATCCCCGTGAGCTACGGCAACTGGACCTGGAAAAATTACTCCTCGGACGCCTTCCCGGAGATCGCGGGCGCTGCCGAGGATCCCGATCACGATGGGATCGCCAACCTTGCCGAGTACGCTTGGTTGCTGCGGGCCAACGCACCCGACACGACGCGGGCGGAGATCAAGGAGGAGGGTGGTGTTCTGTCGTTCACGTTCAAACGCCCGCGAAATCTACCGGACGTGAGCGTTAGTGCGGAGTGCTCGCCTGACCTGAAAAAGTGGTCGCCAGCGACCAGTGTGTTGATTGGGAGCGATGCCGATTTTGACACCCTCAGATCCACGGCCACTTCCGGAGAGAGATGCTTCTGGCGGGTGCGCTTCAGTTCAATCACCGCCCCCTGAGTTTCACCTCCGACTTCGCCTGTCATGAGATTCACCACTCTTACCCTTCAACTCGGTCTCAGCGTCCTGTTCCTGCTCGCCGGGCCGGTTCGTGCGGCGGTAACGATCACGGTGAACAGCAATGGTGGCTCGCCTTTCGCTGACAGTTCGGGCTCGCTGCTGGCCGATGGCAGCATTGTGCGTGTGGGCTATTTTGACCTTGGCTCCTTGAGCGTTCTGAACACCTTGCAGAACAGCAGCACGTTTTCCGAGATCGATGCACTGTTCACGCCGCTGGCAGAAGGCATTGCCAACGCGGGCACCGTGAATCAGACCGGTGCGACCGGTGAGTTCCTCGTCATCAACAGTCTGCCTACCTCCGGTGCCATCTTTGGATCCATTCAAGGCATCAGCGCTTCGTATCTCACCGCAGGCATGGATTTGTCCGTTTGGGTGTTCAATGACTCGGCCCTGCTGTCGGCCACGGAGTGGGGCATTTTCTCCGCAACCACCCAACCCACCACCAACTGGGATTTCCCGAACGACCTCGGTGCCAGCACCCTCTCGACGTTCGAGATCGACACGGTCGTTCGCGGTGAGGATACGGGCGGGCAGTTTCGTCTCGCCCCTTCCACCGTGCCTGTTCCTGAACCTGGCAGCCTGCTGCTGGTGATGATTGCTTCCGGCGTGTTCATGGGACGCCGCCGTCGCTGATGAAACCCTCTTGGTCATGAGATTCCGATTCCTCACCCGATGCCTTCTCCTGCTGTCCGTTGCGGGTGTCGCCGTCCAGTCCGCGCAGTCGCAGCAGTCGGTTGCCCGCATTTGGAATGAGCAGCTCCTTGATGCGATCCGAATCGATTTTCCGCACCCGCCCAAGCATGCGCGGAATCTGTTTCATCTGGCAACGGTGATGTATGATGCCTGGGTGGCCTACGACACGACGGCGATCGGGTACATCCATCATGAGCGGGTCACTCCTTCGGGAGATGTCGAGTTGGCCCGCCACGAAGCCATCAGCTATGCCGCCTATCGCCTCCTGAAGAATCGTTTCGCCAGTGGTCCCGGAGCAGCGGCGACCAATGTCGCGCTGGATGCGCAAATGGCGACGTTTGGCTACGACACCAATGTCACGTCGACCATCGGCAATGCTCCCGCCAATCTGGGCAACCGGATCGCGGCGACCATCTTGGCTTGGGGTCTGACCGACGGCTCGGGAGAACTCAATGGTTACAATGATCCAGCCTATTCCAATCCCCAGCCTCCAATGATCGTGCTCTCCAGCAGTGGCGCGGTGGGCGGAATTCCGGCTGGGACCGATCCGAATCTCTGGCAACCGCTAGCCCTGAGTTCGGCCTTCACGCAGAACAACATCCCGATTCCCGGAACTGTGCAACAGTACGTTGGCGTCACCTGGCTCAGTGCCTTGCCGTTTTCGCTGGAGCGAGACAACCCCGGTGATCTTTGGCTGGATCCGGGTCCTCTCTTCAAGGTCAGCGTACCCGGCACCCCATCGCCCACTGATGCGGCCTACAAGGCGGCGGCGATGGAGCTGCTGGTCAAGAGTAGCCAGCTCAACAGTGAGACGCTGATCGACATTTCTCCGGGAGTCCTGGGCAATAACACGCTGGGTCTCGATGATGGAACCGGTCACCCTGTCAATCCGGTCACGGGTCAGCCGTACACATCGAACCTCGTAAAGCTGGGTGATTTTGCTCGAGTGATGGCCGAGTTTTGGGCAGATGGGCCGCACTCCGAAACGCCGCCGGGGCACTGGCATGTGTTGGCCAACGAGGTGGCGGATTATCCGGGATTTGAAAAGCGGATTGGTGGGGTGGGTCCGATCGTGAGCGACCTCGAGTGGGATGTGAAAACCTACCTTGCCTTGGCGGGCTCCACCCATGATGCCGCGTGTGCGGCGTGGGGAGCCAAGCGCTACTATGAAAGCGCCCGTCCGATCACCATGATCCGCTACCTTTCCAGCAAGGGGCAATCGTCCGATCCGGGACTGCCCGGCTACAGCGTCTACGGAATCCCGCTTCTCGAAGGGGTCTGT
>CAXBNA010000055.1:0-31174 GCA_963976915.1 uncultured Verrucomicrobiales bacterium
GGAAGAAGGCGAGCCGCTCGGCGAGTTCGTAGGCATCGAGCGCCATGGACTTGGCGTCGGTCGCTGGCAGTGATGATTGGTGATACAAAAACAGCGGCGAGGTGAGCACGGCGGTGTAGGCGGCGCGCATGGCGGTTTCGAAACCGGCTCCCTCGTCCATCCAACGATGCGCGAGGGCGATGAACGGTGCGCTGTCGGCGTTCGTCACCGGCTGGCGGGAGGCTTTTTCGACGAATCTCCGCAGCAGGCGTCCGGCGTCGGCTTTCGGGTCGGTGGGGACGAGCCGGAACGTGCTGCGCAGGGGATCGGGCGATTTCGCGCGCGTGTAAACCGGCTCGCCGCCGACGCCTTGCTTCGGGTCATAGACCATCTTGTTGCCGGTCTCCTTGTTGGCCTTCGGCAGACGCGTCATGCGCGGCTGCGCGATGCGGGTGGGCGGATGCTTGAGGTGTTCGTTGGGATCCTCGTTGGGTTTGGCATCGGGGATGGCTTCGGTGGGGATGCCACCCCAGAGGAGTTCATGCGAGGCAGGCGGCCACTGCTCCAGCAGCGGGCCTTCGACCTCGATCCACTGCACCAGCACGCCGGGTCCGGTGTATTGGGATTGCGTGCCCCAGAGATCCGGCGAGTCGAAGCGAATCACCGGCATCGTCGGCAAATACATGCGGAAGAACTGACCGCGCTCCAGATGCGTGTCGAACTCGAACACCTGCGGATCACCGGGATAAACGGACACATGCCCGAGGACCTTCTTCGGCACCTCTTCTCGTTCCGCGTGCCCCGGCCCACCCATGCGGATGGTGAAGGGAATCGCCTTCTCCGTGCGGATGGCGTAGCAGGAAACCTTCACCTTGTAGCGCGCCGAATACGGCACCGTGAAGTGATCCAGCACCGAGTTGAGGTAGGAATGAAAGTCGGGCCCCAGAAACGCGACGCCGTCGGCCTCGACACTGAAGGCATTGCTGCGGCGATATTCCATCATCATGCCCTGCGTGTCCCTGTAGCTGAGCTTCCACGTCTGCGTCTCGGGCCGCTCGTAAAGCGTCGTCGCCTGATCGAGCACCGCATCAATCGCGTCGAGGTAGCTCTGCATCTGCACCGACGACACATTGAGGGCCGCACCCACCGTGTCGAAGCCCGCGCCCTTGGCGTCCTCCGGCAGTTGTTGTTGAATGCGCAACGGCATTTGAAAGAGATCGCTCAACGCGGTCTCGAACTCCTGCCGGTTGAGCCGGCGCACAATGCCACGCCCGTGTTCGGACTGGCGGGCGAGAACGGCTTCGGTCAGCGGCTGCGAGAGATTGGCGAGAAATGCCTCGCGCGCCGACCCGGACGGCTGCGCTTTCTTCTTCGGAGGCATCTCGCCGCCAGCGACCTTGTCATGAACCCTGACCCAACGCGCGAAGAGACCGGGATCAGATGGATCAAAACTGAGCGAGGTCAGGTCGAGATCACCCTTTTTCACATCCGCGTCGTGGCACTCGACGCAGTGCTGGTTGAGAAAGGTTTGCGGAGGCTCTCCATGCCCGAGCATCGGGAGATTGGCCAGCGTCGCTGCAGGAATTGAGATGCAAAGGGTGATTCGCATAGCTTATCGGGAGGAGAGCAAGACTTGGATGGGCACCACGCTGCGCCAGGTGGGGCCGAGGCGGAACTCGTCGATGACGCGGGATGATTTCCCTTCGGAGGAGAGGACGAGGAGATCGAGCTTGTGGTCCTGATGGACGCCGCGCGAGAGGACGTGCCAGGTGGCGGGCTCTGCGTAGTCGAGGGCATCGTCCTCCCCGTAGATACGGAAGGAGATCTCGTCCTCGCCGTGCTTGCGGGTCATGATCTTTCCAATCCAGAGGGTGGTTTGTTTGGAGGGTGCTTCGGCAGGGCTGACATCGCCAACGCCCGGCTGAGTTTGGATCTGCGGATGAAGACGATTGGTGATGCCGAAACTGAGGTGACTCCCCAGGTAGTCGGTGGATGACCGAAAGGTGAGGCGAACGCTTTCACGCGGCCGCTGGTCGGGGCGCGTCTGCGAGTGGTCGGGCTCGTGGACCATGAGGCTGAAATAGCGGACGCTGTCGCGGCCCATGTCGATGCCGGTCTTCATGGGGCGGATGCGGTAGGTCTTTCCGGGCGGCATTTCGAGCATGCCGAGTTTGCCACCCTCGACGGGCCACACGACGTTGAGCTTGCCATGAACGATGTGCATGTCGGTGGTTTCGTCGGGTTGACGGTGGGGGCGCTCGGACTCGCTTCGCAGACGCCAGGGACCGGCCCAGCCTTTGCCCCGGGTGATGTCCTCGGGTTGGTAGCGCCCCGCCTCGTAGTGGAACCCCTCGTAAGCGATCATGAGGTCGGGTCGTTCATGAGGTTGGGCCTTGTGGATGACGTCGTTGAACCGAGTCGCATTGAAGGCGATGGGTTCGCTGGGTGATGAGTCGGCTGCGAAACGCATGGCTTCGCCTCGTTTCAGGATGCGTTCGGAAGACGGTTCCCTGCCGAGGGTGCTTGCGGCCACTTGGCCTTCGAGGACGTGGACTTGAGTGCCGTCTTCGTTGCTGACCTGGGCAGAAAACTCGGTGCCGAGGTCGAGCAGTTGGCAGGTGGGCGTTTCCAAGTGGAAGCCTTCGGCACCGTCCGCAGAGCGGACAAAGGCTTGACCCTGCGTTAGGCGGGCACTGCCCGAAGTGACCAGCTCCAAATCCGCATCACCGGAGAGGGCGACCTCTGCGCCGCCGTGGAATCGAATGACGGCGATGCCTTTTTGGAGGTGAATCTTCCCCGTTTTCAAGGCATGCCCCTCTTCGGGTGAGAATCCCCGCCACTCCGTGCCTTCGGCGAAGAGAACGGTGGCGATGGATGGAGGCTCGCTTCTCGATCCGGTGGTGAACCATGCCAGTGCGCCGACGATGAGGATGGCTGCGGCAGCGACCCATCCCAGCGAGAGAAGGAGGGAGGTGTGGAGCACCGGGTGCTTGGGCGCGATGGGCATTGCGGGCGAAACTTCTGGTCCGGCTTCGCGGGTCAATTGGGCGTCGATGGCCATGTGGTTGAGGTAGTGCTCGCAGGCATCGACATCGCCCCGCAGGAGGTCGTTGAGACGCGCCGCGTCGGCCGGTGGGAGGTGGCCGTCGTCGCTGAGGCAACGGAGGAGGGCTTCCAGGTCGGTGGGGGATTGGGTGGGGGAGGACATGGGTCAGACGTCCGCGAGTCGGAGTTTGCGCTCGACACAGGCGGCGAGCGTTTCGCGGATGCGGTAGAGGGATTGGGAAATGGCACCGACGGATTTTCCGTGCTGTTTGGCGATTTTTTGCACGGAGCCGCCCGTGGCGTAGCGGGCCTCGATGAGTATGCGCTGGACGGTGGGCAAATCGGCGATGCATTCGCGCAGGAGTGGCTCGCGGGAGGTGGCTTCTGCGAGGCGATCACCTTGGCGTTCGGCGAGGTAATCGAGAATGTCGTCGTCGAAGACGAGGCGGTCGCGGCTGAGTTTGCGGCGATGGCTGAGGACGTGGAAGTAGGCGATCTTGGAGGCCCAGGCCATGAAGTGGGTGCCGGGCTCGAAGGTGTCGCGTTTTCGCCAGATGGTGATGTTGGCTTCCTGAAGGACGTCCTGAGTGGCGGCGTGGTTGGTGAGCAGGGTGTAGATGTAGCCGTAGAGGGGTCCCTGCGCGGCAGTCAGGTGCTGGACGAAGTCGTCGGAGGAGTCTGGGTGGGTGGCAGGGTCCATGGGTGGCTCATGGATAGGATGTCCGTGGGCGGTTGGATCTCACGGGGAAAAGATGGAAGACAGAAGACTTGAAGACACAAGACAGGGGACACGCAGGTTGCAGGAGGGCTCTTCGAGCCCGGAGGTGCGGAGCGGGGGCGGCGGCGGCGTGGGCAGATCGGGTTTGCCGCAGAGGGGTGGAGGAGGGGTCCATGGATGGCTCATGGAAAGGATATCCAGGGGGTGGAGGGGCTCACCAGGAAAAGATACCCAAAAGGGTATGAGGATTCGTCAATGTCGAGTCAAGTAGCGCACGCAAACCTGGCGATCTTTATGCGCCTTTGGGCAGATCATCAGGGTGACTTCAACGAGATCCGGGTCCCGCCGAGGTCGAAGTTCGACAAAGATTCGGAGACCGTCGACAAGGGCGTTGAAGAAGAATTTTCGGGAATGCACGTCATCAACAGGTGGAATTTCAATGGGCGGCTGGGTCTGAAGATTGAGGGTCCATTGCCGGAGTCTCGGGAGGAAAGACGCAAGGTCGGATGTTGGAATGGAGAAGATGAGCTGTTCATCGTTGACTCCGTTCTCGTCCATTTCGAGGTGGTACTCGAAGGTGGAGCTTGTCTCCGGGTGATCGGGAATGGGGAAGGATCTGGCAAACATCGACGCGAAGGAATCGTTGGGATCTTTCGTCACGCGGATCCAGTATACCAAGGGAGGTCCATCGCTGATGCCCCACGCATCGCACTGGAAGCCGCACTCCCCGCATCGGATCATGACGTCGGGTTCGTTCACGGAGGTGGACCAGCCACCTGCTGCAATGTCGCCTCGCTCAAGTTTGTCGCGGAACTCCACCCACTCGGGATACGACTCCGACTCTTCTGCCGGAGGACCGTGACCCCAGCCATAAACGATTGGGACTCTCTTGAGATTGCGGTGGCCGGTTGGGCACTGGTTCATCGCGGTGAGAACCCGGCCCTTCTGATCACGGATGACGATGCCGTCCATCGGACCTTTGTAGCTCCATGGCAATTCTTCGGGTGGGCTGCAGGCAGGAAAACACAATGCTGCCATTCCGATCAACATTGGCAGACGGCGCAGAAGACCCATGTAGGAACGATTCATGGCTGCAATCCTCGGAACGAAGGAATGCCCCAGTTGAGCAGATTTACCTCTGCCTGCCATCGCTTTCAAAGCACTACACGGCTTGGAGGCTGAAAGCGAGGCTACTTCTTCACTTTGACGCCTGTCAGCTTGGCCCAGGCGTTCCATTTCTCTGCCATGGCGGCGACGCGGTCGGGCTGTTCTTGGGCGAGGTCTTGGGTCTCGGTGCGGTCGGTGGGGATGTGGTAGAGTTCCCAAGCCTTGGCTCCCTTGTCCCACGCGATTTTCCAGTCGCCCTGGCGCATGGCGCGGGTGCCGCTCCAATTCCAGTAGAGGGCCTCGTGGTCGAGGCGTTCCGAGGGGCGGTTTTCGAAGAGGGGCCGGAGGCTGTGGCCCTCGACAGGAATGAGATCGTGATCGGCGTGGTGTTTCGGATACTCGGCTCCGGCGACGTCCAGGAAGGTGGGGAGGAAGTCGATGATGTGACCGACGGCGTCCGTGCGTGAGCCTGGCTCGATGGTGGCGGGCCAGCGGGCGAGGAGCGGGGTGGAGATGCCGCCTTCGTGACAGTGCGATTTGTAGCGGCGCCAAGGGGTGTTTTGCAGGTAGGCCCAGCCGGGACCGACGTGGGAGTAGAACTCAGCGGGACCAGGGACCTGCTCCGGGTCATTGCCTCCTGGGGTTTCGGCGCAGCCTCCATTGTCGGAGAGGAAGAGAATGAGCGTATTTTCGGCGACACCGAGTTCGTCCAGCGTATCGAGCAGGCGTCCGATGTTTTGGTCCATGCAGTCGATCATCGCGGCGTAGGTTTCCATGCGGAGGTTCTGCCATTCGGGGTCGATGTTTTTGTCCTCGTCCCAGGGCTTGGCTTCCTTGTCTCGCACCGGGATGCTCCACTCAGGATTCACAAGGCCCATCTCGATCTGCTTATTGAGGCGCTTTTCGCGCAGAGCGTCCCAGCCTTCGGCGAAGCGACCCTTGTACTTGGCGATGTCTTCCGGTTTGGCGTGGAGGGGGTAGTGCGGGGCGGTGTAGGGCAGGTAGTGGAAAAAGGGGCGGCCGCTCTTGGCGTGACGGCGGATCGTTTCGATCGCGTGATCGGTGAAGGCGTCGGTGGTGTAGAAATCGTCCGGGAATTCGGTGATGCGTTCGTCGTTGTGACCGAAGGGGCGGACCTTCCCGCCCTTGAACTTGGGGTCAGGCTGGTTGGGATTGAAAAAATTGCAGCAGCCGTCCCAGAGGCCGTAAGCATCTTCGAATCCCCGGTCGTAGGGGAGGGTGCCTGGCTTGCTGCCGTTGTGCCACTTGCCGCTCATGCCGGTGGCGTAACCTGCGAGGCGGAGGCCCTCGCCGAGGGTGATCATGTTTTTCGTGACGAGCTGTTCCTGCCCTTGGCCGCCATTGCGCGGGTAGAGCCCGGTGAGGAGGGAGGCACGCGTCGTGGTACACTTGGCGTTGTTGTAGAACTGCGTGAACTGCATCCCCTCGGCGGCGAGACGGTCGATGTTCGGCGTGTCGACCTCGCCCCCGTAGCAACCGATGTCGGACCAGCCCATGTCGTCCGCCATGATGAGGAGGATGTTGGGTGGCTGGGAGGCGAAGGCGGAGGTGCTCAGGAAAAGGAGGGCGAGAAGCGTGCGCATGGTCGATGGAAGGGCACAAAAAAAACGCCCATGGGAGGGCGTGAATTGCAGAGGGCCGAATGGCGTTTGAATTTGAGTGGCTACCCCACTAGGACTCGAACCTAGAATGACTGAACCAAAATCAGTTGTGTTACCAATTACACCATGGGGTAGTGGATTCCCGGCGAACCGGGGCAGGGAAGGTATTCACCTTCTTTCGTGATGCAAGGTCCGGGATGAGAATTTTTGAGGGGGCAGGGTCAGGCCCCAATCACCCCTTGAGCTCGCTGGCATGGTCCTTGGTCTCACGGGCAATGACGCCGCTGAGGAGGAGGAGCGCGATGAGGTTGGGAACCGCCATGAGGCCGTTGGCGGCGTCCGAGAAGTTCCAGACGGTCTCCAGGGAGGTGGTGGCGCCGACGTAGACGGCACCGACCCACAGGAGGCGGTAGGGCAGGACGGCTTTGGTGCCCAGCAGGTACTCGACGGCCTTTTCGCCGTAGTAGGACCAGCCGATGATCGTGGAGAAAACGAAGAAGACCAGAGCGACCAGGAGAACGATGGGACCGAAGGTGTGGAGGTCGCCAAAGGCGGCCTGGGTCAATTCCGTGTTCTTGAGGCCTTCATCCCAGTGTCCGGAACTGACCAGGACGAGCCCAGTGATGGCGCAGACAACCACCGTGTCCCAAAACGTGCCGGTCGAGGAAACGAGTGCTTGGCGAACGGGATTGCGGGTTTGTGCGGCAGCGGCGGCGATGGGGCCGCTCCCAAGACCAGACTCGTTGGAGAACAGGCCACGAGCGATGCCCATCCGGATGGCACCGGCGGTCAGGGCACCGATGAAGCCACCAGCGGCGGCATTGAAGTTGAAGGCCTCGGAGAAGATCGTGGACACGGCGTCTGGAAGCAGGGCTGCATTTTTGACCAAAATGGCGAGGCATCCGATGACGTAGATCAGGGCCATGAGGGGGACGATGACGGCACAGGCCCGGGCGATCGACTTGATGCCGCCAAGGATGACGACGGCGGTGAGGGCCGCCATGCCGATTCCCATCCACATGGCCGCATTCCCTCCGGCGAGTTCGGGCCAGTAGCCTGTGACTTGGCTGACAATGGCGTTGGACTGGTTCATGTTGCCGATTCCAAAGGAGGCAAGGGCGGTGAAGAGGGCGAAGAGAATGCCGAGCCACTTCATGTTCAGGCCTTTTTCCAGGGCATACATGGGGCCGCCGCACATCTCGCCCTTCTCGTTCTTGACGCGGTACTTTACGGCGAGGACGGCTTCGCTGTACTTGGTGGCAATGCCGAAAATGCCGGTCATCCACATCCAGAAAACGGCACCGGGTCCACCGGCGGTGATCGCGGTGGCCACGCCGATGATGTTGCCGGTGCCAATGGTGGCGGCGAGCGCGGTCATCAGGGAACTGAACTGGCTGACGTCGCCTTCTGCGCCAGGGTCCTTTTGAAACGACAGCCGAATGCCCCGGAAGGTGAAGCGCTGGATGAATCCGGTCCGAATCGTGAGGAAGAGGTGGGTGCCAAAGAGGAGGGCCACGAGCCAAGGGCCCCAAACCCAGCCGGCAAAGGTGGAGATCGCGTCAGAAAATTGGTCCATGAACGGTAGCTAAACGCAGTTAGGGGCGGTTTGTCGATGGAGAATGTTGGGGTCGCGTGGGACGACCAGTGAGCGAATGCCGAATACCGAGTGCCGATCACTGACGGAACGTTCCACACCACTCACGGAGGTCAGTGGCAAAAAACGAAGTGACCTGAAAAAATGTCTTGCCGTTGGTAGGTGGGAAAGGGTCAGGGGTCGATAGTTGACAGATAGGGTTTGGCGTCTAGCCTAGCGCCCATGCCAAGGCAGCTTCGCATCCAATATCCCGGCGCCCTTTACCACGTCACGGCGCGTGGGAACAGGCGAGAAAACATCGTGGATGACGACGGGGACCGCGAGATGCTGCTCGCCACGCTGGCCGAGACCTGCAAGAAGACGGGATGGGAGGTGCTGGCTTGGGTGATCATGGACAACCACTACCACTGGCTGCTGCGCACGCCAAAACCCAACCTCGTGGCGGGCATGTCGTGGTTTCAAAGCACCTACACGCAGCGCTACAACGCCCGGCATCGGGCGTGGGGGCATTTGTTTGGGGGCCGTTACAAGGCCATCCCGGTACAGTCACAGGCCAGCGGTGGCGGCGATTATCTCAAGACACTGATGGATTACATTCATCTCAACCCGGTGCGTGCGAAGATGGTGGACCCCAAAAGCGGGCTTGGCTTGATGGATTACCACTGGAGCAGCCTGGCGCAGGGCTACGCGCTGCCGCCCGGGAAGCGATCCAAGCGCAAGTGGCTGAACGTGGAGGAGGGCCTGAAAGCCTTTGATCTGCCGGACACGGTGGCAGGCAGGCGGCGCTTCATCGAGCGGCTGGAGGCGCGGGTGGGCAAAGAAGAGCGGAAAGAATGCGGTCTGCCAGCGGAGGACGTGTGCAAAGGCGGCCAGAGTACCTTGAGAAGGGGCTGGTTCTGGGGCACGCAGGCCTTTGAGGAATGGCTGCGGGGGAAGGTGCGGGAAAGCGGCGCGAGACCGACAGGCCGAGCCTTGCGCACGAGCGCCGAGAGCAGGGCGTGCCATGATGAGGAGGAGGCGGAGCAGGTGGTGCGGGACGGAATGGAAAGTCTCCACCTGACGGCGACGGAACTGAAAGCGACGGCAGGTAGCGACCCGAGGAAGGTCGCCATCGCGCGAGTGGTGCATCAAAAGACGGCGGTGTCACGGCAGTGGACGGCCGCCAGGCTGGAGATGAGAAGCGCGATGAATGTGTGCCAGCAGATCAAGCGGTTAAAGACCGGACAACTGAAACTGCCCTCAGAGACAAAACAATGGCTGTCAACTATCGACCCCTGACCCTTTTCTGTGACCCTTTCCTGCTGACCCTTTCCTGCTGACCCTTTCCTGCGTCCGATTGTCGCTCTATCATTCGAGGCACCTTGTCTATCGTGGGACAGTCGTCGCACTTTTTGTCGTGCTCGATGAACCGCATTCGCTGTGGATGGCACCAGAAGCGTTTCGGAAGTCGTCGGAACAAATCTAATATAGTCGGAGCATTCAGACCCTCATTACTAATCTTGTGGAGTTTCGATATGCCCAACGTCCTGAACTCTGGATCAAAGAAACTGGCTCGTTGAGTCAGTTTGAAGAATAGGCATTCTGAATCAGTTGCTGGATGACAAGTTGCCAAGCACCAATCCAAGAAAGGATCTGGCGTCAGGCGGCATAATTCAGGAGACTATGGGGCGAATCAACGGTGGGATAGTGCAACCGCCCCAAGGACAGCACAGGACAAGTTTGCAGCAACATTGTCAGTAGTCTCAGTTTTGGACCAGCTTCCAGGAGTTTCCCGCACTCGGTTTTCCCTTGATACTGCAAATAAAACGGAGCAATCTCAATTTAAGGCATTGGGTTGGTCTGTGAAAATCGGTCACTAGCAAATGAATAAATGTCGGCAGCTGATCAAGCTAGCATGCAGGCTTGGCCTTGCATTCACACTAGTTTTTGTGGCTTGGATCGGGATCAGTATGGTCAGCCTGTATATATCGATTAGATCCCAAGTGGAATTGCCGAAGCGGATTGTGTTTCTTATTGATCGCGAGTTCGATTATATGCCATTCCATTCAGCGAGAATAAGTGAAGTGGGCCTCAATGGAATAGTCTATCTCTGGATGCATAAGCTCCCTCGGTATCAGATGATTGCGATTACGAGTTTTGTGGCTGCCTGCGATCCTCAGTCAAGGACGTCCGCTATTGTTTTATATACCCCGATAGCGGGCCCTAATGAGGAGCGTATAGTGGGGCTGCAGGAGGCGAGCAGGATTTGGTTTGGGAAAGAACTCGAAGCACTTGATGAGAGCCACGTCACCTTTCTTGGCGACCATCTTTGGGGACGATTTGGGCCTAAACATATGCAATGAATAGACTAAGATATAGAATTATAAGCATAATAAGTTTGCAGCAATACTATTCCAAAAAATTACTCATCCGAATGAAACTGGGAGATGTCTATGAAGTGCCGTTGGGGAATAGGATGAAAGCGGCTTTTCAGTTGGTCGCCAATGACTCTGCCCAGTTAGGGTCCGACAGGAAAGGGTCAGGAGTCAATAGTTGACTGGGTGGAAAGGGTGTCGGTATCTACCTGGGCCAGATGGGATGCCCGACGGGACCCAGACGGCGCTATGAATGGTTTTGTAGAGTTCCCGATCACTGTGGTGAAAAGACATGAAGGAGAGCAGGCGCCGGTTTGAAGGGAGTTAAGGGAGTTGCGAGCATCGTGCGCTCTCCAGCCGGTGGTGGCCACTGGTTTGGTTGCTGCTCATTTTCCTCGGCTGGCTGGCTCCGATGTTTTTGGACGGGGACGAAGCATGGGTATCTGAGTTTCTTTCCGTACCGGCGGCGTTTCCGCTGCTGCCGTTGTGGGGCGCGTGGCTCTATGTGGCGGGGATGGCGGCGGCGTGGCTGGTGCTGATGCTGCGGCCTGGATGGCGTCGATGGGCGCTGGGAGCGGTGTTTGTAGGAGCGGTGTATGTCCAGGGGGTGGACTACCTCTCGGCCTCATCGGCGAACAAGCAGTCGGTCGCGGTGTTTGCGTGCGGTGGGTTTTGTTCTCGGCATCGGCATGCACCTGATCATCGCGCTGCTGATGGCCAAGCTGATTTTCTTCAGTCTGCAGATGTGGACCTACTACGCGCTGATTGTGAGCACGGAGGGTTGGTGGAGACTGGGAAGTTGGGGACGCTGAACAACGCCCCCACCCGCCCGGTTGATTTCCGGCGTTCGCGGTCCATCTTGGACGCCTGATCGATCGCATTTTCTTACCCTAGTCATGGATACACTTCGTCGTTTGTTTTTCTCGCTGCTGATTTTCTCGCTGGCCTCGGGGCTGTTTGCGTTTTGGCGCCAGGATCGGGGTGGCTACGGACTGATCCCGTTTCTGCAGGGGCAGGTGCCTCCAGCGGCGATGTTGCTGGGCCAGGTGGATGTGCCTGATGAACCGGCAGTGACGGCGGATGATGTGCCCATTCTGACCCGACTCAATCAGGAATCTGCGAAGCTGGCGGCGGCAGTCCTGCCCTCCGTGGTGAGCGTGACGACACGGACGGTGCGGCAGGGAGCGGTGAGCTGGCACCCGTTCTTTGGATTGGTGGGAGAACGCCCGCGCGTGGTGCCGGGACTTGGGTCGGGAGCCATCATCTCAACCGATGGCCATGTGATCACGAACTACCATGTGATCGAGGGTGTCAGTGAGATCATGATCATGACGAACGATGAGAAAAAGTATCCGGCGCGTATTTTGGGAGCCAGTCAGGAACGAGACATCGCGCTGCTTCAGATCGAGAGTGATCGGACGGATTTTCCGGCCTTGACCTTCACCAACTCGGACGAGGCGCGGGTCGGCGAGATTGTCTTTGCGGTGGGCAACCCCTTTGGACTGAATGGCACGGTGACGCAGGGGATCATCAGTGCGCGCGATCGGCGGTTGGCCGAGAGCGAGCTTGATTATCTGCAAACCGACACAGTCATCAACCCGGGGAATTCGGGTGGTCCGCTGGTGAACATTCATGGCAAGATCGTGGGCATCAACGTGGCCATCTATCGCGGGGACGAGAACGTTCGGGCCTGGCAAGGCGTTGGGCTGGCCGTTCCTTCGAATGACGCGAAGTTGGTGATCGACGCGATTGAGGGGCAAATCAAGACCGGGGGACCAAGGTCGATGCAAATGGGCTATCTGGGCATCGAATTGAGCCGGGATCCGGTCATGATTGATCGCTCTCTGCTCCTGCCAAAGAATGGGGCGCTGGTGACGGATGTCGACCCAAGATCACCTGCGGCTTCAGCAGGTCTGGTCCCCGGGGATGTGATCGTCAAACTCAACGACGAGGCCTTCGATTCACCCGCCGATCTCTTGGGCAAGGTGCGTGGTTTCGTTGAAGGGGAAGCGATCACGCTGCACCTCATTCGCGACGGGCGGATGATCGAGATCGAGGCAGTCCTAGGGCCTCGCCCGCAGTGATTCGTCGGCATTTAGGCTGAAATGAGAATCGTTTGCAATAAGGGCGTTCTACTGTCTAGGTCACGGTGGTTATGTCTGAACATGCGCTTTCTCCCAAGTATCTCTCCCGAGATTTTCCCGCCGGTTTAGTCGTCTTTCTCGTTGCGCTGCCTCTCTGTTTGGGCATCGCCTTGGCTTCCAACGCGCCTCTTTTCTCGGGGATCGTTTCGGGCATCATCGGCGGCATCCTGGTGGGCCTGTTGTCAGGCTCCCGCACAAGCGTCAGCGGCCCGGCCGCCGGTCTCACGGCTGTCGTCGCGGCTCAAATCGCGACTCTGGGTTCCTTCGAGGCTTTCCTCGTCGCGGTGGTGATCGCTGGGGTCATTCAAGTCGCGCTCGGGGTGGCCCGAGCGGGTTTCATCTCGGCTTTCTTTCCGACGAGCGTCATCAAGGGCCTACTGGCGGCGATTGGGGTCATTCTCATCCTGAAGCAAATTCCACATGTCGTGGGGCATGATCCTGATCCGCTGGGGGAGATGAGTTTTGAGCAATCCGACCAAGAGAATACATTTTCCGAACTGGTCGAGACTGTGTTCGACGTTCATCCGGGGGCTGCGTTGGTGGGGGTGCTCTCCTTGCTTTTGCTGATCGTTTGGGATCGGACCAAACTCAAGAAACTGCCCATTCCCGCGCCGCTTTTGGTGGTGGTTCTTGGTGTCGGACTCTCTCTCCTGTTCCGGCGTTTCGGAACTCCATGGGCCATCGAGCCCAGCCATTTGGTGCAGGTACCGTTGCTTTCCGATGGTGGTGGGTTGAGTCAGTTCATCGTCACGCCTGACTTCAGTCAGTTGACCAATCCGACGGTTTACATTGCGGCGGTGACGATTGCGATCGTGGCTTCGTTGGAGACGCTCTTGAACATCGAGGCGGTCGATAAGATCGATCCTGAGCGTCGGCACACGCCCGCGAACCGGGAACTCCTTGCCCAAGGAGTTGGCAACATCACCGCCGGATTGGTGGGCGGCCTGCCCATGACATCGGTGATTATCCGTAGCTCGGTGAACCTCAACGCGGGTGTCAAGACCAAGCTCTCCGCCGTGATCCATGGATTCCTCTTGCTCGGCTCGGTGCTTCTGATTCCGGTTTGGCTGAATGAGATCCCATTGGCTGCGCTTGCTGCCATCCTGCTGGTCACTGGCTTCAAGTTGGCCAGCCCAAAACTGGTGACGCAGATGTGGAGGGAAGGTCGCACTCAGTTTCTGCCCTTTGTCATCACGGTGGTGGCCATCGTCTTCACTGACTTGCTGATCGGCATCCTGATTGGGCTGGGCATTGCCATTCTCTTCATTCTTCACAGCAACTTTCGCCGACCTCTCCGTCAGGTGATGGAGAAGCATGTTGGAGGGAACGTTCTCCGAATCGAACTGGCGAATCAGGTTAGTTTTTTAAACCGAGCTGTGCTTGAGCGTGCGCTCAATGAGGTTCCGCGTGGGGGGCACATTCTCCTTGATGCATCGAACACGGATTACATCGATCCCGACGTCCACGACTTGATCCGGGATTTCCAAGCCCATGGTGCCAAGGCTCATGACGTCGAGCTCAGCCTGACGGGCTTTCGGGATGAGTACAACATCAAGGACTCGATCCAGTTTCAAGACTTCACGTCGCGCGAAGTTCAGTCGGCGCTCACACCGGAGCGAGTTGTTGAGCTTCTCGAGGAGGGCAACCATCGGTTCAGGCGGGGTGAGCGGATCGCCCGCAATCTGCGGCGACAGGTCGATCTCACGGCGATGTCTCAGTATCCCATGGCCGTCATCCTCAGTTGCATCGACAGTCGCACGCCGGCTGAGATGGTGTTTGATGTGGGTCTGGGGGATATTTTTTCCGTCCGAATCGCGGGAAACGTGGCCAAAGAGAAGGTTCTGGCCAGCATGGAGTATGCTTGCGCCGTGGCGGGTGCGAAATTGGTCTTGGTCCTAGGACACACTTCCTGTGGAGCGGTGACAGCGGCAGTGGATCTTTTTGAGGGTGCCCAATCCCCGGAGGAAGCGACGGGTTGTGACCATCTTCACGCGCTTGTCGACTACATCCAGCAGTCAGTGGACGGTCCGCGGCGCGCCGCAGCGATGGAGAAAGGCGGCGATACGAAGAAGCGCTATGTCGATGATGTGGCGCGAGACAATGTGAAACGGACCGTTCGATTGATCCGCGAGCAGAGCAAGGCGCTCGGCCGTTTGGAGAAAGAGGGCCGGATCATGATCATCGGCGGAATGTACGATCTCTCGTCGGGCGAAACCGATTTGTTCCAGGTCTCTTAGGCAGGATCAATGTCCGCCGTGGCCAAGGCCGAGGGCGGTTGCGATGATCTCAGCGGCGGGGCTTCGGACCGCCACAATCATTGAGGGGAGGATCCCGCCGATGATCAGGAAAGCCACGCAGAAAGTGAGCGGCCAGCGCTCGCGTGGGAGCGCGTCTGGGACGACGGGTACTTCAGTGGGTGGCTGGCCCAGGAAGAGTCGCGAGTAGAGCCGGAAGAGGTGGATGGCGTTCAATGCGGTGGCGAGGAGGAGGGCAATGCCGAGGAAGGGCTCGGATTCGAGCGCGCCGTGGAAGAGCAGGTCTTCTGCGCAATAGCCGAGAGTTCCAGGAAGTCCAACGAGTGCGAGACCACAGACGAGGAAGAAGACACCCAAACGTGGCGTGTGGGCTGAGAGACCCAAGTAGCGGTCCAAATCTTCAACGTGGGCAAACCGTACTTCGAGGGCGCGATACACACAAACGAGACCTGTGGACGCGGCGGCGACGACCATCCAGTGGACGAGTGATCCGGCGATCCCCGCTTCATTGGCACTGCACAGGCCTGCGAGGACGAAGGCGGCTTGACTGACGCACAGCAGCGCAAGGATGCGACGTGGCTTGCGTTCAGCGATCATCAGCAGGGAGGTGTAGAGAGCCGTAAAGAGGGCGGCCCAGCTGAGGTAGTGCAGCGCTTGCTGGGCTGGAGCCGCCAAGTGAGTGGATTCTGCTCGGACGATGATCAAGGCACCCAGGTGGCCATTGAAAAAGAGAGCCGTGGCCAATGGCGAGCCAAATTCGAAGGCCCGAACCAGCCAGGAGTGCGCGGGAAAGATGCCTTTCCGCAAAACGACGGCAATGATCAGGAGAACCATGGCGGCGGTGCTGCCATGGGAGAAGTCCATTTCGTTGGGGCCGACCATCATGGCGGCGACAGAGATGGCGATGCCACTGAGGATCAGTGCGATGATGACGGGTTGGTGATGCCGACGATGCCGTGCGCCGCTGAAAACTCCGAAGACAAAGGGAAGGCCGGTGAGCCACCATCCCAGCACGACGACCCAGAGGTGGGAGCCTGCATAGGCGAGAATGGATGCGGCGAACATGAAGAGGATTCCCGCCATGAACCCACCCGAGGCATCGCGTCGTGGGGCGACCAGAATCGTCACCAGAGTGAGGGCGGCGTAGAGAATGAGGATGGGTCCGTTGAAGACGTCGACCTCCAGCCCATTCCAGAGGCTTTCAAACAGCGTGTCGTGGCCGGACGTGGCGCGCATCCAAACGGCGGAGATCAGGCAGACCATCGAAGCGACAACGCCGAATGCCGAAAGTTTCCGAGTGAGCTCAGGATCGGAGGAACGCCGGACTACGAGAGCCGTCGCTGCTGGAATGACGGTGGCTGCGGTCAGGAGGGGAAGATGAAGGAACTCAAGCATGGACGTCGCCAGTGGTGGATGTGGATGAAGAAGCGGGAATGGAAGGCGGGGATGACGACTCTGTGGGGTCGGCTTCAGGAGCCCCCAGCCAGGAGGGCTCGATGCGGAGAAGGAAGGAGGAGACGGAATGCAGCGGGCGGAGGACGAAGCGATCCACAATGGCGTCATAGCGCCCGCGCTCCAGACCGACGCTGTAGAGCCAGAGCTGGACTTTGGCCGGGACGAGGGCGTCGTATTGCTCACCCACCTTGTCGAGGTGGCCGCCCGCTGCGGAGTGGAGGCGGTGGTAGTCGTGCAGCATGGAGGGGGCGCGAAGAAACTGGGCGGTGCGGAGAATCGCGTGGCCGATGGTGTGGACCAGGGCAAGCGTGGTCCAGCCCATGCTGACCTCCGCAAAGATGACGGCGAGCTGCGTCATCGAGGCGTAGGCCAGACTGGTCTTGGCATCCGCACAGGTGCGGTGGATCAGGGTGGCCAAGACCGCGGTCGTGACGCCGATGAAGAGAAGCAGGCCCCGGGCGATGGGGGCGGACTCGAGCAGAGGTTCGATCCGCAGTAGCAGATAGGCGCCGGCGTGAACGGAGATGGCACCGTAGAAGACGGCGCTGGAGGGTGTGGGGCCCTCCATGGCGCGCGGTAGCCAGCCAGAGAAGGGACCTTGAGAGGACTTGCCGCAGGCAGCGAAGACGAGCAGGACGGCCATTATGGTGGTGCCAGGGCCGGTCATGACGTGGCTAGTGTCCGGCCACTCGCCCGGGAAGAGGTCCACCCAGGCGCTACTGGCGGACCAGTGATGCGTGAAGAAGACCGCAAGCAGGATGAAGATGTCCGCGATGCGGTAAGTGCCGAAGACGCGGATAGCGTTCTTCACGGGCTCACGACGATACTGGAAGTAACCGATCAGCAAGACGGAGGTGATGCCGACGACTTCCCAGCCGGCGATGAGGAGGTCCAGCGAGCCTGCGGTGAACAGCAGCAGGCATCCAAAAGCATACAAATGCATCAGCAGGAAAAACCGGAAGTAGCCGAGATCACGATGCAGGTAGCGGATCGAAAAGGAGCCCACCAGTCCGACCAGCACAATCGTCAAGGCGACCATGGGCAGCGACAGGCGGTCCACCATCAGCGAGAGGCGGAAACCATAACCGCCCACCTTAAACCAATGGCCGAGGTCGACATTGACCGTCCGGATCCCGGAGGAGATCATGGTCCAAGCGAGAAGGCTCACGGCCACCAGCAGAGAGCCATAGGTGAGGACCGTTAATCGTGCCAGAATGCGTTCCTTACCGGACCAGCCGAGCAGCCAGGCTATCGACAGGCCGATGAAGACGACGCCTGGTGCGGCGACGATGAATTGGATGAGTTGGGAGGAAGTGGGGGCGTCCATGACCGGAGGAAAGAGGGAGAGTGGATCAGGCAGGAGTGAGGGACGATTCGATGCGAGCGACGGGGAGGTGCTCCGTTTTGCCGGCATACCAAGAGGTGGACGAGGGGGCGGTGGCGAGCGGTTCTTCGTCGCCCTCGAGTGTCTCAAACGTTCCAGAGCGGTAGACTTTGATCTCCTTGGTGGCGGGATCCAGAGTCGCGAGGCGAATCCACTGGTTCGCGACAAATTCGTTGAGCTCGCGGCTGGCTTCGATGACGGGCATCAAACGTTCCGGGGTGGTTTCCACGACGAAGAGGATGCGCACCGGTTCGTGAATCTCCACGGTTTGGACAGGCAGTCCGGTACGCAGGTCGCCTTGATAGCCGTTCATGACGCCGACTAGCCCGGTGATGTTGTGGGGCAGCTTGGTGCCGCTTCCATACTTCTCATTGTCCACGGTGGAGAAGTAGTACTCAAGGTTGATGCCGCCGCAGACGGGGATGACGGCCCCGAGCACGCGTGCCAGGCTTTCGTTGGAGGGATCCCGGTCTGGATTGTAGGACACCAAAAAGGCACGTCGATCCAAGAACAAGCCGCGGGTGGTTTCCCGCCGCCCTACGATGCAGACGGCGTTGGTGCAGTGACCGTACTCAGGCCGAGGCTCAGCGATGTGCTCGGCACGCTCCTGCACGTGGCGCAGGCCTTTTCTGAAGGTGTAGTTCGGGCTGGCCGCCTCGAATCGGCGGGTGCGTTCGTGGGCGCTGCGGGCGCGGGCTTCATCAAGCGAGGCGCGCACACGGGCGAGGTCGGCCAAGTGGTCCTTGGGCACGGTCTCAACATCAAAAAACTCAATTTCGTCACTGCAGGTATCGTGGTAGCCGCCGACGAACCAGGTGTCTTCAGGAATCACGATGCCACGGCTCGCCAGCTCCTCACGGACGCGGGGATGGTTGGCCATGGCGGCGAACAAGCGTGCGTTGGGGCCACCACGGCGACCGCCACAGGCACCGCAGTTGTAGGCGGATTCATAGGGATTGTTCAGTGTCGTGGCGCCGTGGCCGAGGACGACAACGAGACGTGCAGCCCCCTTTTGCAGCCCCACGGGGCCGAGCACGCTGGCAACGCAGTTGGCTTTTTCCTCAACTGCAAAGCCGCGCAGCAGGCCGCCGGTCGCATCGCGACCGACTTCGTCGGTACGCTCAAAGGTAAGCTCGGTGCGGGGCTCTGGCAGGAAGGACCGGTTGAGCCAATCTGTGAAGCGGGCGTGGCCAAGGGGGCTGAGAACGCGCAGGGCCAACGGAAACAGGGAGAAGAATCCCAGCAGGGTGGTGCTGATCCAGCCGCGAACGAGGGACCGGCTGGAGACGTAGCTGTTTTGAGTCAGACGTGCCCAGAGCTTGCGCATGCTGCGGCGGCGGCGGTGCAGCTCGTGGTGTTCCTCGATGGGCTTTTCCAAGATTTCGTGTTTTGGCTTCACCACCACGGGGCAAAGGGACACGCCGTTGGCATCGTCGAGGCCGGTGTAGTCCATGGCCACACCGAAGAATCCGGCCGCACCGAAGGTGTCGATCTCGGGGTCGCACTCTTCAAGATGGCGGCGGATCGACTCTTCCCGTTCATCGATGCAGAAGAACACTTGGGCGACGAGCCTTGATTGAGCCGGCGTGGCGCTGGGGAGTGCGCAATGCTTGGCCAGCGGAATCAAGATTTGCCGTTCGTGGCGGCGTTCGTAGGCGAGATGAAAAACGCGACGCCGTTCGATGTTGCTGAACGCGAGGAACTCCGAGTTGAGTCGGGAAAACTCTTCGGACGAAAGGCCCTTGATCGTCGCCGTGTCGAGGCCGGTGAGCTGTGCGACTTCGAAGAGCTTGGCGGTTTCCGAAAGGCGATGGGTGCGCATCGTTGCGATCGAAGGGACATCCGCCCTCCAACCTGTGCCGTTCGTGGAGGCGTTCCGCACGGCGCAGACCGTGATCAGCAGCCGCATCGCGAGGAAATCCAAGAGCTTGACGGGAAGGCGCTGGTGGGGCGAGAGTTCGGGCTCTTTCTCGAGGCACTGGAACATGCCCGCCCATCCAGGCAGGGCGAGAAGCTGACTGGTGATGAATGCTTCCCATTCGGACTCTGGCACTCCGAGTTCTTTGAGGCAGGCAAAGATGCCCTGCTCGGCGGTCAGATGGTGTTGGGTGAAGCTGTGGATGAGGTCTCCCAAATGCTGAAGCCCGTCAGGGTAGATGGTCCAGCGTTGGCTGAGGATCTTCAATGAGGCGTTCCAAAAGCCTTTCTCCCGCTCTGGCATGGGCCAGTAGGCGATGCCCTGATCCAGATAGGCGGAGCAAAGGCGGATCAAAATGGGATGAATGACTTCGTCGATGTCGATACCGTGCAGCGCGAGGATTCCGTCTCTTGGCCGCGTGGCCTTCGTGCCCGCAGGGTTGGCCTGGTGCAGGGCGTTGATTCGCTCAAAACAGGCATCCCAAAGAGCGGCAGGGGTGTCGGCCTTCAAGCGCTCCTCAGCGGCAGTCGGAAGATCACGACGGAAGGCGCGTTTCCAATCGCCCTCCTCAATCTGCCACTCGATGCTGCGAGGATCGAGCCGACGCAAGCCGGGGGAAAGAAGCACCCTGCGGAGTTGGCGGCGGGTCAGGCGGGGCTCTGCGAGGATGTCCGCGTCGGATTCGACCGCGAGGATTGCATCGAGGTCTTCCTCGTGAATGCGGTTTCGGTTGAGCTCAAGTCGATACGCCGACTCGCTCATGTAGGGCCGGGTACCGTAAATGGAGGACGCCTTCAAGATGGCCTCCTCAAACGGAAGGTGCTGGAATGCGTGAAGCGTGTTGTGGTGGACGAAGACGCCGATGGGGCCCTGCGCTGGAAGCAAATGCGCCGCGTGGTCCATGGCGTGCTTCAGATGCTCATGGGGGGCCGCTGGAGGCGGGTTGTGAGAAGAGGGGGAATCGGACACAGGGTTGAGACGGGTAGATTTGACACACATAACGCCAGTAGGGCCTTTAGATGCCATCCCCTCCACAGGGGGTATTTGCCCCCTGAAGGCAGGGGACCCCGGAAAGGGGAGTGAATTTACCCTGCCGAGGGGACTGATTTCTTCCCGCATTGTCCGGTTAGTTCATGCACGTCCGCTTCGTCGGGCCGGAGTCTGACACGAACAACCCCTCATGCAAAACCTATTCCATACTCTCCGTCGTCGGCGCACTGTCGCCGCTTGTTTCGCATCTGTGATGGCATTGTCCACAGGTTTCGCTTCAGCCCA
Organism: uncultured Verrucomicrobiales bacterium; assembly: GCA_963976915.1. Lineage (GTDB taxonomy): Bacteria > Verrucomicrobiota > Verrucomicrobiia > Verrucomicrobiales > Verrucomicrobiaceae > CAXBNA01. The sequence continues at coordinate 20,851 of CAXBNA010000055.1, forward strand.
ATCTGGAGGCACCCTCGCGCAAGCCTCTGGGTTGAACGCCAATCCCCTCAGCTTTGGCGACGGTCGACTGGTCTTTGACACGCATTTCAACTCGCGGCTCGAAGCTCGGGACAACACCACGGATTTCAATGACGCCATCAACGCGCCGAATGATGCCGCCTGGCTCCTCACCCGCTTTCGTCTCGGGGCGCTCTACAAACCGACGGACTTCCTCAAGTTCTACGTCCAGGGTCAGGATATCCGCGAACTGGGCGGCAGCCGCCCCAACAATGTGGGTGCCTTTGGGGCGGATGGCGACGATGGGTTCGATGTCCTTCGGGCCTGGGTCTGGATTGGGAACGATCAGGGTCCGAGCCTCCAGATTGGTCGGCAGGAATTCAATTACGGTGACCAGCGTCTGCTCGGCAATCCGCAATGGCTGAATTCCTCCCGCGCCTGGGACGGTATCCGCTTCCATTACATCACCGACGACTGGTCGCTCGACATCTTCACGGGCAGCCGCGTCTCCTTCATCAACAACAAGTGGAACCAGTCCGACTACTTCAACACCCACGAAGGACGCAACGCCTTTGACAGCGGCATCTACTTCAGTTCGAAAACGCTGATCCCCTGGCAGAGCGCCACCGACTTCTACCTCCTCAACGACACCTTCAACAAACTGCCCGGCGCTCCCGGGACCCCGCTCGGCAACATCGGCAAAGTCAATGTCTGGTCCCTCGGCACCCGCATGAAGGGTGATCCGGACAAGCTCAATCACTGGGACTACGACTTCGAAATGGTCGCCCAGTTTGGTCGGTCCGCAGGCCTCGATCACCGTGCGTTCGCCGGACACTGGGGCGGTGGCTACAACTTTGACCACGCTTGGAAGCCACGCTTGGGAGTGCAGTACAACTATGCTTCGGGCGACAACAATCCCACCGACGGCAAGAGCACGACCTTCCAGAATGAATTTCCCGGCAACCACAATCTCTATGGTTTCATGGACACCACCGCCTGGATGAACATGCACAACCCCCAGCTGAACCTCAAAATCCAGCCCACCGAGAGACTCAAGCTGACCTTCGACTACAACCTCTACTGGAACGCCACCAACAACGACGGTTGGTTTGCCGCGAACACCGCGACCCTCATCCGCCCGGTGACTCCGGCAGCCCGCTCTGCCAGTAGCTTCCGCGGGCAGGAGATCGACCTCAACGCCTACTACAAGCTCAACTCCCACTTCACCGCCCAGGCTGGTTACAGCCTCTTCCTCCCCGGTGCCTACCTAGCGCAGACCGGGGCCAGCGATACCGCTCACCTCGGCTACCTCCAGCTAACGTTGAATTACTGAGCCAACCCTCCTCAACCACCCCCCTGCCGGGGGCATATTTACCCCGCAGAGGGGATGTTTTCCGGCAATTGGGCGTGCGTTTGTATCAGCGTCCCAAAATACATCTCTCTATGTCAGCACCCGCCATTGCACCCATTCCCGAAGGGCCCAAACCCATCGGTAATCTCGCCGGTTTCAAAAATTACTTTGGCAAGGATATTGTCTCAGGATTCCTTGTTTTCCTCATCGCGCTGCCGCTCTGTCTCGGCATCTCAATCGCCAGCGGTTTCCCGCCGATCGCGGGGATCTTCACCGCTGTGATCGGCGGCCTGCTGACGCCATTTTTGAGTAACTCGGAACTGACGATTAAGGGGCCTGCTGCAGGCATGATTGTCATCGTGCTCGGTGCGGTCCAGGCGTTGGGCGAAGGAGACCCGATGCAAGGGTACCAGCGTGCTCTCGCCGTCGGCGTCGTGGCCGGGGTGATCCAGATGCTTTTCGGAGCCTTCCGTGCCGGGACATTGGCGGAGTTTTTCCCGGTGGCCGCCGTTCACGGCATGCTCGCCGCCATCGGTGTGATCATCATTTCGAAGCAGGCGCACATCGCGCTGGGTGTGGCACCCCACTCGAAGGAGCCGCTTGAATTGCTGGCGGAAATTCCCCACAGCATCATGCATGTGAACCCAGAGATCGCGATCATCGGCATCATCAGCTTGCTGATTCTCTTCATTCGCCCGCTGATCAAAAACAAATGGGTACAGTTGATTCCCGGACCCATGCTCGTTCTGCTCATCGCCACTCCTCTTGGCCTCTACTTCGACATCACTCACGATCACCTTTATCACTTCGCCGGTCATGATTATGAGATTGGGAGCAAATACCTGGTTCAACTCCCAGGCAACATGCTCAGTGCCATCACCTTCCCCGATTTTTCCGTCATCACCTCGCTGGAGAGCATCAAATGGATCTTCATGTTTGCCCTTGTTGGCAGCTTGGAGTCCATCCTCAGCGCCAAGGCCGTGGACCTGCTGGACCCATGGCAGCGTCGCTCCAACATGAATCGTGACATCCTTGCCGTCGGTGGGGCAAACACCCTCTCTTCCTTCATCGGAGGACTTCCGATGATCAGTGAGATCGTTCGTTCCTCGGCGAATCGCAACAACGGTGCCCAGACTCGTTGGGCCAATTTCTGGCATGGCGCCTTTCTCCTCATTCTTGTGGCCTCGGTGCCCTGGCTTTTGAATACGATCCCGTTGGCCGCCCTTGCTGCGATGCTGGTCTTTACCGGCTACAACCTCGCCTCGCCGAAGGAGTTCAAGCACATGCTCGACGTGGGCAAGGGTCAGCTCGTCATCTTCATCGCCACGATGATCGCCACTCTGGCCACCGACCTCCTCATCGGCATCGCCTTCGGCATTCTGGTGAAGTTTCTCATGCATATGCTGGGCGGAGTTTCCTTCGGCAACCTTTTCCGCCCGAAAACCGAACTCGTTGTCGAAGATGGAACCCACCCGGTCTTCCACATTCATCATGCGGCGATCTTCAGCAACTGGCTGCCCATTCGCAAGCAACTGATCGATCTGCAAAAACACGGCAAGGTCGAAGTGGATCTCTCGAAGACCAAGATCGTGGATCATTCCGTGATCAAGAAGCTTGAGGAGATGGTCCAGGATTGGAAGCTGGAAAACCGCGAGCTGATCATTGCGGGCCTCGATGATCATCAGCCCGTCTCTCCGCACCCTCAGGCCGCGCGTCGAATTCGCGCCTAGTCGGAACGGCGGTGCGCTTGGCGTAACGTTTGAGCCGACTCACTCACTCCGCGCAACTTCAAAACCCCCAACCCCAATTGCCGTTGATTCGGGCGCTGCCTTTGCCGGCGGCCCAGGATCAGCGGCAATTTTTTGGCGGATTCACCTAGCTGGTGGCTAGCGGTAGTGAACGAATCGACTCCGCCTCCACTCAGCTCAGGATCGGAAACGCGGCGTCGGTCTTGTCCTCCGGCGTGGAGGGAGGCAGGCGTGCAGGAACGGTGACGGAAATGCGGACGCCATGAGGTTGCGCTTTCTCAATGAGGAGTTCGCCGCCGGATTGACGAGCGCGGGCGCGCATGCCGGTCATCCCCAGGCTGGAGCGGTGATGTTCTGGATCCGTCAGTCCCCGGCCATTGTCCTCAATGATCAGGTGGAGGCATCCCGTTTTTTCGTGAAGTGAAATGCGCACTGCCGACGCCCCGGAATGCCGGGCGATGTTGGTGAGGGCCTCCTGCGTGATGCGAAACAGGTGGGTCTCGGTTTCCTCATGGTAGCGACCCGCAGCGTCCGAGTCGAACTCGACGTTCAGTCGCGTGCGTTGGGCGAACTTTTCGATGAGGAATCGCAAGCCCGCATCGAGTCCAAAGTCATCCAGGATCACAGGCCGGAGGAGCTGGGAGAGTTCCCGCACGTTCGAGATGGCTCCATCGATGAGGTCGATGCAGTCCTCACGGCTCTCGTCGAGATCGTTCGCCGACATTTTCCTCAAACTGGAACGTGCGGCGGCGAGGGACTGTCCGAGCTCGTCGTGGAGCTCATGGGAGAAGCGGCGGGCGGCGACTTCCTGACTTTGCAGCATCTGCCAGGACACGCGGCTGAGTTCATCCGCCTGCCACTCAATCCGCCGGATGTTTCGTGCGGCGAAGAGGACCGTGGCGATGGCGCAGACGAGGGCCATGACGAGGCTGGCACCGAGAAGGAGGGCAGATTCCCGTTCGAGTTCAATGGACTGCATTTCCAACTCGCCATCCGCGCCGGAGAGCCGGGAGGAACTTTCTCCCAACATCTCATCGACCATCCGCACCACTTCGTCGTGATGATCGAAAAGGGTCAGGGTGTCGTTGGGCGCATCGCTTCCACCGTCTTCGAGAAATCGACGTGCCTCGGCGGTGAAGGAAGCGACGCGATGCTCAAGCTCCGCCCACCGTTTGTGGGCACGTTTTTGATTGGCTTCGACCGAAAGCATCTGGATCGCCGCATCGGCTTCCTGAAGTTCCTCGAGAAGACGCGCCGGGTCTTCGGGAGTTCCAGATTTGGCCAACTGATGGAGAATCGCGGTGAGGGCGTTTTGTTCGACCTGGACTTCGTGAAGCAGGCGGGCCATGAGCAATTGCTCGTGCACCAACCGACCCGCACTTTTCCGAATGGCGGCGCTGTCGCGGGTGGCGACCCATCCCGAGAATCCGAGCAGGACCATGACCACGGTGAAGCCGAGGACGAGGCTCCACAGCACCGTGCGTTCGTGGATCCTCGGCAGGGTGAAGACCCTTTCGGCAAGCAGGGACCGGTTCCAGGGCACGGTGGGGGCAGTTGAATTAGTCGATGAGACCGTTCCGCATCGAAAAGCGAACGAGTTCGCCAATGGAGTGGAGGTTGAGTTTCTCCATGATGCGGCCGCGGTGGGCTTCGACGGTGTAAACGCTAAGGCTGAGGATCGTCGCGATCTCTTTGTTGGTCTTGCTCTCGGCGATGAGCTGAAGCACCTCGCGCTCGCGGGATGACAGCAGATCGATCGGATTGGTGACGTGCTTGCGGTAGTCGTCGAGCACGGCGTCCGAGACTTCGGGGCTGAGGTAGCCTTGACCGACGGCCACGGCTCGGACGGCTGCGAGGAGATCCTTTTCGTCGGAGTCTTTCAAAAGGTAGCCCTTGGCTCCTGCGCGGAGGATTTCACGAACGTAGACCGCGTCCTTGTGCATCGAGAGTGCCAGGATCCGTGTTCTGGGGCTGTCGCGGGTGATGCGTCGTGTGGCTTCGATGCCATTGAGCTCTGGCATCGTGACGTCCATCAGCACAACGTCTGGCTGAAGTTCGGCCGCGGTGTCCACGGCTTCGCGTCCGTTGGAGACTTCCCCAATGACTTCGAAATCCCATTGGGCGTCGAGGATGCGGCGGAAGCCGCTGCGGACGACGGCGTGATCGTCCGCGATGAGAATGCGGGTGGCGGGGGTCGGCATGGGCGATAAAGAACGGCGGAGGAGACCGCAACTTTCCTGCTCAATCAGTCGGTTGCAGGCTCGATGAGGATGGCGCGTTCGAAGTCCGCGACATTGAGGTGAGCGCGGGCGCGCAGGCCGGGTGTGAGTTTCATCGAGCTGGCCCGGGCCGAGAGGTAGCCAAACATGATGCGCCCATTGGGCAGGGCGACTTTGCAATTGCGATCACTGAGCACCTCGCGCACCTCAATGGTCGTCTCGATGAGCGAGGGATTGGCGGTGTGGGTCGTGTGATTCATGGGGCGTCGGCGGGCAGGGCTTTCGGGATCTCGGGCTCGTCGAATGCGGGCTCCGGCTTGCGTTCGTTCCACTTGAATTGGCCTCCGCTGATGAAGGCCTTGGCGCGGAGCATGTCGACGGCCGTTTGCAGGACGCGGTCCCTGGAAGGTTCTCGATCGCCATCGGTCTCTTCGCCCGCGCTGCGGCGGATGTAGGCATCCAGTTCCGGATTTTTGCGGGCCACGAGGGCGGCTTCGTTGTAGCGAACCCGAGCCTGGTCGAAAACGGTCTCGGTGACCTTGCCAGCTTCTTGAAGCTTCCGGGCTTTCGCGCTCTCCTGCTTGTTCATTTGGACGCGGAACTCCGGGGTGAGGCCCTTTTTGAAGAGTGAGGTGCCATCTGGAAGGAGCATCTCCGCACGTGCGAACTTGAGGCTCCACTCGCGATCAATGGGCTGAACCTCGTAGCGCACCGTCGCGCCCCGGGTGGGGGTGCCGACGAGCAGCGTGGCATCACGTTCGTTCAAGACGGCGGCGATGGCTTCGGCCGCATTGCAGGAATTGGCATCGATCAAGGTGATGATGTCGCCCGTCCATGTGGCGGCTTCGCGTGAAAGAAAGAGCTCGGCGTCTGTTCGGCCTTCCTGCTGGAGTTTGAACAGGACTTCTGCGGGTGGCACAAAAAGATCCAGCATCTCGGCAGCCGTATCGAAGTCGGCATCCGAGCAGGGCGACCGGAGATCGAGGATGAGTTGCGTGACCTTTTCCCGGCTCAAGGATTCCACCGCCGAGCGAAGCAGATCCGTCTCGGTGCGCTGGAAGGTGAGGGGGCGAACCCAGCCAATGCCCGGAGCGAGCTTTGCCGACAGGACTCGCGGTTCAACGGGCTCCTGGGATTTGACCTTGTTCGGAACGAGCGTCGCACCGAGTTGGAGCCGAAGGAGAAGGCCGTCGAGCGCAGCGCGGTTCAACGCGGTGAAGTCCAGCTCGGTCCCACGGATGTACTCGCTTCGAAGCAGTTGAATGGCCGATTGGATCCCCGCCTGCGACACTTCGGATTCGTCTTTTTTGTCCGCGTCTGCGCCCCACAACCCGGCTGGGAGAGCGGAGAGGCAGGCAAGGAGGATGGATCGCATTTTCATGACGGGCGTTGATCGCGGGCGGCATCGTGATGGAGAGCATGAACCGGACCGATGGACCCTGTCCACTGCAGATGACGTTCAATGGCCCTAGAGACAAAACGTTTGGCCGCCGCCACGGCATTCACCAAATCGAGACCCAGAGCCAGGTGCGTGGCCAGGGCGCTCGACAAGGTGCAACCGGTTCCATGCGTTGAGACTCCGGGGGTTCTCTTTCCCTCAAACCAAGTGAGACCGCCTGCGTGCACCAGCACGTCGTCGGCGCGGTCGTCTTTCAGATGGCCGCCCTTGAGCAGGACTGCGGTTTGGAAGTGGTCCGCCAAATCCGAGGCGCAGGCAGCCATGGCTTCCCGGGATTCAATCCGCCGGCCTCGAAGCGCCCCTGCTTCGTCCATGTTCGGCGTGATCACTGTGGCGAGCGGGAGAATCTGCGTGGCCAGAGCGGTCACGGCACCGTCCATCAGCAGGCTTCCGCCTCCGGTGGCGACCATGACGGGATCCACGACCAACGGGATGTCCCCGCCGTAAGCCGCCCATGCGCGGGCCACGGCCTCGACCTGATCGAGCCCGCCCAGCATCCCAGTCTTCGCCGCGAGAATCGGAAAACCCTCAAACAGCACCCGGATCTGATCCTCGATCAACCCCGGCTCCACCAGCGCCAGTTGGGAGACCCTGCCCGGCGTCTCCGAAACGATCGCCGTGACGGCGGTCAATCCGTAGCCACCCAGCGCCGTGATCGTTTTGAGGTCGGCTTGAATCCCCGCGCCTGCCGAACAATCCGATCCTGCAATGGACAGTACGGGCGGGAGGGATGGCGGCTGCATGGGGAATCATGGGTGGTCACTGGCGGCTTCGCAAGCATCCCCACAAAAGCCAAGCGGATCATCAATGCTCTTCGGGCTTCCTCCCCATTGGACATAATTCAGAAATCGACCCAAGGAGCCGGAAAGCCCGTAAAATAAGGGGGGAATGGACTTTGTGAAAAATTTCACAAATACATCTTGCCCTGCTCCGCCAACAAGATAATCAATCGGGGACGCGCCTGCGCCCAATCCATTCATGGACGCTTTTTCTCCCAGCCAACTGTTTTTGTCCCCGATCCTCGCCGAGGTGAGGGCGACGACGCTATTCACCGACGAGGGTCTTGGTGCCTACATCACCAATTCCTGTTTTGTGGCGGTGTTGGTGCTGGGCCTGATCCTTTACATGGCGAAGAAAGCCACGACCAAAATGACCCTGATCCCACACAAGTGGCAGAATGGGTTCGAAATGGTGATCGAGTTTCTCTATGACCGTGTCGAGGCCATTGTAGGCAAAAAGCAGGCTCCTCGCGCCTTCCCCTTGTTGGCGACTCTGTTCATTTTCATCTTGGTATCGAACTATTTTGGTCTCCTGCCCGGTGTGGGAACCATTGGTTGGGGTGATGGGCCGGGCTTCTTCACGGTCGATCACATGGAGCGGCCATTGCTTCGCCCGGCGACGGCAGATTTGAACATGACTCTGGGCATGGCCCTCTGCTTCATGCTGATTTGGACAGTCCTGACCATTCGGGAACTCGGTGTCTGGGGCTTTCTGGTTCACACTTTCGGTCCCAAGGGCAAGGTGGAGAACGTCTTCATCCAAGTTTTCCTCGTGATCGTCTTCTTTGGTGTCGGGATCATCGAATTGGTGGGTTTTGCCTTCCGTCCAGTCTCGCTCTCACTCCGGCTTTTCGGGAACATTTATGCGGGGGAGACGCTTCTCCACACGATGTCGAATCTCGGGACGATGTTTGGCCTTGGTTCGACGGGACAGTTCATCTTGAGCTTGGTGGCTCCGCTTCCGTTTTACTTCATGGAGCTGCTTGTCGGCCTGTTGCAGGCGATGGTGTTCACCCTTCTTTGCGCGGTTTACATCCAGCTCTCCACATCGCATGATGATCACGGGGAGGAGCACGGCGACGCGCACCACTGATCGACTTTGAACCCTTTGATGGTCGGGACCATGCCAAGCGTGTGGGCGGCCGTCGAAACAACGAAACACTAGATACTACACATACATGATCACTGAAATCATCTCAATGGCCGCCGCCGCAGGCGACGCCGCTCCTGCCGTCGCTCAAAGCGTCAACGGTTCCATCACCCTCGGTCTCGCGGGTGCTGGTGCTGGCATTGGCATCGGCCTCATCGGCGGCAAGGCTGTCGAAGCTGTCGGTCGCAACCCCGGCGCCTTCGGTAACATCCTGACCCTCGGCATCATCGGCATGGCGCTTGCAGAAGCTATCGCCATTTACGCCCTGATCATCGCCTTTGGTGGTCGCTAAGTCCTTTGAAGGAGCGGTGGTTCGTCCGCCGCTCCTTCAACCCTTTTTTAGTTCGTCCTTGTTCCACATTTACCAACCATGACCGTCCTTGCAGCATCCGGCATCGCCGAACAGTTTGGCCTCGAAACGGGCAAGCTCATCGCGCAGATCATTGTGTTCGGCACTGTCTTCTTTGTTTTGAAGAAGTACGCCTTTGGTCCGATCATGGCCATGCTGGAGCAGCGCCGTCAGCGCATCGCCGACGGGGAAGCCAAGCTTGAGAAGATCGCCAAGGATCTCGCGGCTGCTGAAAAGAACGCCCAGGAGATCATGGACAAGGCGAACGCCGAGTCGGATCGCGTGGTGAAGGAAGCGGATACCGCCGCCAAGGCCCTTCAGGAGAAGCGTCAGCAGATGGCTCTTCATGAGGCCAATCAAATTTTGAATCGCGCCAAAGAAGCGGCGGAACTTGAGCACGAACAACTCATGGCCGAGCTGAAATCCGAGTTTGGCCGCATGGTGTCCGATGCCACTGCGCGCGTGACGGGCAAGGTCCTCACCTCGGAAGATCAGAGCCGCATCAACCAAGAGACGACCGCTCAAGTCTCTGCCTAATCCCTTTTTTCGCAGCCAGCCGACACGCCATGAAAATCAGCAAGGAAGCCCGCCGTGCATCGCGCCAGCTCTTTCGCGCCTGCCTGGTTGAAGGCCAGCTCGACGAGGGTCGTGTCCGCTCCGTGGTCAATAAGGTGGGCTCCTCGAAGCCCCGTGGCTACCTCGGCATCCTGCATGCCTTCTTCCGGCAAGTGTCGTCTGAGGTGAATGGTCAAAGCGCCAAGGTCGACAGTGCGACGGAGCTCTCTCCGGAGCTCCAGGCGCAACTCAAGGCTGGCTTGGAAAGCAAGTCCGGGCGCGCGCTGGACCTCAGTTTTTCGGTCAAGCCGGAACTGCTGGGCGGCATTCGCGTCAAGGTTGGCAGTGACGTCTGGGACGGCAGTGTCAAAGCCCGTCTCGAGGCCCTGAGAGACCAACTCGTTTAATTCATTCATTTTCCCTTTTCCACAGATCCCTTTCCCCTTCGTTTAACACCATGAGCAACATCCTTCAGGAGATCGAATCCGAGATCGCAGGTCTCAAGACCGCAGTCACGAAATCCAACGTCGGCGTCATCCGCGAAATCGGTGATGGAGCCGCCAAGGTGGAAGGCTTGAGCGACGTCATGCTCAACGAAATGGTTGAGTTCCCAGGCGGGGTTTATGGCTTGGCTTTGAACTTGGAGGAGACCGAAGTCGGCTGCGTGCTTCTCGGTCACGGCGAAGGCATCAAGGCTGGTGACGAGGTCAAGAACAC